>NZ_QTQD01000019.1:0-135086 GCF_003858025.1 Burkholderia sp. Bp9004 | reverse complement strand
AGCTCGCTTCCATCAAGCGCCCACACTTATCGGCTGTTAATTTTTAAAGAGCATTTCTGCGAGAAACCTGAAGTTTCCCAGCAGCGCTGCGTTTTCAGCAGCAGAGAAGCGAGATTATGAACCGTGTTTTTCAGTCAGTCAACAACTTTTTGAACTGCTTCGTTGCGGCGACTGGGTTCAACTTCATGTGCGCCGGGGCTCTACAACCAACCCTCCATCGCACCGCTTCCCTTCTTCCTCCGCGCCGCGTTTCCGTTAGCGCGAAAGAGGCGTGATTCTAAGCAGCTCCCGGCAATCGCGCAAGGGTTTGATGGATTTTTCTTCATCCCCGCCGATTCGGCCTTCCGGCCATGCCGGAGCACGAGACCGCTTATGGTGCAAAGAACGGACTAGAATGTGAGGTTCTTCGCCCCTTTCTATACGTATTTAATATGCGCCAGCGAATCGCCAAACGCCTCCCCCCCGACGCCGACAAACTGGTCGGCCTGTCGCTTGCGCTCTTCGCCTCGGGCAGCCGCATCGAGGATCGCTTCTGGGAAGCGAAGCTCGATGCGCTACTCGCCAAGATCGTTCGCAACGGCAACCAGACCACGCTCGACGCGGCACTCGACCATCTGCAGCAGAACCACCCTGACGCCTATGGCGCGCTCGCCGACATGGCCGAGACGCATAGTGAATCGATGGTGATCGAGCACGACGGCCAGCCGTACGATGCGCTGCTGGTCGCCGTTCCCGTTCTTGCCTGGACGCGCTATATGATCCCGTCGGGCCCGCTGAAAGGCGACGTCGCCGACGCATTGCGCACGCACCTTCAGGCGCACGTGCTCGCTACCGGCACGCTGGTCGGGCTGGCCCCGTTCCTCTACAGCATCGACCAATTGCCGCGCCACCACGTCGAGACCTACCGGCTCGCCCAGCAACTCGCGCACGCGGCGCTCGGCCAGCATGCAGCCAAGCTCAGCTTCGGCGACCTGCCCGAAACCTCGCCGATCCTGGCTGACCCGCGCTTCCTCCTCGCCGTCGTCGCCGCTCCAGCCGGCGCACCGCTGTTCCGCTGGCAGGAAGAAGAGCACGGCAATCGGATCGAACGCGGTCAGTGTCTCGAGCAATGGACCGCGCAGGGTGGTCCGAACCTGTCGATTGCCCTCCCCGGCTGCGAGTTCGAATGCCTGCTCCCGGACGCATACTATTCGGCCTGCCGTGATGCGGACGAGCGCATCCGTCCGCACACGGTCCGAACGGCTATACGTTATCTTTTCGACACACTTGGTACGGCACCGCAAGAGCTGCGCGCCGTGGTCGCGGGCTTCGGCGAGCGCCGGATCGACGAGTATCGCGTCGGCTTCACGCGACGCGCCAGCAACGACGTGATCTATGGCGTCGTGTGGCCGCTCTACGGCCGCGAAAACGGCGACGTGTCGATCGACAGCGCGACGCTCGAAGGCGAAGCACCGATCGAAGGGCCGCTTGAGGAGATCGTAAGTCTGCTGAAGGAATGCGGCGTGACCGACGTCCGCCGGCACGCGGGCCGCTTCGAGCCTGAATACTGCGACGACTGCGGCGTGCCGCTCTATGCGGATCCGCTCGGCGAGATCGTCCACGCGGAAATGCCAGAAGACGCGTCGCCCGCCCAACCGCACTTTCACTGATCGTGCATCGCAGGCCCGCAGCGCCTGCCCGACGAAGCCGCTCCCGGTTCCAGCCGGAGCGGCTTTTTTCTCGTCCGCATTTCCCTCACTCGAAATTTCAGACTTCTCCTAAGCCTTTCAGCCAAGCAGACTTCGTGTAAGGTTTTTGTCATTATCGGATCCAACGCATGCCAACGGCAGCTCAATGACTCACCTTACGGAGGTTGAATATGCGGTTCCTGGTGCTGAACTCAGACGCCGAACGGCGTGACGGACTGAAGGCCCTGCTGCGGCAGATCGACCGTCACGCCAGTATCAACGATGCGCCCGATGGCTTCCAGGCGCGCCGGCTGCTGCGCACCCAGCGCTTCGACCTCGTTGCCATCGACTGGCTGGACGTCGGCCGCCTCTGCGAACTCCAGGCGCTCTGCAGCGCCTGTTCGCCGACACCCGCCGCGGTACTGATCGACGAATCCACGCCGGAAGCCATCCAGCGCTTCTACAACTATGGCGTCGCAGGTGTGATCCCGCACTCCACGCGGCCGCACCTGATCGTGCGGGCACTCGAAATGGTTCTGCTGGGCGGCCATTACATCCCGCCCATCGCACTCAGCCTGCTGCCCTCCACTGCCGCAGTACGCCACGACGCCCATTTCCAGACGCTCGCAGGATCGCTGCCGCGTCGCCCGCCAAGCGGCCTCCTCTCGCCGAGACAGGCGCAGATCATGCGCTTCGTCCATATGGGCAGCACCAACAAGATGATCGCTCGCACGCTCGGCATCAGCGAAGGTACCGTGAAGATCCACCTCGCAAGCATCTTCCAGCAGCTGGGCGCGGCAAACCGCGCCGCCGCAGTCGCGATCTACAACGGGTGGCTGTCGCCGCATCTCGAGGTATTGCTGGCGAACCGTGATCGTGCAAGCAAGCCCGTCATCGGCGAACGCGGCCCGGTTCCGCTGCGCAAGCAACGGAACGACCGTCCATACCCGCTGCCCGCCGCGAACACCGACACCCGGGACCTGCCGCTCGCGGCCGAACCGCCAGCGCGGTTTCGGCGCGAGCGCTGATCGGACAGTATCGATATTGCGACGGTCGACATGTGCGGATTCCCACCTTTGATGCTCAACGAGTAATATGGACGCATGGGTTTTCTTTTCACACCGCTTCCGCTCTGGGTTGGCATCGGTGGCTGGATCGCCGCCGTGGCGCTGCTCGCGCTCGCGCTCTGGAATCGTCCCTTCGTCCGTCTCCAGGACGCAACGCTCCAGCACGTGTGGCTCGCGCTCGTCACCGCGATCACGGTGCTCTGGGCCTCGAACGCGTGGCTCGAAGACGGCATCGTCATGCACCTGCTCGGCGCGACGCTGCTCGTCACGCTGTTCGACTGGACGCTTGCGCTGATCGCGATGGGCGCCGTCACTGCCGTCGCCGCTATCGTCTTCGACGCGCCGTGGCAAGGCGTCGGCGTCACCTATCTGATCTACGGCGCGCTGCCGGTCGCCGTGTCCGCATTGCTGCAACGCGCCGCGATCGCGCGGCTCCCGCACAATCTCGCGTCGTTCATCACCTGCCAGGGATTCCTGTCACCGGCCATCGCGATCGTCACCGTCGCCGCGGCTGCGGCCGGTGTCCGGCTCGTTCTCGCGGACGGCGTGCCCGTCGTCATTCCCGCAGGCTATCTGCTGAACACCGCGCTGCTCGCGCTCGGCGAAGCGTGGTTCACCGGCATGGCCACCGCACTCATCGCCGTCTATCGTCCGGCGTGGGTCACGACGTTCGACGTTCGGCGCTATCGCCTCGGCGGCCCGCGCGCCTGAACACGCCGGTCCCGGTGCGATCGGTGCGCGTGACGATCCGCTTCCGCAGCGCGGGAGAGCGCGACATCTACTGCCGCACGACTTTTTTACGCTAAGATTGAACTCCTGTTCTTCATCGGGCATCTATACGTGCCCGATGTCTCATTCGCTCCTCACCAATAACCAGATGGACAGCTCACCTGCCTCGCTCCGGATCTTCCGGGCGTTCGGCAAGCTGGCAGCCTGTGTCGCGGGCCTGTCGCTTGCGCTTCCGGCACCGGTATTCGCCGACCTCCTCGATCAGCGCTCCGAACTGATCAACAAATTCGTCAATGAGATGCATGCGGATCCGATCGTCGCCGATTGTGCGGCGCACGGCAGCTTCATCGCCAGCACATCGACGGCCTTCGACCGCGTCGACTTCGCGCCGAACGCGTTCGAAAATGGCAACGCGACGATCACGCCGTGGAACGATTCGTTCGATCAGGGCAAGCAGCGCGTGAAGGTCGACAACATCGTCACCGTGGACGGCCTCGGCGTCCACAGCGACGGCAGCGACCCGACACCGCTGAAATTCCGCTGCGGCTATGTCGGACAACAAATGCTGGCGTTCAGCTGGAACGATCCGGTGCCACCACTGAAGCCGCGTGTCGAGCGCCCGTCGTCGTCGACGAAGAAGTTCAAGGGCAAGTCGCACCGCGGCAAGGCCAAGACATCCGGCCGCACCGGCAAGAAGGCCGTTGCAACGCAAAAATCAAGCGGCCAGAAGAAAGCCGTGAAGAAGAAAACCGCGAAGAAGAAGTCCTGATCCGACGGAGCGGCAACGACAGAAGCAAAAAAGCCGGCGCATCGTGCGATGCGCCGGCTTTTTCATATCGACGAAGGTACGCTTACGCGAACGTCTCGACGTGCACCAGGATTGCCGCCAGCATCGCCGCGCCGAGCGCGGCGCTCCGCTCGCCGTTCCAGCCGACCCGCTCGTCCGGAAGGTTCGCATTGTCCTTGAACGGCATCTCGAGCGTCAAAGACAGGCAGCCGAACTGATGGCCGATGTACTTCGACGCGAGCTTGAGCGCGTCTTCCTTGTACTTGCTCGCCGCATAACCGTGCTCGGTCTGGAAATCCGGGCTCGCGACCTTGAACGCATCGATGAATGCGGTCTGCTCCTTGCCCTGCTGCTCCGTGAAGCTCGGCAGCATTTCCGAACCCGCGACGAACACGTACGGCAGATCCTCGTCACCGTGAATGTCGAAGAACATGTCGCAGCCGATCGAATGGATCGCATCGCGCACAGCCAGCACTTCGGGGCTGCGCTCGGTATCGGGCGCCATCCACTCGCGGTTCAGGTTCGCACCCGCCGCGTTGGTGCGCAGGTTGCCGTGCACGCTGCCGTCCGGATTCATGTTCGGGACGATGTAGAACGTCGCGCGGTCGTATAGATTGCGCGCCACCGGATCGCCCGCCCAGTCGCCCCACCCGGCCAGTCGCTTGACGAGCCCTTCGACGAACCACTCGGCCATCGTCTCACCCGGGTGCTGGCGCGCGATGATCCATACCTTCTTCTTCGGTGCGCCGTCGACCTCCGGCGTACCGAGCGTCAGCAGCGACATCGGACGGCCTTCGACCGTTCGGCCGAGCTCGACGACGCTCGCCTGCGGCAATTGCTGGACCGCCCCAAGGAACGCTGCATGACGCTCCTCCGAGTACGGCTCGAAATACGCGTAGTAGATGCTGTCGAACTCGGGCGTATGGTCGATGGTCATCGTCTTGCCGTCGAACGTCGTCGGCACGCGGAACCAGTCGACCCGGTCGTAGCTCGCGACCGCACTGTAGTTACGCCATCCCGACGGATACGCGCATTCGGCCGCATTCTCGAAAGACATCACGCACCGCGTACCGCGTGCGCCCGTCAAGCGGAAGTAGAACCATTGCGCGAATTCCGAGCGGTTGTCGCCGCGTACGCGCAGCCGGATCGCGTCGGGGCTGTCGCACGACACGACGTCGATGGCGCCCGCGTCGAAATTGCTGGTGATCGAAAGGGTCATCTATCTCTCCAGTGTCGACCGGAACCGGCAGTTTGCCGCGGGTCCGGCCTCATGCATGCGCCGGCCGTCTCGTGAACGGCCGGCTTGGTCATTCGCCGATTCGCCGGCGATATACGTAAGTCGAATCATTCGACGCAGCGGCATCGAACGCGTAGTCTTCCACCGCGAAATCCTTCAGCGCCGCCGGTTCGGCGATGCGGTTCTCGACGATGTAGCGCGCCATCAAGCCACGGGCGCGCTTCGCATGGAAGCTGATGATCTTGTAGCGGCCGCCCTTCCAGTCCTCGAACACCGGCGTGACGATCGGCGCGGCCAGCAGTTTCGGCTTGACCGACTTGAAGTACTCGGTCGACGCGCAGTTGATCAGCACGCGCGCCGCGCCGCTGCGCGTCTCGAGCTGCTCGTTCAGCGCCCGCGTGATCCGGTCGCCCCAGAACGCATACAGATCCTTGCCGCGCGCGTTCGCGAATCGGGTACCCATCTCGAGCCGGTACGGCTGCAGCAGGTCGAGCGGACGCAGCAGCCCGTACAGGCCCGACAGCACGCGCACGTGCTGCTGCGCGTAGTCGAGATCGGCGGCCGACAACGATTTGGCATCGAACGCTTCGTACACGTCGCCGTTGAACGCGAGCACCGCCTGCTTCGCGTTGGCCGTCGTGAAGGTCGGCGACCAGTCCGCATAGCGCTGGAAGTTCAGCCGCGCGAGCGGGTCGGAGATGTCCATCAGCGTCGAGATGTCCTGCGGCGACAACTTGCGCAGGCCGTCGATCAGTTCCGACGCATCGTCGACGAATGCAGGCTTCGTGTAAGACGGGACGTGGGCGGGCGTATCGTAGTCGAGGGATTTGGCTGGGGAGAGAACGATTATCATAGAGGCTCGCTGGCACGCCGTGCCTTGCGGTCAGACGAAAACCACCGATTGTAACGAATGACCCGCTCCATCGCCCCGCATGCCGCACATCGCGTCGTGCTCGACTCGAACGTCTGGATCGACATACTCGTATTCGACGACCCTGCCACACGCCCGATCCGGGCTGCGCTCGAACGCGGCACGCTGGCCGCCGTAATCGACGGCCGCTGCCTGAACGAACTCGTGCTCGTGCTCGATTATCCGCAGTTTCAGGCGCGCGCGATCGACAAGGCCGAAGCGCTCGCGACCGTCGCGCGCCTGACGAGCCTCGTCGAGCCACCGCCCGTCGACGCCGGTGCGCCCCCCCTGCCAAAGTGCAAGGACCGCGACGACCAGAAATTCCTCGAGCTTGCGCGCGCCGCGCAGGCGGACTGGCTCGTATCGAAGGACCGTGCGCTGCTCAAGCTCGCGAAGCGCACCGCGCGCGATTTCGGCTTCCGGATCGCGCAGCCCGCGCCGTTTACCGAAGCCTGCGCGCTCGATGCCGCGTTGGCCACCACTACCACGCCGGCCTGAAGGGCCCGGCACCACCCGCTTACGACCGTATCGATGAACGCTCCTTCCGACATGCCCACGACTCCCGTTTTCCCCTCGCGCCTGCCGAACGTCGGCACGACGATCTTCACGGTCATGAGCGCGCTCGCCGCCGAGAAAGGCGCCGTGAACCTCGGCCAGGGCTTCCCGGATTTCGACTGCGACCCGCGCATCGTCGACGCGGTCGCGACCGCGATGCGCAACGGTCACAACCAGTATCCGCCGATGGCCGGCGTCGCGCCGTTGCGCGACGCGATCGCCGGCAAGATCGCGCAGGTCTACGGCCGGCTCTACGATCCCGCCACCGAGATCACGGTCACGGCCGGCGCGACGCAGGCCCTGCTGACGGCGATCCTGTGCGCGGTCCATCCGGGTGACGAGGTGATCGTCGTCGAACCGACCTACGACAGCTATCTGCCGTCGATCGAGCTCGCCGGCGGCAAGCCCGTGTTCGTCACGCTGGAAGCGCCAGACTATGCGATTCCGTTCGATCGCCTGGCCGCCGCGATCACGCCGAAAACGCGAATGATCATGATCAACACGCCGCACAATCCGACCGGCACGGTGTGGCGCGAGGCCGACATGCGCAAGCTCGAGGAGATCGTGCGCGGCACCAACGTGCTGATCCTGTCGGATGAAGTGTACGAACACATGGTCTACGACGGCGCGCGCCATGAAAGCGTCGCACGCTACCCGGAACTGGCCGCGCGCAGCTTCATCGTGTCGAGCTTCGGGAAGACCTACCATGTGACGGGCTGGAAGGTTGGCTACGTCGCGGCGCCTGCCGCGCTGACCGCGGAGTTCCGCAAGGTCCATCAGTTCAACGTGTTCACGGTGAACACACCGATGCAGGTCGGGCTCGCCGACTACCTGCGCGATCCGGCACCGTACCTGACACTGCCCGACTTCTACCAGAAGAAGCGCGACTTCTTCCGCGCCGGCCTCGAGCGCACGCGCTTCAAGCTGCTGCCATGCCCCGGCACGTACTTCCAGTGCGTCGACTATTCGGCGATCAGCGACCTGCCCGAAGCGGAATTCTCGAAGTGGCTCACGTCGGAGATCGGCGTGGCGGCGATTCCTGTGTCGGCGTTCTATCACGAACCGCGCGAATCGGGCGTCGTGCGCTTCTGCTTCGCGAAACAGGAAAGCACGCTGGCATCCGCACTCGAACGGCTCGCACGCCTGTAAGGCCTGCATGGGCGGCCGGGCGCGGTACGACACCGCGCCCACGCCGCGCTTACGAACGCGCAGCGCTCGTCGCCTCGACGTAGGCCTTGCGATCAGCCGCCACGCGCTGCGCGGCCGGCCGCTCACCGACCAGCTTCGCGTGCGCCTTCCAGTCAATGCCGGCATCAAGCAGGAAATCGCGACCGAAGATGGCCTTCGTCGCCATGCCGATCACCGGCAGATGAATCGTCGCGGCAATGTCCGCAAGACTGAACGTGTCGCCGAGCACGTAGGGCGAGAACTGCGTCATCCGCTTGAACGCATCGATCGAGCGCGGCAGGCGCTTCTCGACGTGCGCCTTCGTCCCGTCGCTGACCTTGCCGCCGAAAAACGCTTCCGTATAGACCTCGCGCGTGGTCCATTCGAGATACAGCTCGAGCGTCTCGACGAGTTCACGCACCTTCGCGGCCGCGAACGGGCCGGCCGGGAAAATGGCCTTGTCGGGATAACGCGCCGCCAGATATTCGATGATCACCTGCGATTCGAACAGCGCGCCCTCTTCCGTCTTCAAGAACGGAATCTTGCCGAGCGGCGAATCGGCGAGCAGTGCCGGATCGCTGATCGGCAGGCTGCATGCCATTTCCTCGAACGGGATGTCATGTTCGAGCAGGACGAACTTCACCTTGTTGTAATAGTTGGACAACGGAATACCGCACAGCTGTAGCATCGGGGTCTCCTTCGTTGCTGAAGCGCGGCCGCGGCGATGCCGGCGGCATCGGGATGCGTCGCGCTGAAAAGCACGTTCGTGCTAGTCTAAAGCAGTTTCGCGTCTGTCACGACAACAACGCATCCGCTGCGGCAGCACCCTCACGGGTATGCGCATGCGCCCGCGTAGCATGCGGTGCCGCAGCCTCGCCATCCGATGGAGACACACTCGCATGAGTGCTGAACTGCTGGCCTCGCGTCCGCCCGAGAGCGAATCGACGCTCGTCCTCACGCTGTCCAATCCCGGCGCACGCAACGCGCTGCATCCCGACATGTATGCGGCCGGCGTCGAGGCGCTCGCCACCGCCGAGCGCGACCCCGCCGTTCGCGCGGTCGTGCTCACGGGTGCCGATCGCTTCTTTTGCGCGGGCGGCAACCTGAACCGGCTGCTCGACAACCGCTCGAAGGATCCGTCCTATCAGGCCGACAGCATCGATCAACTCGCCGCGTGGATCACGGCGATCCGCGCAGCGACCAAGCCCGTGATCGCGGCAGTCGAAGGTGCGGCGGCCGGCGCGGGCTTTTCGCTCGCGCTCGCGTGCGACCTGATCGTTGCCGCGCACGACGCGAAGTTCGTGATGTCGTACGCGCGTGTCGGCCTCACGCCCGACGGCGGCGGCTCGTGGTTTCTCTCGCGCGCACTGCCGCGTGCGCTCGCCGCCGAAATCCTGTTCGAGGGCAAGCCCGTCGCGGCCGACCGCCTGCATGCACTCGGCGTCGTCAATCGGCTCGCCGTGCCCGGTGCCGCACTGTCCGACGCGCTCGCGTGGGCCGACTCGCTTGCCGGCATCTCGCCGAACGCGCTCACGCGCATCAAGTCGCTGCTCGACGATGCGGCCGCACAGCCGCTCGATGCGCATCTGGACACCGAGCGCGATCACTTCGTCGCATCGTTGCATCATGCGGACGCATTCGAAGGGATTACCGCATTCCTCGAGAAACGCCAACCGCACTACAAGCGCTGATACGCAAGCCCTCGCCGTTACAGCAGCGTTTCGGTCGCCGCAACGCCATGCACGCGCAGGCGCGCGACCGCACGTTTCCGTCGCCTGCAGCCCGCATCGATCCATGCTCTAATGACCGCCTGTCGCGGCGCCCCGCCGGCGCCGTTTTCGCGCATGCAATAAAGGAGTTGACGATGATCGACGTCTACAGCTGGGCGACCCCGAACGGCCACAAGGTACACATCATGCTCGAGGAAACGGGCCTCGCGTATCGTGCGCATCCGGTCGATATCGGTGTGGGTGACCAGTTCAAGCCCGAATTCCTGAAGATCAGCCCGAACAACAAGATCCCCGCGATCGTCGACTCGGACGGCCCCGGCGGCAAGCCGATCTCGCTGTTCGAATCGGGCGCGATCCTCGTGTACCTGGCGGAAAAGACCGGCAAGTTCCTGCCGACCGAGCCGGCCGAGCGCTACGCGACGCTCGAATGGCTGATGTTTCAGATGGGCGGCGTCGGCCCGATGCTCGGGCAGGCGCATCACTTCCGGCTGTATGCGCCGGAGAAGATCGAGTACGCGGTCAATCGCTACACGAACGAAGCGAAGCGCCTGTACAACGTGATGGAAAAGCGTCTCGGCGAATCCGAATTTCTCGCCGGCGACACGTACACGATCGCGGACATTGCGACGTTCCCGTGGACGCGCTCGTGGCAGAATCAGGGCATCGCGCTCGACGAACTGCCAAACGTGAAGCGCTGGCACGAAACGATTGCCGCGCGTCCGGCCGTGCAGCGCGGCGTCGAAGTACTTGCATCGCTGCGCAAGCCGCTGCAGGACGACAAGGCGCGCGAAATGCTGTTCGGTGCGACGCAATACGCAAAGCACTGACGAACCACGCAACAAGAGACGCGGCGGCATCCATCGACGCCGCCGCGCGCATCAGAAATAGTGCAGCGTGATGAATTCCGCCGCGCAAACGAGCAACGGCACGTCCGGACGCTCGACCTGCATCGACACAGACCACGTCACCTGCACGCCGCCCTGAGCGGCCTCTGCGGCTTCCTTCACCGCGAACAGCGCGCGCACGCGTGCGCCGACCGGCACCGGCTTCAGGAATCGCACGCGGTTCAGTCCGTAGTTCACGCCCATCTTCTGCTCGAAGCGCATCGCATCGGTCATCAGCGCGGGAATCAGCGACAGCGTCAGGAATCCGTGCGCGATCGGGCCGCCGAACGGCGACTCGCGCCGCGCCCGCTCGGGATTGACGTGAATCCACTGATGATCGCCGGTGGCGTCGGCAAAACCATCGACGCGACGCTGGTCGATCTCGACCCAGCCGCTCGCGAGCGGCTCCGCGCCGACCCGCTCGTGCAGCGCTTGCGCCGACGCGATAAGCGGCACTGTCACGTCCGTCATGCGCCTACTCCTTGCGGATGACGCAGTCCGAAGATCACCTTGGTATGCACGGTGATCACCGTGTCGCCGGCACCGTTGACGCCGATCCACTCCGTCGACACGATGCCGCGATCGGGCTTGCTCGCCGACACGCGCTTGTCGTGGACCTTCTGGTACATCGTGATCGTGTCGCCGACACGCACGGGCTTGAGCCAGCGGATAGAGTCGATGCCGGGCGAGCCCATGCTGGTCGAATCCGGCCCCAGCTTCTTGATGAGCAGGCTCATGAACACCGAACACGTATGCCAGCCGCTCGCAACCAGTCCACCGAACGGCGATGCCTTGCCGGCCACTTCGTCGAGGTGGAACGGTTGCGGATCGTAGCGTTGCGCGAATGCCTTGATATCGTCCGATTCGAACGTATAGCGGCCGATTTCGGTCGTACTGCCGACTTCCAGATCTTCGTAACTGATACCCACTGTCTATCTCCTCTGGCGCGCGCACGCGCCGCCGTCATGCCGCGTCGGTTTGCGCGAAATCCGGCAGGGCCGCAATGCGCGCAAGATGATGATCGGTGTCGCCGAGTGTCGTCTCGATGATCGACAGCCGCTTGAACAGGTGTGCGGCGGCTACCTCATTGGTCACGCCCATGCCGCCGTGCAGTTGCACCGCCTGCTGCCCGACGAAGCGTGCGGCCGCGCCGACCCGCGCCTTCGCGGCCGACACCGCCTTGCGACGGGCATCGGCATCGCCGCCCGCGTAACGCACCGCAGCCAGGTAAGTCAGCGAGCGCGCCTGCTCCGCATGAATCAGCATGTCGACCATCCGGTGCTGCAGTGCCTGGAAACGTGCAATCGGTACGCCGAACTGTTCGCGCGTCTTCGTGTATTCGACCGTCGCGCGGTTCAGCTCGTCGAGTGCGCCGACCGCTTCCGCGCAAAGCAGGAAGGTCGCGTAATCGGCAATCTGCTCGAGTGCGGCCGCATCGCGTGCGCCGCCCGTCAGCTGCCGCGCAGGCGTGTCACGCAGCTCGATCGTCGCAGCGCGCTGGCCGTCGATCGTCCGGTAGTCGACGAGTTTCGCCCCCGCGGCATCGCGCTCGACGACGAACAGGCCGATGCCGCCGCCGTCGACGCGCGCGGGTACGATCCACGCATGCGCCTGAGCGCCGTGCTGAACGACCGACTTGGTTCCGGTCAGTCGGTACGTGCCGCCCTGCTCACGCGCGTGTGTATCGAGTGCGTACAGGTCGTAGCGCGCCTGCGGTTCGTGGAATGCAACGGCCAGGCGCTTCTGCCCTTGTGCGACCGCTTCCAGCAGCGCAGCATCGTCACCCGTGCCGGACCCGGCGACACGCAGTGCCTCGATGCCGACCGCCGTCGCCCAGTACGGCTCGACCACGAGTGCACGGCCGAGCTCCTGCATCGCGACCAGCATGTCGACCGGGCCGCCGCCGAAACCGCCCTGTGCATCCGGCACGGGCAGCGCGGTCAGGCCCAGCTCCGCGAATGCGCTCCATTGCGCGTCCGACACGCCGGCATCGCTTCGCACGATGGCCTGGCGTGCGTCGAAACCGTATTGCTCGCCGAGATAACGACGCAGCGCGTCGGCAAACTGTTGCTGCTCATCGGTAAAGCTGAAATCCATGGTTGTCTCCGTTCCCTGATCACAGCCCCAGGATCATCTGCGCGATGATGTTCTTCTGAATCTCGTTCGAACCGCCGTAGATCGACGTCTTCCGGTAATTGAAGTAGTAGGCCGCGAGCGGCGCGGCATCATCGTCGCCCGCGCTGCTGTGTTCGCGTTCGCCCTCGAGGAACGGGACGTCGAACGGCGCGGCGAGCGGCCCGATCGCCTCGAACATCAGCTCGGTAAGCGCCTGCTGCACCTCGGTGCCCTTGATCTTCAACATCGATGCCTCGGGGCCCGGCCCCTTGCCGCTCGTCTCGCGGCTCACGACACGCAGCACCGTCACCTCCAGCGCCATCAGCTCAACTTCGAGCGCCGCGACCTTCGCGGCAAACACGGGATCGGCGAGCAACGGCTTGCCGTTCTTGAACTGGTTCGACGCCACGCGTTTCAGGAATGCGAGCTCGCGCTTCGACGCGCCGACGCGTGCGATGCCGGTGCGCTCGTGGCCCAACAGGTATTTCGCGTAAGTCCAGCCGCGGTTTTCATCGCCGACGAGATTCTCGACGGGCACCTTCACGTCCTCGAAGAACACCTCGTTGACTTCGTGATCCTCGTCGAGCGTGATGATCGGGCGCACCGTGATGCCAGGCGTCTTCATGTCGATCAGCAGGAACGAGATGCCCTCCTGTTTCTTCGCCGCCGGATCGGTGCGCACGAGACAGAACATCATGTCCGCGTACTGACCCAGCGTCGTCCAGGTCTTCTGGCCGTTGACGACGTAGTGGTCGCCATGACGCTCGGCACGCGTGCGCAGCGATGCGAGATCCGACCCGGAGCCCGGCTCCGAATACCCCTGGCACCACCAGTCGGTACCGTCGAGAATGCGCGGCAGATAGTGGCGCTTCTGCGCTTCGCTGCCGTATTTCATCAGCACCGGCGCGACCATCGATACGCCGAACGGCAGCACGGTCGGCGCGCCGATGCGTGCGCACTCCTCATCCCAGATGTGGCGCTGCGTCGCGTTCCATTCCGGACCGCCATATTCGGCCGGCCACGCGGGCGCGGACCAGCCGCGCTGGCCGAGAATCCGGTGCCAGCTCGCGAAATCTTCGCGGTCCAGTCGTTTGTGATCGAGTACCTTGGCGCGCAGTGCATGAGGCAGGTTGGCCTCGAGCCAGACGCGGACGTCGACGCGGAACGCGTCGTCGGCGGGGGAGTAATCCAGATCCATGCGCAGTGTCTCCTGGCCGCGGCCGTCCGGCCCGGCAAGGACACACTGCGTACGTCATTGCAGCGGTTCTTTCAGCGCGGCAGGAATCGGTAGCGGCATCACGTCGATGCCTTCTTCGACCAAGGATTGCGCATCCTCCGGCGTCGTGACGCCACGAATGCTGCGCGCCGGCGCCTCGTTGTAATGAATGCGCCGCGCTTCCTCGGCGAAGCGCTCGCCCACGTTCTCGGTCTTCTCCAGCACCTCGCGCAGTGCGCGCATCACCTGCGCCTGCAACGCACGCGGATCGGTCGGCTGCGCCTGCGTCGCACCCGACAGGTTCAGGCGCGGCGCCGACGGCATCCGGTTGATCTCGGTCGTCCTGCACACCGGACATTCGACCAGCTTGCGGGACAACTGCGCTTCGAACTCATCGGCGGAAGCGAACCAGCCTTCGAACCGATGACCGTGCGGGCACTGTAAATCGAGGACCTTCATGCTGAATCAGGGCGTGTGGCGAGTGTAGCGCAAAACGCGCTTTTGTGAACGATCGTGCTAAACGAGGATCGCACGGCCGGACAGCGGCCGCATCACACAATTGTAACGCGGCGCCCCACCCGCCGCTGACGCGCCGTCAGGGCTTCTCGACCGGGCCGAGCGGCCAGGTGCCAGACAGAACCTTGTCGAGCCACATCGTGCCGATGATCGTCTTCACGTCAGTGATCTGGCCTGTGCGCACCCACTCCTGCAGGTCGGGCAGCGTCGCCGTGAAGGTTTCGAGGAATTCGCCTTCGTCGAGCTTACGCTCGCCGGCCGTCAGGCCGCGCGCGAGATACAGGTCGATGAATTCGGTCGAATAGGAAATGATCGGGTGAATCCGGGCAAGGAACACGTATTCGCGCGCCGTGTAGCCGGTTTCCTCGCGCAGTTCGCGCACCGCGCAGGCGAGCGCGCCCTCGTTCGGATCAAGTTTGCCGGCAGGGAATTCGGCCATGACCTTGCCGATCGGATAGCGATACTGGCTTTCCATCAGCACGCGGCCGTCGTCGAACAGCGGGATCACCATCACCGCGCCGGGGTGCTGGACGTATTCGCGCGTGGCCTGCTTGCCGTCGGGCAAACGAACGGTATCGCGCTTCAGCTTGAGGAACGAGCCGTCGAAAATCGCCTCGCTCTCGAGGCAGGTTTCGGTCAGTGCGGCGTCGTGATTGGGTAGTTCGGCCATCGGCGGGCTCCGGAGGAATGAGCACGCGACGGCCGAAGCCGTCAGCGTCGTTTGACGAGATACTGGAACGTGAAGCCGGGAAACGCGAATACAACGAAGAGACTGAACGTGATCGCGTAGAACTGCCAGCCCTGTTCGAAGCGGTTGCCGGCGCGCGACTCGAGCCAGAAGCCGAGCGCACCGACGACGAAATACAGCACGATCAGTTCGCCGATCCGAACCCACGCGTTCTTCTTCGTCGCACCGATCGGCACGACGGCGAAAAGGCGTTGGTTCAGGAACGGTACGTTGGCGCATACGAGCGCCAACAGCACGATGAACCAGCCGGCTGCCGACATTACAGCGGCAGCGTGTGACGGATCGCCTGCAGGCAGGCCGTCAGCAGCGGGCTCGGGATCAGGCCGAGCACCACGACTGCAATGCCGTTCAGCACGAGGATCGTGCGCTTGCAGAAATCGCCGGTGACCGGGGTCGCGTCCTGCGGGGCATCGAAGTACATCAGCTTGACGATGCGCAGGTAGTAGAACGCGCCGAACAGCGACGTAATCACGGCCAGCACGGCCAGCCACGTGAGACCCGCGTTGACGGTCGCCTCGAGCACCGCGAGCTTCGCGTAGAAGCCAACGGTCGGCGGGATACCGGCCAGCGAGAACATCATGACCATCATCACGAACGCGAACACCGGGCTGCGCTTGTTAAGGCCCTTGAAGTCGTCGATCGTTTCCGCTTCGAAATCGCGGCGTGCGAGCAGCATCACCACGCCGAACGAGCCGAGCGTCGTGATCAGGTAGACGATCGCGTAGAACATCGCCGAGCTGTACGCGTTCGCCGGTGCGGCCGCGTCGCCCTTCACGATGCCGGCGAGCAGGCCGAGCAGCACGAAGCCCATGTTCGAGATCGCCGAGTACGCGAGCATCCGCTTGATGTTGCGCTGGACGATACCGGTGATGTTACCGACGATCAGCGACAGCGCGGCGAGGATCACGAGCGCGGTCTGCCAGTTCTGAGCGAGCGGCAGCAGGCCCATCACCAGGAAGCGCAGGCCCCACGCGAACGCGGCAACCTTCGGGCCGCCGCCGACGAACAGCGTCATCGCGGTCGGTGCGCCCTGGTAGACATCCGGCACCCACATGTGGAACGGCACGGCGCCGAGCTTGAACGCGATACCGGCGACGATGAAGACCACGCCGAACATCAGCACGGCCGCGTCGGTGTTGCCGCCGACCGCCTTGTACACCTCGCCCAGCTCAAGCGAGCCGGTCGCGCCGTAGAGCATCGAAATGCCGTACAGCACGAAGCCCGACGCGAGCGCGCCCAGCACGTAGTACTTCATCGCGGCTTCGCTCGACTGAGCGACATCGCGGCGCAGCGCGATGACGGCGTACAGCGACAGCGACATCAGTTCGAGGCCGAGGTACAGCGTCAGGAAGTTGTTGCCCGACACCATCACCAGTTGACCGAGCAGCGAGAACATGCCCAGCAGGAACACGTCGCCGCGGAACATGTCGCGGTCTTCGAGGTACTTGCGCGAATAGACGAGCGAGACCGCGAAGCCGAACGACACGACGGCCTTCATCATGCTCGCGAACGAGTCGACGACGACCATCCGCGAGAAGAAGTAATACTGCTGCGGGTCCAGCGCCTGCACCGCGAACCACACGCCGGCAACGACCGACGAAACCACCGCGATCAGATAGGTCAGGCGGCGGCCAGCAGCACCGGTAAAGGTGTCGTTCAGCCATGCGACGACGACGGCGACCATCACCAGCGCGTCAGGCAACAGGACATTCATAGGAGCATTCATGATCTTGATTTCCTCCGCTCGCGATTACTGGGCCAGCGGCAGCTTGGACTGCGCGACGTGGGAGAGGAGGTTTTCCACGGAAACGTGCATCACGTCGGTGAAAGGCTTCGGATACAGACCCATCAGCAGCGTGAACGCGGCGAGCACGGCCAGCATCACGAATTCGCGACGGCCGATGTCCTTCAGCTTTGCAACGTGATCGTTCGCGACCGCGCCGAAGTACACGCGCTTGTACATCCACAGCGTGTAGGCGGCGCCGAGGATCAGCGTGAATGCCGCGCCGAATGCGATCCAGAAGTTGTACTGGACAGCCGCGAGAATCACCATGAACTCGCCGACGAAACCCGAGGTACCCGGCAGGCCGCAGTTGGCCATCGAGAACAGCATCGCAAATGCCGCGAACTTCGGCATCACGTTCACGACGCCGCCGTAATCGGCGATCTGGCGCGAGTGCACGCGGTCGTACAGCACGCCGATGCACAGGAACATCGCGCCCGACACGAAGCCGTGCGAGATCATCTGGACGATCGCGCCTTCGACGCCGAGCTGGTTGAAGATGAAGAAGCCGAGCGTGACGAAGCCCATGTGCGCGATCGACGAATACGCGACCAGCTTCTTCATGTCGGCCTGCACCATCGCGACGAGGCCGATGTAGATCACCGCGATCAGCGACAACGTGATCACGACCGGTGCCAGGAAGTGGCTCGCGTCAGGCGTGATCGGCAGCGAGAAACGCAGGAAACCGTACGCGCCGAGCTTCAGCATGATTGCCGCCAGCACGACCGAGCCGCCCGTCGGTGCTTCCACGTGCGCGTCCGGCAGCCAGGTGTGCACCGGCCACATCGGCACCTTCACCGCGAACGCGAGGAAGAATGCAATGAACAACAGGATCTGCGGTGTCATCGCGATCTTGGCGTTCTGCCACGTCGCGAGGTCGAACGAATGCGTCTGCGTGTACAGGTAGATCAGCGCGACCAGCATCAGCAGCGAGCCGGCCAGCGTGTACAGGAAGAACTTGAACGCCGCGTACACGCGGTTCGGGCCGCCCCACACGCCGATGATGATGTACATCGGGATCAGGGTCGCCTCGAAGAACACGTAGAACAGCAGGCCGTCGGCCGCCGAGAACACGCCGATCATGATCCCGGACAGGATCAGGAACGCCGCGAGGTACTGCGCGACGTTCTCGGTGATCACTTCCCACGCGGCGATCACGACGATCACCGTGATCAGCGCGGTCAGCACGACGAACCACATCGAGATGCCGTCGACGCCGAGGTGATACGCGATGTTGAAGCGCTCGATCCAGGTCGACTGTTCGACGAACTGCAGCGCAGCCGTGCTCGAGTCGAAGCCCGTGATCAGCGGAATCGTGACCGCGAGACCGAGCAGCGAACCGATCAGCGCGACCCAGCGGGCCGTCCCCGGATTTTTGTCGTTACCCACCGCGAGCACGAGGAGGCCGAAAACGATCGGCAACCAGATCGCGGTACTGAGAATCGGAAAAGCGTGCATTAGTGTTGTCCCCCCGCCTTATTTGCCGCCGAGCGTTACAAACAGGGTCAGGAGCCCCAGCATGCCGATGATCATGGCGAACGCGTAGTGATAGATGTAACCGGATTGGAGGAAGCGGATCACGCCGGCGAACCAGCCGATGAACCGCGCGCTGCCGTTGACGAGACCGTCGATCACGACGACGTCGCCTTCCTTCCACAGGCCGCGGCCGATCGCCACCGAACCACGGGCGAACACCACTTCGTTGATCTTGTCCATGTAGTACTTGTTGTCCAGCAGCGTGTAGATCGGACCGAACGCGCGGCGGATCGACGCCGGCAGCTCCGGACGCTTCAGGTACAGGAACCACGCAACGACGACACCGGCGAGCGCCAGCCATACCGGCAGGCCCGACACCGAGTGCAGGCCCATGCCCACCCAGCCGTGGAACTCTTCGGCCATCTCGGCCAGTGCCGGATGGTTTTCACCGATGAAGATCACCTTGTCGAACGCGACGCCGTGCTGGAAGAAGTCGCCGAACAGCATCGGGCCGATCGCGATCGCACCGATGATCACCGACGGAATGGCCAGCAGGACCAGCGGCACCCACACGACCCACGGGGTCTCGTGCGGCTCGTGCGCATGGTCGTCATGACCGTGGCCATGGCCGTGATCGTCGTGGCCGTGCGCGGCCGCCATGCCCATCGGCGATTCCGGATGCTTCGGCTTGCGGAAACGCTCTTCGCCGTGGAACACCAGGAAGTACATGCGGAACGAGTAGAGCGCCGTGACGAACACGCTCGCGACAACCGCGAAGTATGCGAAGCCCGAACCCGGCAGGTGCGACAGCTTCACCGCGTCGATGATCGAGTCTTTCGAGTAGAAGCCGGAGAAGAACGGCGTACCGATCAGCGCCAGCGAACCGACGAGCGACGTGATCCACGTGATCGGCATGTACTTGCGCAGGCCACCCATGTTGCGCATGTCCTGGTCGTGGTGCATGCCCATGATCACCGAACCGGCGCCAAGGAACAGCAGCGCCTTGAAGAACGCGTGCGTCATCAGGTGGAACACGGCGACCGGGTAAGCGGAAACGCCGAGCGCGACGGTCATGTAGCCGAGCTGCGACAGCGTCGAATACGCAACCACGCGCTTGATGTCGTTCTGGACGATACCGAGGAAGCCCATGAAGAGCGCCGTGATCGCACCAATCACCGTGATGAACGACAGCGCGGTATCCGACAGTTCGAACAGCGGCGACATGCGCGACACCATGAAGATGCCGGCCGTCACCATCGTCGCCGCGTGAATCAGCGCGGAGATCGGGGTCGGGCCTTCCATCGAGTCGGGCAGCCAGACGTGCAGCGGGAACTGCGCCGATTTACCCATCGCGCCGATGAACAGGCAGATGCAGGCGACGGTCAGCAAGCCCCAGTCGGTGCCCGGGAAGTGCAGGCTTGCGAGCTCGGCACGCTTCGCGAACACTTCGCCGTAGTTCATCGAACCCGCGAACGCCAGCAGCAGGCCGATGCCCAGCAGGAAGCCGAAGTCGCCCACGCGGTTCACGAGGAACGCCTTCATGTTCGCGTAGATCGCGCTCTCACGCGTGAAGTAGAAGCCGATCAGCAGGTACGACACCAGACCCACCGCTTCCCAGCCGAAGAACAGCTGCAGGAAGTTGTTGCTCATCACGAGCATCAGCATCGAGAACGTGAACAGCGAGATGTACGAGAAGAAGCGCTGGTAGCCGTCTTCTTCCGACATGTAGCCGATCGTGTACACGTGCACCATCAGCGAGACGAAGGTCACGACGACCATCATCATCGCGGTCAGCGAATCGACGAGGAAGCCGACTTCGAGTTTCAGCGAACCGACGTTCATCCATTCGTAGACGGTCGCATTGAAGCTCGCGCCGCCCATCACGTCGAGGAAGACTTTCGCCGACAGGAGGAACGCGATCAATACGCCGAGGATCGTGATCCGGTGTGCGCCCTTGCGCCCGACTGCGTTCCCGAACAGCCCCGCAATCAGCGAGCCGGCCAGCGGAGCGAGCGGAATCGCCAGCAGCAGGTTTTCATTGAGTGTCGTTGACATAACAGCGTTGCCTGAAATTAACCTTTGAGCTGATCGAGATCCTCGACATTGATCGTGTCGAGCTTACGGAACAGGGTCACCAGAATCGCGAGACCGATCGCGGCTTCCGCTGCGGCGACGGTCAGCACGAAGAACACGAATATCTGGCCGTGCACATCGCCGAGGTAGTGCGAAAAAGCGACGAAGTTGGTGTTCACCGCCAGCAGCATCAGTTCGATCGCCATCAGGATGATGATGATGTTGCGGCGGTTCAGGAAGATCCCGACGATCGCGATCGCAAAGAGGATCGCGCCGAGCACAAGGTAATGAGCAAGAGTCAGCATGGTTTTCTTTTCCTCCGCTTAGCCGTTGGTGCTCGTACCGGCTTCGCTCTGCGCCGTTTCCGGCTGCGGCTTTTCCGCTTCCATCTTCACGAGGCGCACGCGGTCGTCGCGGCGCACCTTGACCTGATCCGACACGCGCTGCCGCTTGCTGTCCTTGCCCTTGCGCTCGGTCAGCCCGATCGCGGCGATGATCGCGACCAGCAGCACCAGGCCTGCGATTTCAAACGCGAAGATGTAGTCGGTGTAAATCACCTTGCCGATCAGGCGCGTGTTCGACCAGTCGGCCATCGCGCCCGTCGCCATCGCGTGCACCGTGTGCGTGTCGCCGTAGCCGCGCCACAGGATCAGCGCGGTCTCGACCACGATGATCGCGCCGACGACGGTCGCCATCGGTACGAAGCGCTTGAAGTCGCGGCGCAGGTAATCGATGTTGATGTCCAGCATCATCACGACGAACAGGAACAGCACCATCACGGCGCCCACGTACACCAGCACCAGCAGGATCGCGAGGAACTCCGCTTCCAGCAGCATCCAGATCGCGGCGGCGTTGAAGAACGCCAGCACAAGGAAAAGCGCAGACGCCACCGGGTTGCGCGAAGTGATCACCTTCAGCCCTGATACCACCAGGAGCAGCGCGAAGATGTAGAACAGTACGGTCGTGAATTCCATGATTACCGGTTCATCGTTAGGCCATAGTCAGGCGCGGCTTGCGGGACGCTCTCGCGTGCCGCACCCGTCGCGGCGGCTCGGCCCGTTCCTGCCGGGCCGGCACTGCAAACACAATCAACGATACGGCGCGTCGGCGGCCTTCGCCGCAGCGATGTCCTTCTCGTAGCGATCGCCCACCGCGAGCAGCATTTCCTTCGTGAAATACAGGTCGCCGCGCTTTTCGCCGTGGTACTCGAGAATCTGCGTCTCGACGATCGAATCGACCGGGCAGCTTTCCTCGCAGAAACCACAGAAAATGCACTTCGTCAGGTCGATGTCGTAGCGCGTCGTGCGGCGCGTGTTGTCCGCGCGCGTTTCCGATTCGATCGTGATCGCCATCGCGGGGCACACTGCCTCGCAGAGTTTGCACGCGATGCAGCGCTCTTCGCCGTTTTCATAGCGGCGCAGCGCATGCAGCCCGCGGAAACGCGGCGAAATCGGGGTCTTTTCTTCCGGGAACTGCACGGTGAACTTGCGCTTGAACGTGTAACGACCGGTCAGCGCGAGCCCCTTCAGCAGCTCCGTCAGGAAGAAGGTCTTAAAGAAGTGTTGGATTGCCGTCATGATTTCGTCCGATTACTTCACCCAGATGTTGAGCGGCGACATCATCCAGAAGCCGACCACGACCACCCAGATCACCGTGACGGGCAGGAACACCTTCCAGCCCAGACGCATGATCTGGTCGTAACGGTAGCGCGGGAACGTCGCGCGCACCCAGATGAACACCGACAGCAGCGCGAATACCTTCAGCACCAGCCAGAAGATGCCCGGAATGAACGACAGGAATTCGAACGGTGCGTCCCAGCCGCCGAGGAACAGCGTCGCGGCCAGCGCCGAGATCACGATCATGTTGATGTACTCGGCGAGGAAGAATAGCGCGAACGCCATGCCCGAGTAATCGATCATGTGACCTGCGACGATCTCCGACTCCCCTTCCACCACGTCGAACGGGTGACGGTTCGTTTCGGCGATGCCGGACACGAAGTAGACCACGAAGGCCGGCAGCAGCGGCAGCCAGTTCCACGACAGGAAGTTCACGCCGTGGCCGGCGAAGAAGCCGTGCTGTTGCGAGCCGACGATTTCCGACAGGTTCAGGCTGCCGGCCGTCATCAGCACGAGCACCAGCGCGAAGCCCATCGAGATTTCGTACGACACCATCTGCGCCGCAGCGCGCATCGCGCCGAGAAACGCGTACTTCGAGTTCGACGCCCAGCCGGCGAGAATCACCGCGTACACACCGATCGACGAGATCGCCATCGCATACAGCAGGCCTGCGTTCACGTTCGCGAGCACGGCTTCGGCCTGGAACGGGATCACCGCCCACACGGCGAACGCCGGCACGACGGTCATGACCGGCGCGATCAGGTACAGCCAACGGCTCGCGGCGCTCGGCTGAATCACTTCCTTCAGCAGCAGCTTCAGCACGTCGGCGATCGGCTGCAGCAGGCCGCCGGGGCCGACGCGGTTCGGGCCGAGACGCACGTGCATCCAGCCGATCAGCTTGCGTTCCCACAGAATCAGGTACGCGACGCACAGCAGGATCACGACGGCGACGACGAGGATGCGCACGACGGCCCACACCGTCGGCCACGCGACGCCGAGAAGCTGGGCTCCGCCCGCGTTGATCGTATCGAACAAGCTCATTTACGCCTTCTCCACCACCAGTTCACCGGACAGGCTGCCGAGCGCTGCGCCGGCAGGCGTCGCCGCCGACACGCGAACGACCGTCTCCGCAAGATTCGCGTCGCGCACGGCCGGCAACTGCACCGCACGCTCGCCCTGGCGCACGCGCACTGCGTCGCCTTCCTTCAAGCCCAGCTTGTCGAACAGCGCGGCCGGCAGGGCTGCGGCATTCGCTGCCTTCGCGGCAGCCGTCAGGTGCAGCGCACCTGCGCGGCGCACCAGCGCGTCGGCGTGATAGATCGGCACATCGGCCAGGCGCTCGAAGCCGCCATTCGCGGCATTCGCCGCGACGCGCGCCGGAGCGACCGACGTCTGGTTCGACAGGCGGCCCGCGACGCCTGCGTCGCCGAGCGCCGCGAGACGCACTTCTTCCGCCGTCTCGTATTCGAAGTTCGGCAGGCCGAGCAGGCTGCCGAGCACGCGCAGCACCTTCCATGCCGGACGCGTTTCGCCGAGCGGGCGCACGACGCCGTTGAAGCTCTGCACGGTGCCTTCCGCGTTGACGAACGTGCCGGACGTTTCCGTGAACGGCGCGATCGGCAGCAGCACGTCGGCGTAATCGAGGCCGTGCTTGAACGGCGACATCACGACGACCATTTCAGCCTGGTTCAGCGCGGCAAGCGCCTGCGCCGGATCGGCGGTGTCGAATTCCGGTTCGACGTTCAGCAGCACGTAACCCTTGCGCGGCTGTGCGAACGCTTCGCGTGCATTCAGGCCGCCTTCGCCCGGCAGCGCGCCGACGACGTGCGCACCGACCGTGTTCGCCGCTTCCGTGAGGAAACCGAACGTCGCGCCGGTGTTGTCGGCGATCCACTGGGCGACCGCGTGCAGCTTCGCGAATTCCGGATGGCGGACCGCGACGTTGCCGAGCAGCACCGCGCGGCGTTCGCCGTTCGCGAGCGACTGGGCGACCGCTTGCGCAGCCGGCGATGCCGTGACGCCCGCGAGCGTGTCGGGCAGCGCGACGCCGCGCAGTTGCGCGACGGCCGCGGCGATGCCGGCCAGCTCGTCGAGCCATGCCGACGGCGCGGCGACGATGCGCTGCGCCGTCGGGATCAGCGAGTCGTCGGCGGTCGCGTGCAGGAAGTGCAGCTTCGCGCCGTTCTTCGCGGCCTGGCGCAGGCGTGCGGCGAACAGCGGGTGGTCGCGGCGCAGGAACGAACCGACGACGAACGCGGCATCCACGCTCGACAGGTCGGTGATCGGCATGCCGAGCCACGGTGCGCCCTGGACCGGCGCCGAGAAATCCTGCTGCCGCAGACGGAAGTCGACGTTCGGCGTTTTCAGTTCGCTGGCGAGCTGCTTAACGAGGAACAGCTCTTCAGCGGTGCTGTGCGCGCTCGCGAGCATCGCCAGCGCGTTCGCGCCGTGATCCGCGGCGATGCCCTTCAGGCCCTTCGCGACATATTCGAGCGCGGTCTGCCAGTCGGTCTCGATCCACTGGCCGCCCTGCTTCAGCATCGGCTTCGTCAGGCGCTCTTCACTGTTCAGGCCTTCGTACGAGAAGCGATCCTTGTCCGAGATCCAGCATTCGTTGATCGCTTCGTTCTCGAACGGCAACACGCGCATCACGCGGTTGTTCTTCACCTGCACGACGAGGTTCGCGCCGACTGAATCGTGCGGGCTCACCGACTTGCGGCGCGACAGTTCCCACGTACGGGCGCTGTAGCGGAACGGCTTGCTGGTCAGCGCGCCGACCGGGCACAGGTCGATCATGTTGCCCGACAGTTCGGAGTCGACCGTCTTGCCGACGAACGTCGTGATTTCCGAGTGCTCGCCGCGACCCAGCATGCCGAGCTCCATCACGCCGGCGATTTCCTGGCCGAAGCGGACGCAGCGCGTGCAGTGGATGCAGCGCGACATTTCTTCCATCGAGATCAGCGGGCCCACGTTCTTGTGGAACACCACGCGCTTTTCTTCCGAGTAGCGCGACGACGACTTGCCGTAACCGACCGCCAGATCCTGCAGCTGGCATTCGCCGCCCTGATCGCAGATCGGGCAATCGAGCGGATGGTTGATGAGGAGGAATTCCATCACCGACTGCTGCGCCTTCACGGCCTTGTCGGACTGCGTGCGCACGATCATGCCTGCCGACACGGGCGTCGCGCAGGCAGGCACGGCCTTCGGCATCTTCTCGACTTCGACGAGACACATCCGGCAGTTGGCCGCGACCGACAGTTTCTTGTGATAGCAGAAGTGAGGAATGTACGTATCCGCCTTGTGCGCAGCCTGGATCACCATGCTGCCTTCGGGCACCTCGACCTTCTTGCCGTCTATTTCAAGTTCAACCATGATGGTGAATGGTCCTTAACCTATTTCCGCCCGTTCGCGCCTTCGCCCGACCGTGCGCTCAAATTCCGCAACCGGTGCTTCGCTTCAGGCCGCCGCCGCGTGCGCGTGGCCGCCGACCATGCAGTGCTTATGCTCGACGTGGTACGCGAATTCGTCCCAGTAATGCTTCAGCATCCCGCGTACCGGCATCGCCGCCGCATCGCCGAGCGCGCAGATCGTGCGGCCCATGATGTTCTCGGCAACCGAGTTCAGCAGGTCCAGATCTTCCTGGCGTCCTTCGCCGTGCTCGATACGATTCACGACGCGATACAGCCAGCCGGTGCCTTCACGGCACGGCGTGCACTGGCCGCACGATTCCTCGTAGTAGAAGTACGACAGGCGCAACAGCGAACGCACCATGCAACGCGTCTCGTCCATCACGATCACCGCGCCGGAACCGAGCATCGAGCCCGCCTTCGCGATCGAATCGTAATCGAGATCGGTCTGCATCATGATGTCGCCCGGGATCACCGGTGCCGACGAACCGCCCGGAATCACGGCCTTGATCTTGCGACCGCCGCGCATCCCGCCGGCGAGCTCCATCAGCGTCGCGAACGGCGTGCCGAGCGGCACTTCATAGTTGCCCGGACGCTCGACGTCACCCGACACCGAGAAGATCTTCGTGCCGCCATTGTTCGGCTTGCCGATCTCGAGGTAATTCTGCGGCCCGATGGACAGCAGGAACGGCACCGCCGCGAACGTCTCGGTGTTGTTGATCGTGGTCGGCTTGCCGTACACGCCGAAGCTCGCCGGGAACGGCGGCTTGAAGCGCGGCTGGCCCTTCTTGCCTTCGAGCGACTCGAGCAGCGCCGTTTCCTCGCCGCAGATGTACGCGCCGTAACCGTGGTGCGCGTGCAGCTGGAACGAGAATTCCGAGCCCATGATGTTGTCGCCGAGGAAACCCGCGGCGCGCGCTTCATCGAGCGCGGCCTCGAAGCGTCGATACACTTCGAAGATTTCCCCGTGGATGTAGTTGTAGCCGACGGTGATGCCCATCGCGTACGCGCCGATGGCCATGCCTTCGATCAGTGCATGCGGGTTCCAGCGCAGGATGTCGCGATCCTTGAACGTGCCCGGTTCGCCTTCGTCCGAGTTGCAGACGAGGTACTTCTGCCCCGGGAACTGGCGCGGCATGAAGCTCCACTTCAGGCCGGTCGGGAAGCCCGCACCGCCACGGCCACGCAGGCCCGACGCCTTCACGTCGGCGATCACCTGCTCCGGAGGAATCTTTTCTTCGAGAATGCGGCGCAGTTGCTTGTAGCCGCCGCGCGCGACGTAGTCTTCGAGATGCCAGTTCTCGCCGTTCAGACCAGCGAGGATCAGCGGTTTGATGTGACGGTCGTGGAGGGACGTCATTTCGAGAGCTCCTCAAGCAGCTGGTCGATCTTCTCGCGGCTCATGAAGCTGCACATTCTGTGATTGTTCACCAGCAGCACCGGCGCATCACCGCAAGAGCCCATGCATTCGCCTTCCTTCAGCGTGAACTTGCCGTCGGGCGTGGTCTCGCCGAAGCCGATGCCCAGCTTCTGTTTCAGGTAGTCGGCAGTCGCTTCCGCGCCGCCGTGCGGGCCAAGCTGGCACGGCAGGTTCGTGCAGAGCGTGATCTTGTGCTTGCCGACCGGTTTGAGCTCGTACATCGTGTAGAACGTCGCGACTTCCTGCACGGCAACGGCCGGCATGCCGAGATAGTCCGCGACGAACTGCATCAGTTCGGGCGACAGCCAGCCGTGCTCTTCCTGAGCAACGGCCAACGCCGACATCACGGCGGACTGTTTCTGATCGGCGGGATACTTCGTCAACGCTCGATCGATTTCCTTCAGGCCTTCAGCTGAGATCATTTTCAGACACGACTCTTTCAATTCCTACCGAACGAACAACCTGCCGCACTGCTGTGCAAGGACGGCAGACCTGGCGCTCACTGTTGACAGCTTGCGAAGCCGCGCCGGTTCAGCGCGCATCGCGTGTGACTTACTGCTCGCCGCCCGCTCGCGCAGGCGGCGCAACCATTAGCGATCGATCTCGCCGAACACGATGTCCTGCGTACCGATGATCGTGACGGCGTCGGCAATCATGTGGCCGCGCGCCATTTCGTCGAGCGACGCGAGGTGCGCGAAGCCCGGTGCGCGGATCTTGAGGCGATACGGCTTGTTGGCACCGTCCGACACGAGGTAGATGCCGAATTCACCCTTCGGATGCTCGACCGCCGCGTACGCTTCGCCTTCCGGCACGTGAAAACCTTCGGTGAAGAGCTTGAAGTGGTGAATCAAGTCTTCCATGTTGGTCTTCATGCCGACGCGCGACGGCGGTGCAACCTTGTGATTGTCCGTCATCACCGGGCCCGGATTCTTGCGGAGCCACTCAATACACTGTTTCGCGATGCGGATCGACTGGCGCATTTCCTCGACGCGCACCAGATAGCGGTCGTAGCAATCGCCGTTCACGCCGACCGGCACGTCGAAATCCATGCGGTCGTACACTTCGTACGGCTGCTTCTTGCGCAGGTCCCACGCGATACCCGAGCCGCGCAGCATCGGACCCGTCAGGCCCATCTGAAGCGCACGCTCCGGGCTGACGACGCCGATCCCGACCAGACGCTGTTTCCAGATCCGATTGTCGGTCAGCAGCGTTTCGTATTCGTCGACGCACTTCGGGAAGCGCGTGAAGAAGTCGTCGATGAAGTCGAGCACCGAGCCGCTGCGCGCTTCGTTCATCTTCGCGAGCGCCTTCTCGTTGCGAATCTTCGACGCCTTGTATTGCGGCATTGCGTCAGGCAGGTCGCGGTAGACGCCGCCCGGACGGTAGTACGCCGCGTGCATCCGGGCACCGGACACCGCTTCGTACACGTCCATCAGGTCTTCACGCTCGCGGAATGCGTACAGGAACACCGCCATCGCGCCGACGTCGAGTGCGTGCGCGCCGATCCACATCAGATGGTTCAGCACGCGCGTGATCTCGTCGAACAGCACGCGGATGTACTGCGCGCGCTCAGGCACGTCGATGCCGAGCAGACGCTCGATTGCGAGCACATAGCCGTGCTCGTTGACCATCATCGACACGTAGTCGAGACGGTCCATGTACGGCACGGACTGGATGAAGGTCTTGCTTTCCGCGAGCTTTTCAGTCGCGCGATGCAGCAAGCCGATGTGCGGATCGGCGCGCTGGATGACTTCGCCGTCGAGCTCGAGCACGAGACGCAGCACGCCGTGCGCTGCCGGGTGCTGCGGGCCGAAGTTGAGGGTGTAGTTCTTGATTTCTGCCATGACGCCCCCTTAATGTTTCAGACCGCCATAGCGATCCTCGCGGATCACGCGCGGCGTGATTTCGCGCGGCTCGATCGTCACCGGCTGGTAGACGACCCGTTTCTCTTCCGGGTCGTAACGCATTTCGACATAACCCGACACCGGGAAGTCCTTGCGGAACGGGTGACCGATGAAACCGTAGTCGGTGAGGATGCGGCGCAGATCGGGGTGACCCTCGAACACGAGGCCGTACAGGTCGAACGCCTCGCGCTCGTACCAGTTTGCGGAGGCCCAGATGTCGACGAGCGATGCCACGATCGGCAGATCGTCGTCCGGAGCGAACACGCGCAGACGCAGGCGCCAGTTGTTCGTGACCGACAGCAGCTGCGACACGGCCGCGAAACGCGGGCCGTCGTAGGCGCCGTCGCCGTAGGTCTGGTAATCGACGCCGCAGAGGTCGATCAGTTGCTCGAAACGGAGCTTCGGATCGTCGCGCAGCATCTTTGCGACTTCGAGGTAATCGCTCGCCTTCACGACGAGCGTCAGTTCACCGATCGCTTCGGTGAGGCTCACCACGCGCGCGCCGAGCGCTGCTTCGAGGTTTGCCTTGAGGGTCTCGATTTTGCTTGCCATATTGAGGGGGACGCTCGGGACTTTATTGACGGGCGATGGTGTTGGTGCGGCGGATCTTCGCCTGAAGCTGGATCACGCCGTAGACCAGCGCCTCGGCCGTGGGCGGGCAGCCCGGCACGTAGACGTCAACGGGTACGATCCGGTCGCAACCGCGAACCACCGAGTACGAGTAGTGGTAGTAACCGCCACCGTTCGCGCACGACCCCATCGAGATCACCCAGCGCGGCTCGGCCATCTGGTCGTACACGCGGCGCAGTGCGGGCGCCATCTTGTTGCACAGTGTGCCGGCGACGATCATCACGTCCGACTGACGCGGGCTCGGACGGAACACGACCCCGAACCGGTCCAGGTCATAACGGGCCGCGCCCGCATGCATCATCTCGACGGCGCAACACGCGAGCCCGAACGTCATCGGCCACAGCGAGCCGGTACGCGTCCAGTTGATCAGCTTGTCAGCCGTCGTGGTGACAAACCCTTCCTTCAAGACCCCTTCGATACTCATTTGCTTTCCACTCCAGACGAGCGGCCCAGCGTGGCCGCCCATGCAAACCGGCGATTAACCCATCACTCCCAGTCGAGGCCGCCTTTCTTCCAGATATAGGCAAAGCCCAGCAGGAATTCGAGCAGAAAAATCATCATTGCGATGAAACCCGGCCAGCCGATGTCCCGGAGCGCGACGCCCCACGGAAACAGGAATGCGGTTTCGAGATCGAAGATGATGAACAGGATGGCGACGAGGTAGTACCGGACGTCGAATTTCATCCGGGCGTCTTCAAAGGCTTCGAAGCCGCACTCGTACGGTGCGTTCTTCTCGACGTCCGGCTTGTTGGGACCAAGGAGCTTGCCGATGCTGACCAGCGCTATACCTAAACCAGTGCCCACGAGGAGGAACAACAAGACGGGGTAATAGGCTGCGAGGTTCAAGGCAATCCTCTATCGGTTGGTTCTGAGCGTCCGGAGAATACCACTTCCGGCGGAAGGAATCATTTCGGAGTGCTCGCGATCACAAGACAATCGCAAGGCACACCCCAGAAATGAAAAATGCCAGCCACTAGAAGCGGCTGGCATTGAGTAACTTTGGTGCCGACGGCGAGACTCGAACTCGCACAGCTTTCGCCACTACCCCCTCAAGATAGCGTGTCTACCAATTTCACCACGTCGGCACTGCATGCAACTCGGGTTGTGCTGCTTGTTTCCCGCGAATCGCTTCAAGAATTAAATTCTAACCCGAGTTCCAGATTTGTTCAACGCACAAACGCAAAAATTTTGACCTTTTATTTCGGGACATCCTGACCAGGCGCGCTTGCTGCCGAACCTGCGGCAGCGGACGCCGCGACGGCCGGCGCCGACGCTGCGGGCGTCGATGCCGGCGCGGTCGCGGCGGCACCGAGCACGCCCGCCGACGGCGTCGACTTGTACGAACCGAGGTACGTCAGCGCGAGCGTCGCGACGAAGAAGATCGTCGCGAGAATGCCCGTCGTGCGCGACAGGAAGTTGGCGGAGCCCGTTGCACCGAACAGGCTGCCCGACGCGCCGCTGCCGAATGCAGCGCCCATGTCCGCACCCTTGCCGTGCTGCAGCAGCACGAGTCCGATCACACCGAGTGCAGACAGCACCTGCACGACAATAATCAGCGTCTTGAATAACAGCATCACACCCACCCGATTGGATCAGGCAACCGGACCAACCGGCCGCCATCATGGTTCAATTCGATCCCGGACCGCTCAACGTGCGGCCCGGCAGATCGCCAGGAAATCTTCCGCCTTCAGCGACGCGCCGCCGATCAGGCCGCCGTCGATGTCGGGCTGCGCGAACAGCTCTTCCGCGTTGTCCGGCTTCACGCTGCCACCGTACAGCACCGATACGTCCGCCGCCCCCTTCGCCGCGAGACGCGCCCGCAGGAATGCGTGCACGTCCTGCGCCTGCGCCGACGTCGCGCTCTTGCCCGTGCCGATCGCCCAGACCGGCTCGTATGCGACGACGATGCGGGCGGCTTCGTCAGCCGTCAGCACGGCCAGCACGGCGTCGAGCTGCGCACCGACTACCTGCTCGGTCGCGCCCGCTTCGCGCTCGTCGAGCGTTTCACCGACGCACACGACGGGCGTGAGGCCCGCCGCAAGCGCGCGTTGCGTCTTCGCGGCGACGGTTTCGTTGCGCTCGCCGTGATACGCGCGACGCTCCGAGTGACCGACGATCGCATACCGCGCGCCGAACTCCGCCACCATCGCGGCCGCCACTTCACCGGTGAACGCGCCCTGCTCGTGCGCGGACACGTCCTGCGCGCCGAACGCGACACGGCCGCCGCCGAGCTGCGCCTGAACCTGCGCGAGGTACGGGAACGGCACGCACACGCCGACCGACGTTTCGGCCGGCACCGCACCCGCGCCCTGCATCACTTCGTTCAGCAATGCCTGGTTGCCGGCCAGCCGGCCGTGCATCTTCCAGTTGCCGATCACTCGCTTCGTTCGTTGTTTCGACATCGTGTCTGTCTCGTCACTATCTTGTCATTAACGCACCGGAAACCGGCCCGTCAGGTTGGATCTGGCGAAGCAAACCCGCGATTTTACTGCGCGCGGCTTGAACCGGTCAAACCACACATGTCAAGCCCGTCGCACGGGCCGTCACGCGTTCGCACCCCAATCGAGCACGATCTTGCCGATGTGCTCGCCGCTTTCCATCAGCGCATGCGCCTGGGCGGCCTCCCCTGCCGGCAGCACGCGGTAGATGACGGGTTTGATGCGGCCGTCCGCGAGCAGCGGCCAGACACGCGCCTTCAGCTGCGCGGCGATGCGCGCCTTGAACTCGACCGGCCGCGGACGCAGCGTCGAGCCCGTCACCGTCAACCGGCGGCGCAGGATTTCATTCAGGTTGACCTCGGCCTTCGCGCCGCCGAGCAGCGCGATCAGCACGAGGCGGCCGCCATCCGCGAGCGCGGACAGTTCGCGCGGCACGTACGAACCCGCGACCATGTCGAGGATCACGTCGACGCCGCGATCGTGCGTCAGCGACTTGACAACCTCGACGAAGTCCTCGGTCTTGTAGTTGATCGCACGCTCGGCGCCGAGCGCCTCGCATGCACGGCATTTATCGGCACTCCCCGCCGTCGCGAAGACACGAAAGCCGAGCGCGTGCGCGATCTGGATCGCCGTCACGCCGATCCCGCTCGAGCCGCCCTGCACGAGCAGCGTTTCCTGCTCGCCGCCCTCGCCCGCACCGAGCAGCGCGCGGTCGAACACGTTGCTCCACACCGTGAAGAAGGTTTCGGGCAGCGATGCGGCCTCGATGTCAGTCAGCCCGTCGGGCACCGGCAGGCATTGCGGCAGCGGCGCGACCGCATATTCGGCGTAACCGCCGCCCGCGAGCAGCGCGCAGACGCGATCGCCCACCTTCAGGTCGAACGGGTTCAGCGCCGCATCCGACAGGTCACCGCCGACAATCTCGCCCGCGACCTCGAGGCCCGGCAGATCCGACGCACCCGGCGGCGGCGCATACGCGCCCTTGCGCTGGAATACGTCCGGCCGATTCACGCCAGAAGCCGCCACCTTGATCAGCACTTCGCCGCGCTTCGGTTCGGGGCGCGGACGCTCCGCGAGCTTCAGCACGTCGGGGGCGCCGAATTCGGTGATTTCGATGGCTTTCATGGTGGTCGCTCCAGGATCAGTCGGGGGGGCGCACCCGTGCGCGGCACGGGCGCCTCGCCGGCGCTGCTGCGCCGCACAACGATGCTACAGAAAAAACGGCCGGCACGCTTTCGCACTGCCGGCCGCTCTTACGCCCGTCCGCTTACTGCTGCGGCGGCGTATCCGACTGCGACGCTGCCGCTGCTTCGTTCAGCAGCGCCTTCGCCGACAGACGCACGCGACCCTTCTCGTCCGTCTGGATCACCTTGACCTTCACCTGCTGACCTTCCTTCAGGTAGTCGTTAATGTCCTTCACGCGCTCGTTGACGATTTCCGAGATGTGCAGCAGGCCGTCCTTGCCCGGCAGCAGGTTCACGATCGCGCCGAAATCGAGCAGCTTGAGCACCGTGCCTTCGTACACCTGGCCGACCTCGATCTCGGCCGTGATGTTCTCGATGCGCTTCTTCGCTTCGGCCATGCCTTCGCTGCTCGTGCTCGCGATCGTCACGACGCCGTCATCCGAGATGTCGATGGTCGTGCCCGTTTCTTCCGTCAGCGCGCGGATCACCGAACCACCCTTGCCGATCACGTCGCGGATCTTTTCCGGGTTGATCTTGATCGTGATCATGCGCGGTGCGAATTCCGACAGTTGCGTGTTCGCACCCGAGACCGCCGACGTCATCTTGCCGAGGATGTGCATGCGGCCTTCCTTCGCCTGCGCGAGCGCGACCTGCATGATTTCCTTCGTGATGCCCTGGATCTTGATGTCCATCTGCAGCGCCGTCACACCTTGCTCCGTGCCGGCTACCTTGAAGTCCATGTCGCCGAGGTGATCCTCGTCGCCGAGGATGTCGGTCAGCACCGCGAACTTGTTGCCTTCGAGGATCAGGCCCATCGCGATACCCGCGACGTGCGCCTTCATCGGCACGCCGGCGTCCATCAGCGCGAGGCAGCCGCCGCACACCGACGCCATCGACGACGAACCGTTCGATTCGGTGATTTCCGACACGACGCGGATCGAGTAGCCGAATTCGTCGGCGCTCGGCAGGCACTTGACCAGCGCGCGCTTCGCAAGACGGCCGTGGCCGATTTCACGACGCTTCGGCGAGCCGACGCGCCCCGTTTCGCCGGTCGCGAACGGAGGCATGTTGTAGTGGAGCATGAAGCGCTCGCGGTATTCGCCTTCGAGCGCGTCGATGATCTGCTCGTCACCCTTCGTGCCGAGCGTCGCGACGACGAGCGCCTGCGTTTCGCCACGCGTGAACAACGCCGAACCGTGGGTGCGCGGCAGCACGCCGGTGCGGATCTCGATCGGACGCACGGTGCGCGTGTCGCGACCATCGATGCGCGGCTCGCCGTTCAGGATCTGCGAACGGACGATCTTCGCTTCGATGTCGAACAGGATGTTGCCGACGGTAGCCTTGTCGGCCGCGACCGTGCCGGCCGCCAGCGCGTCTTCCTCGAGCTTCGCCGAGGTCGCCGCGTAGACTTCCTTCAGCTTCGTCGAACGCGCCTGCTTGTCGCGCAGCTGGTAAGCGGCGAGCAGGTCGCCGTGCGCCAGTTCCGTCACGCGCGCGATCAGCGCCTCGTTCTTCGGTGCCGGCTGCCAGTCCCACTCGGGCTTGCCACCTTCGCGCACGAGTTCGTGGATCGCGTCGATCGCCGTCTGCATCTGCTCGTGACCGAACACGACCGCGCCCAGCATCACGTCTTCCGGCAGCTGGTCGGCTTCCGATTCGACCATCAGCACCGCGCGCTCCGTGCCGGCGACGACGAGATCGAGGCTCGATGCCTTGATCTGGTCACGCGTCGGGTTCAGCACGTATGCGTTGTCGATGTACGCGACGCGCGCGGCACCGACCGGGCCGTTGAACGGCAGGCCCGACACGGCGAGCGCAGCCGATGCACCGATCAGCGCGGGGATGTCCGCCGGGATTTCCGGGTTCACGGACAGCACGTGGATCACGACCTGCACTTCGTTGTAGAAGCCTTCCGGGAACAGCGGGCGCAGCGGACGGTCGATCAGGCGCGACGTCAGCGTCTCGTGTTCCGACGGACGGCCTTCGCGACGGAAGAAGCCGCCCGGGATCTTGCCGGCCGAGTAGGTCTTTTCGAGGTAGTCGACGGTCAGCGGGAAGAAATCCTGGCCCGGCTTTGCCGACTTCGCGCCGACGACGGTTGCCAGCACGACGGTGTCTTCCACGTCGACGATCACGGCACCGCTCGCCTGGCGAGCGACTTCACCGGTTTCGAGGCGCACCTTGTGCTGGCCCCACTGGAATTCCTTCACGACCTTGTTGAACATGGACATGGTTGCTCCTTTGAATTCATTCATTTCATTCGCCGCCCGGGTCATCCCGTGCGGCGGCGTCCCGACCGAATCACCCGGAGCAAGGTGTGTTTTTTATGCCATTCCAGCGCGGCGCTCGTCGAGCGACGCGCTGGAATGACACAAATCCCGACCCCGGTATCAGCCGTTCCGGCAGCCGGCACTCACGTGCCGGACAACCTGCGGTGCGCGTGACGCTACGCACCGCGCAAAAACAAAATGCCTGCATCAGCGGACTGACACAGGCATCTTGCTGGCGGCAATCGCCTCGATTACTTACGCAGACCCAGCTTCTCGATCAGCGCGCGGTAACGGTCGGCATCCTTGCCCTTGAGGTAGTCGAGCAGCTTGCGGCGGCGGCTCACCATGCGCAGCAGGCCGCGGCGGCTGTGGTGGTCCTTCGCGTGGGTCTTGAAGTGACCCGTCAGTTCGACGATACGTGCGGTCAGCAGTGCGACCTGGACTTCGGGCGAACCCGTGTCGTTGGTACCGCGGGCGAACTGAGCAACGACTTCCGACTTCTTGATATCTGCAACAGACATGTGATTTCCTTTCTAACTGAACAGGCGGACACGGAAGAATGGCCGTGCCGTGACTTACAACCGGCGGGCATTGTAGCACAACTCCCCACCGTTCTTACCGCCTCCTGTCACGGACGCGTCATCGAGCACGCCGACGGCATCTCCGTGCGCTGCGCCGGCACCGCCAGCACCGTCCGGAAGCCATAGCCCGACCCCTCGTTGTCGAAGCGCACGCCCGGTGTGCCGGCCTTGTCCATCTCCATCACGTAAAGGGGCTGGATCAGCTGGTGATCCTGCGCGCGCATCCGCGACGCATGGAAGCCGTCGTCGAACGACAGGCCCTCGAGCGACCGCGCGACCGCCACGGGGTCGGCCGACCCCGCCCGGTTCATCGCCGCGGCCAGCATCTCGATCATCAGGCTCATCCGCCGCACGGGATAGTCGTCCTGCGCGGCCGGGAATCGGGTCCGGAACGTGCGGTAGAACGCGTCGGATTTCGCGCCGCCCGCGTTCGGGTGCCAGTCGGCCACGGCCACGACGCGCCCGACCCCGGCATCGCCCAGGGCGGCCGGCGCGCCGAGACTGTTGCCGTAGAACGTATAGAACTTCGCGTTCAGCCCCTGCTCGCGCGCCGCCTTCACGAGCAGCGTGAGGTCGTTGCCCCAGTTGCCGGTCACGACGGCATCCGCGCCGCTCGCGCGGATTTTCGCGATGTACGGCGAGAAATCCTTGATCCGGCCGATCGGGTGGAATTCGTCGCCGGCGATCGTCACGTCCGTGCGCCGCGCGGCCAGCGCCTGCCGCGCGAGCGTGCTGACGTCGTGACCAAAGCTGTAGTCCTGGTTCAGCAGATAGACCTTGCGCAGCGCGCGGTCGCGCGCCATCACGTCCGCGAGCGCGGCCATCCGCATGCCCGCGTGCGCGTCGAAGCGGAAATGCCAGAAGCTGCAGCGCGCGCCGGTGAGCGCGGGATCGTCGGCCGAATAGTTCAGCAACAGCATCCGGTTGTCCGGGTCGCGCGCGTTCAGCTTGTCGAGCGCCGCGACGAGCGCGGCCGCGACGGCCGAACTGTTGCCTTGCGCAACGAAGCCGATATGGCGGTCCGCGGCCGCGCGCAGTTGCACGAGCGCCTCCTCCGGGCTGCCCTTGCTGTCGAGCACGACGAGTTCGAGCGGGTGCGCGCCGTCGCGCAGCTTCACGCCGCCCGCCGCGTTGACCTGCTCGACGCCGAAGCGCAGGTTGCGCTCGACCGCCGCGCCCGCGTTCGCGAACGGGCCCGACATCCCCTCGATCAGCGCGATCCGCACCGGCTCGCCGCCGGCAAACGCGGACGACACCAGCATCCATCCTGCGCTCAACGCGAGCGCGCACCATTTCCACCCCTGCATCGGCCACCTGCCCTTCGATCTGCCCGAGAAGCGCGGATCATAGGCCGGCGCGCCCGCCGCCCGCAAGCTTCGCCACGCCGCCGATCCGCACCGATTTTTTCCGCGCGATGCACCGGCGCGCGCCGTCCGTGATACAACGGGGCCTGTTTCCGTGTTCTGGAGGATCCCATGCGCATTCGTATTCCCGCGCGCCTGCCGGTGCTGGTCGCCGGTGCCGCCGCACTGCTGGCCGGTTGCGCGCAACCGTGGCAGCAATACCAGGCCGGCCAGGACGAGTCGGCGATCGTCGCGCGCATGGGTCCACCGCGCGAGATCTACGACCTGCCCGGCGGCGGCAAGCGGCTGATGTGGCCAACCCAGCCGATGGGCGAAATCACGATCGCGGCCGACGTCGACGCAGCCCACAGGATCGTCAACGTGCGCCAGGTGCTGCAGCCGAGCGAGTTCTATCGCGCGGAGATCGGCAAGTGGACGAAGACCGACGTGCTCGTCAATTTCGGCCGCCCGGTCGAGACGTCCTACTTCCCGCTGATGAAGCGCGAGGTGTGGACATACCGGTATCTCGAGGACAACGTCTGGTACATGATGTACAGCTTCTATTTCGATCCGCAGGGCATCCTGCGCACCACGCAGAAAACACCGGACCCGCTGCACGATCCCGATCGCCGTAATCTGTTCTGACCGATTGCGCATTTACGCGCAATTTTCACAATGGCCATTCACGAATTATTGCGTGAATGGCCATTTCATTTTTTCCGGCACGTTATTCAATGCACGGAATATGGCGGAAAACTTTTCCGGTCAATGACATCCCGATGGCAATCCGCTGAACGCCCCGTCATGCGGCCCGCTGCGCAGAAACCGGCATACGCGATGCATGTCATGCGTCGGGTTGGTGCACGCAATGCACTGCGCCAAATCAATTTGAAACAGTTTGTTTCAATGCCCCCGGAGCGCTAGGGCATACCCCTAATATCAGTCCAAATCCAACCTTTCAATTTAGAAAGAATGGAGTTGCGTCATTTCGTCGATATTTATTTGCCGTTGTCAGAAAGGAGTCCTCATGAATCGCCCCAAGAGCATGCTGGTTGCCAACATTGCCTGGGCCCGCGAGACGCGTGAACACACGCCTGGTTTCTTCGACGCGCTCGCGCGTGGCCAGAACCCGCGCGTGCTGTGGATCGGCTGCGCAGACAGCCGTGTGCCGGCCGAAACCATCACGCACTGCGCGCCCGGCGAACTGTTTGTCCATCGCAACATCGCGAACCTGTTCCATCCCGACGACGACAATTCCGCCAGCGTGCTCGAGTACGCGGTGCGCGTGCTGAAGGTCGACCACGTGATCGTGTGCGGCCACTACGGCTGCGGCGGCGTGCGCGCGTCGCTGCTGCCGCCGCCGGCCGACCTGCCGCACGTCGCGCGCCGCATCGCGCCGCTCTGCGCGCTCGCGCGGCGCCATCGCGACACGCTCGACGGGCTCGACGACACGGCCGCCGCCGACCGCCTCGCCGAGCTGAACGTGCTCGAGCAGGTGCGACTGCTGCGCGCATCGCCGATCGTGCGCGAACGCGAACGGCCGCCGCTCGTGCACGGCTGGATATTCTCGCTCGCCGACGGTCGCCTGCTGGAGCTCGATTCCGGCTACGCGGCACCGCCCGTCGATGTCGAACCCGCGCTGGCCACGACCGCCGCCGCGCTCGGCTGATTCATACCCCCGCCCCAACGCCCACGAAACCGCCCCAACCATGAAACTGAACGAGCGCCTGTCCACCCTGCCGCGCGACATCGTCGCCGGCATCGTCGTTTTCCTCGTCGCGCTGCCGCTCTGTCTCGGCATCGCCAACGCCTCCGGCGTCGAACCGTTCGCCGGGCTCGTGTCCGGCATCGTCGGCGGCATCGTCGTCGCGCTGCTGAGCGGCTCGTCGCTGTCCGTCAGCGGGCCAGCCGCCGGCCTCGTCGTGATCGTCGTCGAAGGGATCGCGCAACTCGGCAGCTTCTCCGCGTTCCTGCTCGCGGTGCTGCTGTCCGGCGTGCTGCAGTTCGGGTTCGGCATGCTGCGCGCCGGCCGCTTCGCCGCCTACGTGCCGTCGCCCGTCATCAAGGGCATGCTCGCCGCGATCGGCCTGCTGCTGATCGTGAAGCAGATTCCGTTCGCGTTCGGCATCGGAGGCTCGGCTGCGCAATCGTTTGCGAACTGGCCGGGCCTGCCGGTCGCATGGGCTGCCACGGCCATCGCGCTCGCGTCGCTCGCGCTGCTGATCGCATGGGACACGCCCGCGCTGCGCCGCTTCGCGCTGGTGCGCTCGGTGCCCGCGCCGCTCGCGGTCGTCGTGCTCGGCATCGGCGCGACGCTCGTGCTGGGCTTCGTCGCGCCGGCCGTTGCGCCGGGCGCAGCCCATCGCGTGACGCTGCCCGAGCTCGGATCGTTCGCGGCGTTCGCGGCCTCGCTCAAGCATGCGGAGCTCGGCCCGAACTTCGCGCAGCTCGTCAATCCGGACGTGTGGCGCGTCGCAATCACGCTCGCGGTCGTCGCGAGCCTCGAGACGCTGCTGAGCCTGGAGGCGGTCGAACAGATCGACCCGAAGCGCCGGCCGACGCAGCCCGATCGCGAACTGAAGGCCCAGGGCGTCGGCAATCTCGTCGCGGGTGCGTTCGGCGGGCTGCCGATCACGTCGGTGATCGTGCGCAGCTCGGTGAACGTGAACGCGGGTGCGCAAAGCCGGATGTCGGCGATCGTGCACGGGATCCTGCTGCTTGCCAGCGTGTTCGCGCTCACCGGGCTCATCAACCTGATCCCGCTCGCAAGCCTGGCCGCGATCCTGATCCATACGGGCTTCAAGCTCGCGAAACCGGCGCTGTTCCGCTCGGTGCTGAGGCAGGGCCCGGCCGCGTTCGTGCCGTTCGCCGCGACGATCGCGGGCGTGCTCGCGGTCGACCTGCTGTTCGGCATTGCCGTCGGCCTCGCGTGCAGCGTGCTGGCGGTCGCGGTCGCGAACCTGAAGAGCCCCGTCACGCTCGCGCAGCACGACGACCACTTCCTGCTTTCGTTCCGCAAGGACGTCTCGTTCCTCGGCAAGGTGCAGGTCAAGCATCACCTGCGGCACATTCCCGACCGCGCGGCCGTGATCATCGACGCAACGCGCGCCGACTACATCGATCACGACGTGCTCGAACTGCTCGACGCGTTCGTCGCCGATGCGCCGCGGCGCGGGATCGCGGTGGAATTCCGCCGCCGCAGCCCGGCGCCTCGCCCTGCCGCGCGCCGCTGGCTGTTCCGCGCGCCGGCGGCCGAATGAATGGCGCATGAAAAAACGCCCCGGGCGGCGCAAGGCCGCACGGGGCGTTTCGTGTGCTTCGAGCGCTCGACGCGCAGCGCTTACGAGCGCTGCGGGTTGACCTTGTCGTCCTTCGAATGCAGTTTGTTCAGCGCCGAAATGTACGCCTTCGCGGACGCCGCGACGATGTCCGGATCGGTGCCAACGCCGTTGACGATCCGCCCGCTCTTCGACAGCCGGACGGTCACTTCGCCCTGCGCCTGCGTGCCGGTCGTGATCGCGTTCACCGAATACAGGAGCAGTTCGGAACCGCTGCCGACTTCGCCCTCGATCGCGTTGAACGTCGCATCGACCGGCCCGTTACCGCGCGCCTCGCCGGTCACTTCCTTGCCCTCGACCGCGAACACGATCTTCGCCTGCGGCTGCTCGCCCGTCTCAGAATGCTGTGACAGCGACACGAACTTGAAGTGCTCCTGCTCCTGCGCGAGCGCCGATTCTTCGGAGACGATCGCGATGATGTCTTCGTCGAAGATCTCGGCCTTGCGATCGGCGAGGTCCTTGAAGCGCATGAACGCGGCGTTCAGCTCGGCTTCGCTGTCGAGCGACACGCCGAGCTCCTGCAGGCGCTGCTTGAACGCGTTGCGGCCCGACAGCTTGCCGAGCACGATCTTGTTCGCGGTCCAGCCCACGTCTTCCGCGCGCATGATCTCGTAGGTGTCGCGCGCCTTCAGCACGCCGTCCTGGTGGATGCCCGACGCGTGCGCGAATGCGTTCGCGCCGACCACGGCCTTGTTCGGCTGCACGACGAAACCGGTGATCTGCGACACGAGCTTCGACGTCGGCACGATCTGCGTGGTGTCGATGCCGACGTCGAGGCCGAAGTAGTCCTTGCGGGTCTTCACGGCCATCACGATTTCCTCGAGCGACGTATTGCCCGCGCGCTCGCCGAGACCGTTGATCGTGCACTCGACCTGCCGCGCACCGCCGATCTTCACGCCGGCGAGCGAGTTCGCCACCGCCATCCCGAGGTCGTTGTGGCAGTGCACGGAGAAGATCGCTTTGTCCGAGTTCGGAATGCGTTCGCGCAGCGTCTTCACGAGGTTGCCGTAGAGTTCCGGCACGCCGTAGCCGACCGTGTCGGCGATGTTGATCGTCGTCGCCCCTTCGGCGATCACGGCTTCCAGCACGCGGCACAGGAAGTCGAGGTCCGAACGGCTGCCGTCTTCCGGCGAGAATTCGACGTTGTCGGTGAACTTGCGCGCGAAGCGCACCGCGAGGCGAGCCTGCTCGAACACCTGGTCGGGTGTCATCCGCAGCTTCTTCTCCATGTGCAGCGGCGACGTCGCGATGAACGTGTGGATCCGCGAGCTATTGGCCGGCTTCAGGGCGTCGGCCGCACGCTGGATGTCCTTGTCGTTGGCGCGCGCCAGCGAGCAGATCGTGCTCTCCTTCACCAGGCCGGCGATCGTGTGGATCGCGTCGAAGTCGCCGTTCGAGCTGGCCGCGAAGCCCGCCTCGATCACGTCGACCTTCATCCGCTCGAGATGCTTCGCGATGCGGACTTTCTCTTCCTTCGTCATCGACGCACCGGGCGATTGTTCACCGTCACGCAACGTCGTATCGAAAATGATCAGCTTGTCTGTCATGGGGGGCTCCAGGGCTCTTTATACGGGAATCAAACGTAATGAGATCGCGCCACCGCTGGCGACGCTCAACAACAGACGAGGCTTGACGGAGGGCGAGAACGGTCAGCGCGGCAGGCGCGCCAAAGCTAGCGCGCGTAGCGGCGCACCGGCTAGAAGGAGGGAGAGGCGGGAAAATGCAGTCATGCCGAAGACTATAGCGGCATTCCGCTGGGTGCGCAATCGGACGGCACCCGGGATGCCGGACCGCGCCGCGCGAAAAAGGGGCAAATGAAAACGGCGGCCTCGTGGCCGCCGTTGCCGGGCAGGTTGCGCGTCAGTGATCGCGCTGCGACGAGCGCGCGGGGTTCGCCCGTCCGCGCACGGCCATGTAGGCCCAAAACACGTAGCCGGACAGCCCGTACAGCACGAACAGGCAGAACAGCATCAACGGCGGATCGGACGACACGAGCACGAACGCGACGACGACCAGCAGGATCGCCGCGAACGGCACGCGGTGCCGTACGTCGAGCGCCTTGCCGCTGTAGAACGGCGCGTTCGACACCATCGTCACGCCTGCATAGATCGTCAGTGCGAACGCGACCCAGGGCAGCCAGCCGAGCTTCATCGGCACGCGGTTGTCGGTCGCGAGCCAGACGAAGCCGGCGATCAGCGCGGCGGCGGCCGGGCTCGGCAGCCCCTGGAAGAAGCGCTTGTCGACGACGCCGATGTTCGTGTTGAAGCGCGCGAGACGCAGCGCGGCGCCAGAACAGTAGACGAATGCAGCGAGCCAGCCCCAGCGGCCAAGATCCTTCAGCACCCACTCGTACATCACGAGCGCCGGCGCGACGCCGAACGACACCATGTCCGACAGGCTGTCGAACTGTTCGCCGAACGCGCTTTGGGTATGCGTCATCCGCGCGACTCGCCCGTCCATCCCGTCGAGCACCATCGCGACGAAGATCGCGATCGCGGCGATCTCGAAGCGCACGTTCATCGCCTGCACGACCGCGAAGAAGCCGCAGAACAGCGCAGCGGTCGTGAACGCGTTCGGCAGCAGGTAGATGCCGCGCGTCTTCAGGAACCGCTGGCGCGCGGCGCGGCGGCTCTCGATGGGCGCCTGATCCGGCGCCATCACCTTGTTGCGGCGGAACGGGCGTGGCGTCTGGCCGGAGCCGTTGCGCGGACGACGCGGTTTGAATGCGGCCATCGTGCGTCCCGCCGCTTACTGTTCGAGCTCGGCGAGGATCGTCGACGACGCGTAGACCTTCTCGCCGATCGACACCTTCGCGCGGCTGCCGAGCGGCAGGTACACGTCGACGCGCGAACCGAAGCGGATGAAACCGTAGCGCTGACCGCGCGACAGCGGCTCGCCGGCACGCACGTAGCATAGGATCCGGCGGGCGACGAGGCCTGCGATCTGCACGGCGGTGACGGTCTTGCCGCTCGCCGTCTGGATCACGACCGCATTGCGCTCGTTCTCGGTCGACGCCTTGTCGATCGCCGCGTTCAGGAACGCGCCCGGGAAGTATTCGACCTTGGTGACCGCGCCGTCGACCGGCGAACGCTGCGAATGAACGTTGAAGACATTCATGAACACGCTGATCTTCAGCGCTTCGCGATTCGCGTACGGATCCTGGGTGGTCTCGACCGCGACGATGCGGCCGTCCGCCGGGCACAGCACCGCGTTCGGCTGCGCCGGGATCGGGCGCTGCGGATCGCGGAAGAACTGGACGACGAAGACGAGCAGCAGCCAGAACGGCCACGCGAAGCCGAAGCCCCCGACGGCGTGGATCAACAACGCGATGACGGCTGCAATCGCGATGAACGGCCAGCCTTCGCGCGCGATGATCGGATGAGGATAGTTCATGGGTTCGTTCGGTGTTCGGTGAATTGCAAAGCCCGTAGGATAGCAAAAGCCGCCCGGGGCACTGCTGCCTTCGGACGGCTTTTTGATACCGACCCTCCACTCGAAGGGCCGGAACAGCACGTGGTGCTTAGTTCTTCGTCTGGTCGACGAGCTTGTTCTTCGCGATCCAAGGCATCATCGCGCGCAGCTTCGAGCCGACCTGCTCGATCTGGTGCTCGGCCGTCAGGCGACGGCGCGACTGCAGCGTCGGCGCACCTGCCTTGTTCTCGAGAATGAAGCTCTTCGCGTATTCGCCCGTCTGGATGTCGGTCAGGCACTGCTTCATCGCCTTCTTCGTCTCTTCCGTGACGACGCGCGGGCCCGTCACGTACTCGCCGTACTCGGCGTTGTTCGAGATCGAGTAGTTCATGTTCGCGATGCCGCCTTCGTAGATCAGGTCGACGATCAGCTTCAGTTCGTGCAGGCACTCGAAGTACGCCATTTCCGGCGCGTAGCCCGCTTCGACCAGCGTCTCGAAACCTGCCTTGATCAGCTCGACGGTACCGCCGCACAGCACGGCCTGCTCGCCGAACAGGTCGGTTTCGGTCTCTTCACGGAAGTTCGTCTCGATGATGCCGGCACGGCCGCCGCCGTTCGCTGCCGCATACGACAGCGCGATGTCGCGTGCCGCGCCCGACTTGTTCTGCGCAACCGCGATCAGGTGCGGCACGCCGCCGCCTTGCGAGTACGTGCCGCGCACGGTGTGGCCCGGTGCCTTCGGCGCGATCATGATCACGTCGAGGTCGGCGCGCGGGATCACCTGGCCGTAGTGGACGTTGAAGCCGTGTGCGAATGCCAGTGCGGCACCCTGCTTGATGTTTGCGTGCACTTCCTTCGCGTACACGTCGGCGATCTGCTCGTCCGGCAGCAGCATCATGACGACGTCCGCGCCCTTCACCGCTTCCGCGACTTCCTTGACCGACAGGCCTGCGTTTTCGGCCTTGCTCCACGACGCGCCGCCCTTGCGAAGGCCGACCGTCACGTTCACGCCGCTGTCCTTCAGGTTCAGTGCGTGTGCATGGCCTTGCGAGCCGTAGCCGATGATCGTGACTTGCTTGCCCTTGATGAGGGAGAGGTCAGCGTCTTTATCGTAGAAAACGTTCATGATGGTTCCTTCGCCAATTCAAAAATTCAACAATTCGTTCAGATGGAGTACTGCGGGCCGGGACATGACGGCGCACCCGGCGTGCCTGTCTGGCATCACACCTTCAGGATGCGCTCGCCGCGTCCGATGCCGGAGCTGCCGGTGCGCACGGTCTCTAGGATCGCGGTCGCGTCCAGCCCCTGGATGAATGCGTCGAGCTTGTCGCTCGCGCCCGTCAATTCGATCGTGTAGGTCTTTTCGGTCACGTCGATGATGCGTCCGCGGAAAATATCCGACATCCGCTTCATTTCTTCGCGCTCCTTGCCCACTGCTCGTACCTTGATCAGCATCAGCTCACGTTCGATGTGTGCACCGTCGGTCAGGTCCACCACTTTCACCACCTCGATCAGGCGGTTCAGATGCTTCGTGATCTGTTCGATCACGTCGTCAGAGCCAATGGAAACGATGGTCAGCCGCGACAGCGATTGGTCTTCGGTCGGCGCCACCGTCAAGGTTTCGATGTTGTAGCCGCGTGCGGAAAACAGACCGACCACGCGCGACAGCGCGCCCGGTTCGTTTTCCAGCAGGACGGAAATGATGTGTCTCATGTTCGCTTCTTCCAGAATGTGTCCGTGTCGATTCACTCGCGCCGCGCGCCGCCCGGTGCCGCACCGCCCTTCGTGAAGGCGGCCGCCTCGGCCCCGGCGCGCGTCGCGCCGTTACAGATCTTCCGATCCGAGCAGCATCTCGGTGATGCCCTTGCCGGCCTGTACCATCGGCCAGACGTTTTCGGTCGGATCGGTCTGGAAGTCGAGAAACACGGTGCGGTCCTTCAGGCGCAGCGCTTCCTTCAGCGCCGGCTCCACATCCGAGGTCTTTTCGATCCGCATGCCGACATGGCCGTACGCTTCGGCGAGCTTCACGAAATCGGGCAGCGCATCCATGTACGAATGCGAATAGCGCTTGCTGTATTCGATCTGCTGCCACTGGCGGACCATGCCGAGATAGCGGTTGTTCAGCGAAATGATCTTCACGGGCGTGTCGTACTGCAGGCAGGTCGACAGTTCCTGGATGCACATCTGGATCGAGCCTTCGCCCGTGATGCACAGCACGTCGTCGTCCGGGTGCGCCATCTTGACGCCCATCGCTGCCGGCAGGCCGAAGCCCATCGTGCCGAGGCCACCGGAGTTGATCCAGCGACGCGGCTTGTTGAAACGGTAGAACTGCGCCGCCCACATCTGGTGCTGGCCGACGTCCGAGCACACGAACGCGTTGCCGTCCGTCAGCTCCCACGCCTTCTCCACCACGTACTGCGGCTTGATGATCTCGCTTTCGCGGTCGAACTTCAGGCAGTCCTTCGAGCGCCAGTCCTCGATGTCCTTCCACCATTGCGCGAGCGCCTCGGTGTCGGGGCCATGCTCGGCCGTCTGCAGTTGCTCGATCAGCTCCTTCAGCACTTCCTTCACGTCGCCGACGATCGGGATGTCGACCTTCACACGCTTCGAGATCGACGACGGGTCGATGTCGATGTGGATGATCTTGCGCGGACGCGACGCGAAGTGCGCCGGGTCGCCGATCACGCGGTCGTCGAAGCGGGCGCCGATCGCGATCAGCACGTCGCAGTGCTGCATCGCCATGTTCGCTTCGTACGTGCCGTGCATGCCGAGCATGCCGAGGAATTTCTTGTCCGATGCGCGATAGCCGCCGAGGCCCATCAGCGTGTTCGTGACCGGGTAGCCGAGCAGGTCGGCGAACTGGTTCAGTTCGCGCGCCGCGTCGGCGAGGATGATGCCGCCGCCCGTGTAGATATAGGGACGCTTCGCCGACAGCAGCAGCGACACGGCCTTGCGGATCTGGCCCGAATGGCCCTTCGTGACGGGGTTGTACGAGCGCAGCGACACGCTCTTGACCGGCTCGTACTGGCACGGCGTCTTCGAGATGTCCTTCGGGATGTCGATCAGCACCGGGCCCGGACGGCCGGTGCGGGCGATGTAGAACGCCTTCTTGACGGTTTCCGCGAGGTCGCGCACGTCCTTCACGAGGAAGTTGTGCTTCACGCACGGACGCGTGATACCGACCGTATCGCATTCCTGGAACGCGTCCTGGCCGATCGCGGCAGTCGGCACCTGGCCGCTGATCACGACCATCGGGATCGAATCCATGTAGGCCGTTGCAATGCCGGTCACCGCATTGGTGACACCGGGGCCGGACGTCACGAGACAGACGCCGACGTTGCCGGTGGAACGCGCATACGCATCGGCTGCGTGCACGGCCGCCTGTTCGTGGCGCACCAGCACGTGCTGAATCTTGTCCTGCTTGTAAAGCTCGTCGTAGATGTAGAGTACCGAGCCGCCGGGATAGCCCCAGATGAATTCGACGTTCTCGTCGGCCAGTGCTTTCATGAGCACGGTGGCGCCGATGGAGTCGCTATCGCGAGGGGAAAGGGGTTCCGACGTGGAGAATTCCGCGCTGGGCATGTTCATTTTGACCTTTCGAATTTTCGGCAAAAAATTGATCGGGTGCTCTCTGCCGGGCTTGTGGCTCGGGTTCAAGCGGCGCGTCCAGTTTGAAGGGCGGGCTTCTTGGGCCAGCCTCAAATGAGACCATCACTTCATGTTGCGAATCATTGACGATAGCGGGTCATGATTGGGTCGTCAAGCAAAATATCCCGCAGCGCATCATGCGCCCCGCCCGGCGGCCCGCGGACGCTGCTCGCGCGCAACGTACCGAGCCGTCACCGGTGCCAAGTCGCGCGAAAATTTGTTAGCATCCGCGGGTTTTACGAAATTTTTCGACCTTTCACACGCCGCAGTCCGCAGCGCATACCTTTACGGAATGGCATCAGACAAGGAACTCGCCGACTTTCTGGCGGGCGTCGAAAGGCGCGCGTTCAAGCAGGCTGCGTACGCCGTGCGCGACGACGATGCGTCGCTCGACATCGTGCAGGACGCGATGATCAAGCTGGCGGAGAAGTACGGCGACCGGCCGGCGGCCGAGCTGCCGCTGCTGTTCCAGCGGATCCTGCAGAACGCGATCCATGACTGGTTCCGCCGGCAAAAGGTCCGCAATACCTGGGTCACGCTCTTTTCGTCGCTCAACAACACGGACGACGAGGACTTCGATCCGCTGGAAACGCTCGAGTCCGCGGACGACAACGCGGGCGTCGAGAGCACCGAGCACCGCCTCGAGCGGGAGCAGGTTCTGGCCCTGATCGACGCAGAAATCCAGAAACTTCCGACGCGTCAACGGGAAGCGTTCCTGATGCGTTATTGGGAAGATATGGATGTCGCCGAGACTGCCGCCGCAATGGGGTGCTCCGAAGGCAGCGTCAAGACGCACTGCTCGCGAGCCACCCACACCCTGGCGCAAGCGCTCAAGGCCAAAGGAATCACGCTATGAGCTCCGCTCCCGTAAATCGAGAACACGAATTCGCGCTGAAGGTCCGCCGCGCGCTGGACGAACGTGCCGCGGCGCTGCCTGCCGCGACCACTGACCGTCTGGCCGCCGCGCGCGGGGCCGCGCTCGCGCGCAAGAAGCCGGAACCCGCGACCGCGCCGGTGTTCGTGCCCGCCTTCGCCGGTGCCGCCGCCGCATACGGCACGCCGCCTGCGAGTCGCCCGCAGACGTCGTTCGCGCGCCGCCTGCTGCGCGCCTGGCCGCTCGCGCTGCTGCTCGCGGGGCTCGTCGGCATCGCGTACTGGGAAGACATGCAGCGCACCGCCGAACTCGCCGACATCGACGCGGCGATGCTCAGCGACGACCTGCCGCTCAACGCGTATCTCGATCACGGGTTCAACGCGTATCTTTCGCACGCACGCTAACAGAGAATAACGAGGGGATCGCACGGGTGAGTCAGAAACGCGGCCTGGCCGTATTTTTCGGATGCGTGATCGCGATCGCCGTTTCCTACGTCGCCACCTATTCCCGATTCAACCCGCCCGCCGCGACGGTCTCCGCGGCGGCCAGCAGCGCGCCCGCGCCGACCTCGGCCGCCGCCGGGCTGACCACCGAACTCGCCCCGCTGCCCCTGCCGCTGCCGGCCGCCAACGGCCCGCTGTCGTGGGCGCGCCTGACGCCTGCGCAACGCTCGGCACTCGCGCCGTTCGCCGACCAGTGGGACGGCTTCAGCGACGCTCGCAAGCGCAAATGGCTGAAGATCGCATCACGTTTCGCGAAATTGACGCCCGATGAGCAGAAGCACCTGCAGGACAGGATGTCCGAGTGGGTGCGGATGACGCCCGAGCAGCGCCGCGTCGCGCGTGAGAATTACCAGAGCGCGAAGGAGCTGTCCGCGCAGGCGCGCGAGCGTGCGTGGAAGGCCTACCAGCAACTTCCCGAAGAACAGAAGGAGCGCCTGGCCGCGACCGAGCGCCGTCGCCGACCGAGCGTCGTCAGCGCGCCGCCGACGGTCGCCGACCGCGATGTGCGCCGCCTCGTCAATTCGCACGAGCATCCGGCGAGCAACGCCGCGCCGGCATCGGCGCCCGCTACGGCCGGCGCCGGCACACCGCCCGTGGCGGCATCATCCACGTCCGGCACCGCACCCGCGACCGTCACGCCCGTCTCGCCGGCCGACGCGCCGTCGATGTTCAAGGGTTCCTGACCCGACGTGGCGAGCGCCCCCGCACCCCAGGCCCCGGCCGTCTTCGCCGTGCCGTCCGTGCGGCGGCGCCTCGCCGCGATGCTGTACGAAGCCGTGCTGCTGTTCGGCATCGTGTTCTTCGCCGGCCTCGCATTCAGCCTCGCGACGCAGCAGCGCAACGGCCTCGTTCATCACAACCTCCTCGCCGCGTGGATCGCGCTCGTCGTCGGCGGGTACTTCGTCTGGTTCTGGACCCACGGCGGCCAGACGCTGCCGATGAAGACCTGGCGGCTGCGGCTCGAATCGTCCAGCGGCCAGCCGCTGAACGCCGGCCATGCGCTCGTCCGCTACGCGCTCGGGTGGCTGTGGTTCCTGCCGCCGCTCGCGCTGCATCCGCTCCTCGGCCTGTCGGTGCCCGTCACGCTCGCGCTGGCTGCCGCGTGGATCGTCGCATGGGCCGGCGCCGCCCGCCTGCATGCCGATCGTCAATTCCCGCACGACCGCATCGCCCGCACGCGCGTCGTCGCGATTCCGCGCTGACGCGCTGATGCGGTCCCCGCGAGCGCGACCGGTTCCGCGCGTCGGCGCATCCGTCAGACGAAATCCCTTGAAGGCACCGTCACGGCCACCCCGCTCGGCGTGCCCGGTCATCGCAAAGGCGGTCTGTTCGGCGGATTGCGCAACGCCGCCGCATTCACTGCTAAACATGGCGGAACGACAGTAATAAGAACGTCTCGTGACTGTCACGGCATGGTCACGCCCGCATGGCGCAATGCCGGTAATGTCAACCGGCGCGAGTCATGCATGGGCCAGAAAACGTCCGCGACCTCCCTGTTCCGTCAACCCCTCGGCGCCCGCGCCGTCACCGCCTTCCTGTCCGGCTCGGCCGCAACCGATGCCCTTTCGTCGAACGAGCCGACGGCCGCGCACGCCAGGCAGCACGACGACCCCGAGCCGTCCGCCCATCGCTACCGCACGATCTGGCTGTCCGACATTCACCTCGGCTCGAGCGGATGCCAGGCGCCGTACCTGCTCGACTTCCTGCGCCACAACGATTCGGAATACCTGTACCTCGTGGGCGACATCATCGACGGCTGGCAGCTGAAGAAGGGCTGGTACTGGCCGCAGGCGCACAACGACGTCGTGCAGAAGGTCCTGCGCAAGGCGCGCAAGGGCACGCAGGTGGTCTACATTCCGGGCAACCACGACGAAGGCGCGCGGCAGTTCTGCGACCTCGCGTTCGGTGACATCCAGGTGCGGGGCGAGGCATTTCACACGACGCTCGCGGGCAAGCGCCTGTGGATTGTCCACGGCGACCTGTTCGACGGCGTGATCCAGCACGCGAAATGGCTCGCGTATCTCGGCGACACGCTCTACACGCTGATCCTCGTGCTGAACCGCTGGTTCAACCGGATCCGCAGCCGGCTGGGCTTCCAGTACTGGTCGCTGTCGCAGTACCTGAAGCATCAGGTGAAGAACGCGGTGAACTTCATCTCGCAGTTCGAGACCGTGATGACCGACGAAGCGCGCCGCCGCGGCTGCGACGGCGTCGTGTGCGGGCACATCCACAAGGCGGAGATCCGCGACATCGATGGCGTGCTGTACTGCAACGACGGCGACTGGGTCGAAAGCCTGTCCGCGCTCGTCGAAACGATGGAAGGCGAACTGAAGATCGTCTACTGGACGGCGATGCGCACCGCGCCGTCCGCTGCCCCGTCGCGCAAGGCCAAGGCCACCGCCTGACACAACTCCACTTACAGGACACATGCCGCGATGAAGATCATGATCGTCACCGACGCGTGGGAACCGCAGGTCAACGGCGTCGTGCGCACGCTGAAGAGCACCTCCCGCGAACTCACCGCGCTCGGCCACCGGGTCGAAATGCTGACGCCGCTGGAATTCCGCACGGTGCCCTGCCCGACCTACCCCGAGATCCGCCTGTCGATTCTGCCGTACCGCAAGCTGCGCGCCCGGATCGATGCGTTCGCACCCGACGCGCTGCACATCGCGACCGAAGGCCCGCTCGGCCTCGCCGCGCGACGCTATGCGCGCGCACGCAAGCTGCCGTACACGACCGCGTACCACACGCGCTTTCCTGAATACGTGCAGGCGCGCTTCGGCATTCCGCTGTCGGCGACCTACAAGTTCCTGCACTGGTTCCACGCGCCGTCGCTCGCGGTGATGGCGCCGACCCCGGTCGTGAAGCAGGACCTCGAGAAGTTCGGCTTCACGAACGTCGTGCTGTGGACGCGCGGCGTCGACCTCGACATCTTCCGGCCGATGGAGTCGAAGGTGCTCAATACCGCGCGGCCGATCTTCCTGTACGTGGGCCGCGTCGCGATCGAGAAGAACGTCGAGGCATTCCTGCGCCTCGACCTGCCCGGCTCGAAGTGGGTCGCGGGCGAAGGTCCGGCGCTCGCCGAGCTGAAATCGCGCTATCCGGAAGCGAACTATCTCGGCGTCCTGTCGCAAGCCGAGCTCGCCAAGGTGTATGCTGCGGCCGACGTGTTCGTGTTCCCGAGTCGCACCGACACGTTCGGCCTCGTGCTGCTGGAGGCGCTCGCGTGTGGCACGCCGGTCGCCGCGTACCCGGTCACGGGCCCGATCGACGTGCTCGGCGGGGGCGATGCCGGCGCGATGCACGAAGACCTGCAGGAAGCCTGCCTCGAGGCGCTCAAGATCGAACGCGAGACTGCCCGCGCGTGGGCCGAGCGCTTTTCGTGGCGCGCGGCGTCCGAGCAGTTCGCGTCGCATCTGAAACCGCTGCCGAAGACTGCGTACTCGCCCGCCGAAGGTGCCGCCGTTTGAAACGAGACCTGAACGACAAGACCCCGCCCCCTGCCACGACGGCGCAACCACATCGTCCGTTCGACGAAGAAGAGCCGCACGCCGACGCGGACGTGCACCCGCACGAACCGCTCGGTCCCGACGATCGGCTCGCGCCGCTGCCGCCGAACCCGTACAAGCGCCACCGCGGCATCACGCGTGCGTGGTACGCGCTCAAGCATTCGCTGAACGGGTTTCGCGTCGCGATCCGCGAGGAGAGCGCGTTTCGCCAGGAGCTCACGCTCGCCGCGCTGATGCTGCCGATCGGTGCGTTCTCGCCGGTCCCCGCCGCATCGCGCGCGCTGCTGATCGCGTCGGTGCTGCTCGTGCTGATCGTCGAGCTGCTGAACTCGAGCGTCGAGGCCGCGATCGATCGCATCTCGCTCGAGCGCCACGAATTGTCGAAGCGCGCGAAGGATCTCGGCAGCGCGGCGGTCACGGTCGCGCTGTTCGCATGCGTGACGACGTGGGGCTTCGTGCTCGGCCCGGTGATCGCACGCTGGCTCGGCTTCTAGCGGCATCCGCGGCATCGCCGCCGTGCGGCGGTGCACCATGCGCGGGGAACGCGCCGCGATCACGAAATGCGCCCGTTGTCAGGAAACAGCGGTTTATAATCGTCCGCTAGACTTAGAACAGCAACCCGCGCCGGACGAATCTCGCAGCATCGATTGCAGCGCCCGCCAGTCCGGCACACACAGGGCCGGACGACATGGAAGCGAAACCTCCCCGCCGCACCCGCGAACGGATTCTCGAGTTGTCGTTGAAACTCTTCAACGAGATCGGCGAGCCGAACGTCACGACCACGACGATCGCCGAGGAAATGGAAATCAGTCCAGGCAACCTGTACTACCATTTCCGCAACAAGGACGACATCATCAACAGCATCTTCGCGCAGTTCGAGCAGCAGATCGAACGACGGCTGCGCTTTCCCGAAGATCACCGTCCGACGATCGACGAAACCTGGTCGTACCTGCAGTACATGGCCGACTTCATGTGGACCTACCGGTTCCTGTATCGCGACCTCAACGACCTGCTCGCGCGCAACCGCACGCTCGAGACGCACTTCAAGCAGATCATCAGCCACAAGGTGCGCTTCGCGCACGACATGTGCGAGCTGCTCGTGTCCGACGCCGAAATGGTCGCGACGCCCGCCGAGATCGAGGTCATCGCCACCAACATGGCCGTGATCTCGACGTACTGGCTGTCGTATCAGTACGTGATGCACCCGCGCAAATACAACGACCAGGACGCGATCCGCGAAGAGCTGCACCAGGTGAGCATGCATGTGATCTCGGTCATGGCCCCGTACCTGCGCGGCCGTTCGCGCCAGCTGTTCGACGATCTCGTCTCCGGCAAGCTGCCCAAGCGCCAGTTCACCGACTACCTGCCGCCGCGCGACGGTTCGTCGCGCCCGGCGGGCAGCCCGGTCGCCGCCAAGCCCGCCGCGAAGGATACGAAACAATGAAGGCAGTCTGTGTTTACTGCGGCTCGTCGTCCGGCGTGCGGCCCGTCTATGCGGACGCCGCACGCGCGTTCGGCCGCGCGCTCGTCGATGCGGGCCTCACGCTCGTCTACGGCGGCGGCCGCGTCGGCCTGATGGGCGTGATCGCCGATGAAGTGATGGCTGCCGGCGGCCATGTGGTCGGTGTGATCCCCGAGTTGCTGGTCGACAAGGAAGTCGGCCACACCGGGCTGTCCGAACTGCACGTCGTGCCCGACATGCACCACCGCAAGAAGATGATGGCCGACCTCGCGGATGCGTTCGTCGCGATGCCCGGCGGCGCCGGCACGCTCGAGGAATTCTTCGAGGTCTATACGTGGGCGCAGCTCGGCTATCACCGCAAGCCCGTCGCGCTGTACAACATCGATTCGTTCTACGATCCGCTGATCGCGCTGCTGCGCCATACGGTCGACGAAGGCTTCATGCGCCCGACCTACTTCGACGCGTTGTGCATCGACGCCGAACCGGTCGCGCTGATCGAACAGCTGCGCCGCTACCAGCCGCCCGTCCGTGACAAGTGGGCGCCGGACGCAGCCAAGTAACGTTTATCGGGAGTCGCACGCGATGCCCGCACCGTCGTCCGAGCGCAAGGCCGTCCTCATCACCGGCGCGAGCCGCGGCATCGGCCGCGCGACCGCCGTGCTCGCGGCCGAGCGCGGCTGGGACGTCGGCATCAACTACGCACGCGACGCGGCGGCAGCCGAACTGACCGCGCAAGCCGTTCGCGACGCCGGCGCTCGCGCGTGCGTCGTGGCCGGCGACGTCGCGAACGAAGCGGACGTCATCGCGATGTTCGACACCGTGGCGGCGGCGTTCGGTCGCCTCGACGCACTCGTCAACAATGCAGGGATCGTCGCGCCGTCGATGCCGCTCGCCGACATGCCGGTCGACCGGCTGCGGCGGATGTTCGATACCAACGTGCTCGGCGCCTACCTGTGTGCGCGCGAAGCCGCGCGCCGGCTGTCCACCGATCGCGGCGGGCACGGCGGCGCGATCGTCAACGTGTCGTCGATCGCGTCGCGGCTCGGTTCGCCGAACGAGTACGTCGACTACGCGGGCTCGAAGGGCGCGGTCGATTCGCTGACGATCGGCCTCGCGAAGGAACTCGGGCCGCACGGCGTGCGCGTCAACGCGGTGCGGCCCGGCCTCATCGAGACGGATATCCATGCGAGCGGCGGCCAGCCCGGCCGCGCAGCACGCCTCGGCGCGCAGACCCCGCTCGGCCGTGCGGGCGAGGCCCAAGAGATCGCGGAAGCGATCGTCTGGCTGCTCGGCGACACGGCGTCATACACGACGGGCGCCCTGCTCGACGTCGGCGGCGGCCGGTAATCGCGCCCCAGAAGGCGGAAAAACGGACCGGCTGAAGCGGTCCGTGGTCACGACACCACAAATCTCCACAATATCGTGACCATTTCAGTAAACATCCGTAACAGTTCCGTGCTTTACTAGCGCCAAGCCAAAAACAGCCGGTCATCCGGCTGTCATCTCGCCTTGATGCGACCCTTACTGGGTCCGGCCCATGTCGCCGGACCAGCTTGACCCGACCGAGATCTTTTCCATGCCAGGAACCGCAGCGCCCGGCCGCCGGCGACGCACGTCCGTGCCCGCTTCGGCCACGCACGCCCGATCAGCCGCCGACCCCGACCTCAGCGCGACGCTCCATGCCGCCGGCACGCCTGCCGTGGCCGGCACCGCCGCGACGGACGCCGCCGGCGATCGCGTCGTCCGGCTCGGCTGGCGCGTCTGGCTGCTGGTTGCCGCGCTGGTCTGCGCGTACACGCTGCCGGGCGTGCTCGGCCACGATCCGTGGAAGCAGGACGAAACCTATACGTTCGGCATCATCCAGCACATGCTCGAGACGGGCGACTTCGTCGTGCCGACCAACGCCGGCCAGCCGTTCATGGAAAAGCCGCCGCTTTACGCGTGGGTCGCGACGAGCCTCGCGTGGCTGCTGCAGCGGGTGATGCCGCTGCACGACGCGGCACGGCTCGCGAGCGCGCTGTTCGCAGCGCTCGCGTTCGGTTTCATCGCACGCGCGGCACGCAGTGCCAGCCGGGCCGACAGCTGGCTCGACCTGCGCGTGATCGGCCCCGTCGTGCTGAGCGCGAGCACGCTCGTCGTCGTCAAGCACGTGCATGACATGATGACGGACGTCGCGCTGTTCGCGGGCACCGCGATGGGCTTCTGCGGCCTGCTCGAGCTCGTGATGCAGCATGTCGCGCGCGCGCGCCAGATGCGGCATGGGCTGCCGGTGCGGCCGTCCGGCCGCTGGGCCGCGCCGATCTTCGGCGCGGGCGTCGGCATCGCGCTGATGGCAAAGGGTCTGTTCGTGCCACTCGTGTTCGCGGCCACGCTCACGGGCGCGCTGGTGCTCTACCCTGCCTGCCGTACACGTGCGTTCGCGCGCTCGCTCGGCGTCGCCGCGCTCGTGTTCGCACCGTTCGCGCTCATCTGGCCGACCGCGCTGTTCCTGCGTTCCGAGACGCTGTTCATGACCTGGTTCTGGGACAACAACGTCGGCCGCTTCTTCGGTTTCTCGGTGCCGGAACTCGGCGCGGAAAACGACAAGCCGTTCTTCATCCTGCGTGCGTTCCTGCTGCTCGGCTTCCCGGTCGCGCCGCTCGCGATCGTCGCGCTGGCACGCGGCGCATGGCGCGAGTGGCGCACGCCGCGCATCGCGCTGCCCGTCCTGTTCGCCGGGATTGGCCTCGCGGTGCTGCAAGTGTCCGCGACCTCGCGCCAGCTCTACATCCTGCCGTTCTTCGCGCCGCTCGCGCTGGTTGCCGCACAGGCGATCGAGCGCCTGCCGCGCGGGCTGCATCTTGCATGGGATTACCTGAGCCGCCTGCTGTTCGGCACCGTCGTCGCGCTCGCGTGGGGGATCTGGGCAGTAATGGCCGATCCGGGTGCATCGCGTGCAGGCCTCGCGCCGCTCGGCCGATGGCTGCCGCTCGACTGGACGATGCCGATCGTGCCCGGGCTCGTGGTCGGCGCGCTCGTGTTGACGGCCGGCTGGCTGTGGCTGCTGCCGAAGCTGCGCACGACCGGCCTCTGGCGCGGCGCGCTGTCGTGGGGCGCGGGTGCTGTGGTTGCGTGGGGCCTCGTGTATACGCTGTTGCTGCCGTGGCTCGACGTGGCGAAGAGTTACCGGTCGGTATTCGACGACCTGAACGCGCATCTCGCCCTCAAATGGGGCGACGGCGACTGCATGGCGAGCCTGCACGGGCTCGGGGAATCGGAAGCGCCGATGCTGTACTACTTCTCCGGTATCCAGCACACGCCGATCGACGACGCGAAGACGACACGCTGCACGTGGATGATCGTCCAGGGCGTGCGGTCGGTCGATCCGGCGCCGGGCAGCGACTGGAAACTGTTCTGGACCGGCGCTCGCCCGGGCGACGACGAGGAACTGCTGCGCGTCTACGTGCGCACCCCCGAAGAGCACGAAACGCAGTAATGCAAGGCGGCGCCGCGAAACGGCGCCGTCCTCATTTCCGGGAGGCCAGGCAAGCGGCGCTCAAGCGCGCTTCCACGCCCGCCGCCCCACCGCCCCGCACGTCAGAACGACGAGCCCGGCTCGCGCAGGAATGCTGTCTCCGCATCGGTCGACACACGGCCGAGAATCGCGTTCCGGTGCGGAAAACGACCGAAGCGCTCGACCACGGCCGCATGACGCAACGCGAAGTGGTGATAGCTCTCGCACCCGGCCTCGCCGCGAATGCCCGCGCAAAGGCGCACTGCCTCGCGCTGGCTCTCGTCCGACTCGTCATGTTCGAACGGCAGGTACGCAAAGGCGCGGTGATGGCCGCTCGGCAATTGCGTGTCCCACCCGGCCGCGACGACGCGCCGCGCGAGCGCCAGCGCCTTCGAATCGGCGGCGAACGCACGCGGCGTGCCGCGATGAATGTTGCGCGAGAACTGGTCGAGCACCACGATCAGCGCGAGCGCGCCGAGCGGCGTGTCGGCCCATTGATCGTGGGCGCCGTCGCACGCGGCGTCGAGCAAGGCGCCGTAGCGCGTCCGCAGTACCTCGTCGAACGCCGCACCGCCGTTGAACCACACCTTGCGCGCGTGGCCGAACTCGACCGAACCCGGCTCGCCGAACCAGAAATCGAGAATCTCGCGCGCTTGCGGATCGAGCGCCGCGGCACTGTCCGTCAGGTTTTCGACCGTCATGCAAACTCCAGTACGAGGCGCCGTGTCCGCGCGCTCTTCTTTTCAAGTTTGGCGACCCGCAGGTCGCCGATTTCCGACGTATTGCGCACATGCGTGCCGCCGCACGGCTGCAGATCGACGCCTTCGATGCGCAGCAGCCGCACGCGGCCCAGCCCCATCGGCGGCTTCACGCTCATCGTGCGCACGAGGTCGGGCCGCTCGGCCATCTCGGCGTCGGTGATCCATTCGGTGGTGACCGCATGCGCGCCGTGGACCAGCGCCGCGAGACGGCGCTCGACGTCGACGCGGTCGATCGCGTCCGACGTCGCGAAATCGAGCCGCACGTAGTCGGCTGTCACGCTGCAGCCGTCGACCGGGTAAGGCAGCACCGCGCACATCAGGTGCGCGGCCGTATGCAGCCGCATGTGCCGGTAGCGGCGCAGCCAGTCGATGTCCGCGACCACGCGCGCGCCGGTGGCGAGCGCCGCGACGCGCGCTTCCTGGCCCTTCGCGGGCACGTGCACGGCATCGTCGGGCGTTGCACCGTCGAACTTCGCCTTGCGCGTGTCGGCGATCGTGATCGTGCTGCCGTCGGGCAGCGTCAGCGTGCCGCTGTCGCCGGCCTGCCCGCCGCCAAGCGGATAGAACACGGTGCGGTCGAGGCGGATGCCGTCGTCGCCGACGGCCGCGACGACGGCCTCGCATTGCGTCAGATAGGCATCTTCACGAAACAGTGCGTGGGTCGTCATCGGGCGAACCTCGTATCGATGGGGAAGCGGTCAGTGTCGCGCCGCACGGGCCAGGCGCCCAGACGCAGATCGTCCGGCGTCCGGACAGCGGCGTACCGGTCGATCAACCGGGCCGGTTGCGCATCCAGTCGGCCGTGTCGTAGAACGAATGCATGAGCCGTTCGCGCAGCGGCTCGGCCAACCCGATGTCCTCCATCGCCCACGCCATGCAGCGCAGCCACTGATCGCGCTCGACCGACGCGATCGGGAACGGCAGGTGCCGCGCGCGCAGCCGCGGATGGCCGAACCGGCTGATGTAGTGATCGGGGCCGCCAAGCCAGCCGCACAGGAACCAGAACAGCTTGTCGCGCGAGCCGTCGAGCGACGCCGGATGCAGCGCGCGAATCTCCGCGAACTCGGGCTCGAGGTCCATCAGGTCGTAAAAGCGGTCCACCATTTCGCGCACGCGGGCTTCGCCGCCCACGAGCTCGAACGCCGTCGGTTGCGACGGCGCCTCATCATTCACATCGGTCATACGGATAATCGGAAACGGGATAGTCGGGGCCGCCGGCGACGCTCAGGCGTCGCGCAGCGACTGCAGCGCCGGGCGCCGCAACACATTATGCAGGCTCAGCCAGCCGGCCGCACCGGCACACGCGACGCCGGCCGCGATGCCGGCCGGCACGAGCCACGGATCGACGGCGAGCCGGAAGTCGAACACGCGCGACGCGAGCACCCAGCCGACCGCGATCGCACCGGCCGACGCCAGCGCGCCGGCCAGCGCGCCGACGACGATGAATTCCGCGCGCTGCACGGCATTGATTTGCGCGCGCGACGCGCCGAGCGCGCGCAGCAGCGCAGCCTCGCGCACGCGCTCGTCGCGCGAGCCGGCGAGCGCCGTGTACAGCACGAGCACACCCGCCGCGAGCGTGAACGCAAACAGGAACTGCACCGCGCCGACCACTTGCAGCATCATCCGCTGCAACTGAGCGAGGATCGGTGCAACGTCGATCGCGGTCAGGTTCGGGTAGCGCGCGATCAGCGGATCGAGCAGCGCCGCCTGCTCGGCCGGCAGGTGGAAGCTCGTCAGGTAGACGGCCGGGAAATCCTTCAGCACGGGCGGCGGCATCAGCACGAAAAAGTTGACGCGGAACGAGCCCCAGTCGAGCTTGCGCACGCTGGTGATCGGCGCATCGACCGTCAGCCCCGTCACGTCGAAGCGCAGCGTGTCGCCCGGCTTCACGTTCAGCGTCTTCGCGAGCCCGGCCTCGATCGAGATCTGCGGGCTGGCCGAACGGCCGAACCAGTCGCCGGCGACGATCCGGTTGTCCGACGGCAGCTCGGTCGTATACGACAGGTTGAACTCGCGGTCGACGAGCCGGCGCGCCTCGTCCGACGGATATGCGTCCGGGTTCACCGGCTTGCCGTTGATCGCGACGAGCCGGCCGCGCACCATCGGCGCGGGCACCGCGTCGCGTACGCCGTGCGCGGCGAGCCATGCCGCGACGTCGTCGCGCTGGTCGGGCTGGATGTCGATCAGGAACTGGTTCGGCGCATCGGGCGGCGTCGACTGCCGCCAGCCCGCGACGAGGTCGTTGCGCGTGATCGCGATCAGCAGCAGGCACATCAGGCCCAGCGCGAGCGCGGTGATCTGCAGCGCGCTGGCCGTGCCGCGCCGGTGCAGCGACGCGAGCGCATAGCGCCAGCCGACGCCCGCTGCCACGCGCGCATCGCGCACCGCGCGCGCCGCCGCGTACAGCGCGAGCCGCGCGATCAGCGAGAAGCCGACCAAGGCGCCCGCGAACCCGCCCGCGACGATCAGCCCGAGCTTCAGGTTGCCTGCCGCGACGATCAGCAGCCCCGCGAACAGCACGACACCGAGCGCGTACAAGGCCCAGGCCGTGCGCGACGCGTCGCCCCAGTCGCGCCGCAGCACGCGCACCGGCGTCACGCGGGTGAGCGGTGCAAGCGGCGGCAGCGCGAAGCCGAGCAGCAGCACGAGCGCAGCGCCGATCCCGACGAGCGCGGGCCAAGGCGTGGGCGGCGGCAGCACGACGTCGATCAGGCTGCCGAGCGCCGCAAGGAGCGCCCAGTGGCCAGCGTAGCCGAGCACCGCGCCGGCGACGCCCGAGACGATGCCGATGCCGGCGAATTCGAGCGCGAACAGCGCGCCGAGCGTGCGGCGGCTCACGCCGAGGCAGCGCATCGTCGCGCAGCCGTCCAGATGGCGCCGCATGTAGCGCTGCGCGGCCATCGCGATCGCGACCGCCGCGAGCAGCGCGGTGAGGAGCGCGACGAGCGTCAGGAAGTGGCGCGCGCGATCGAGCGTCTGGCGCACCTGCGGCTGGCCTTCCTGCAACGATTCGAGACCGACGCCGCGCAGCTTGCCGCCGTCGACGCGCGCGTGCGCGTAGGCCTCGAAGCGCGCGACGGCCGGTGTGTCGCCGGCCACGAGCAGCCGGTACGTGACACGGCTGCCGTAACCGGTGAGCCCCGTCGCGGCGAGTTCGTCCGCGCGCATCATCAGCCGCGGCGAGAAATTGACGAACGAGAAACCGCGATCGAGTTCGCGGGAGATCGACGCGGCCACCGTGAACGTGCGCAGCCCGACACGCACGGTGTCCCCCGCCTTCAGATGCAATGCGTCGAGCAGCGCGGGATCGGCCCACACGGTACCTGGCGCGGGGATCGCGGTCGCCTTGTGCGCGACGGTCGTGCCGGCCGGCACGATCTCGACCGCGCCGCGCAGCGGATACCCGGGCGAGACGGCCTTCACCGCCGCGAGGCGCGCCGGCGCCGCGTCGCTCGCCTGCCCGCCGGCGGCCGATGCGATCATGCTCGGGAAGATCGCGGTCGTCGCGGTACGCAGCCCGAGTGCGCGCGCCTCGCGGTCGAACGACGGATCGACGGGATGGTCGGCGCGCACGACGAAATCGGCGCCGAGCATCTGGCGCGCGTCGCGCTCGAGCCCCTGGCGCAGCCGGTCGGCGAGGAAGCCGACGCTCGTCAGCGCGGCGACCGCGAGCACCAGCGCCAGCACGAGCAGCGTCAGTTCGCCGGCGCGCCAGTCGCGCGCGGTCATCCGCGCGGCCTGGCGAATCAGGTCGTGCAGGCCGAAGCGGCCGGCATGGCCGGGCCGCCCGGCCGGCGACGGGTCAGCGTGCTGCCGCTCGACGGGTGACGGCGCCTTCAATCGCGCTTGCCCCCGATCGAATTGAGCCGCGACACCATGTGGTTCGCCATCCCGCGAAAGCCGCCCGACACGCCGCGCCACAGACGCGGCAGCGCCCAGGCCGACGCCGCGATGAACGCCGCGAGCAGGACGAGGAACGCGAGCGGAACGAAGAACGCGAGTGCGAGGCCGCCGAACACGAGGCCGTCCTCGGTGGACGACGCGACCCAGTTCGAGATCGGCTCGGGAGACAGGTTGATCAGCGCGCGCGTGCCGGCCTTCGCGACGTGGGCGGCACCGGCGAGCGAACCGCCGGCCAGCCCGGCGACCGCGAGCACGGTCGGGTCGGCATGGCCGAGCGCACCGGCGGCCAGCACCGCGCCGGCCGGAATGCGGATGAAGGTGTGCACCGCGTCCCACAGCGAATCGAACGCGGGAATCTTGTCGGCAAGGAATTCGGTGACGGCGAGCACGGCGGCGGCGCCGATGACCCACGGCGACATCAGGACCGCGAGCGTGTCCGGCAGATGGAGCCAGCCGACCCGCGCGAGCACGCCGGCGATCAGCACCGTCAGGTAAAGGCGCAGCCCGCTCGCCCATGCGAGCCCCGCGCCGAGCGAAATGGCTTCGATCATGGCCCTCTCCTTGCACTTTTCCGTGCGCTTTGCCGATTGATCGGATCGAGTCGGTACGACCGGCCGCGCGGCGCGTGGCGACCGGCGCCGCGTGCCGAGAACGGCACGGCGACATTCAGGCCCGAATCCGTTCCATTATAGACAGGCTGGCAGGAGGGCCGCCGCAATTCCGCAGTGCGTCACGGCCGGGCGCGGACGCCGGCCGGCGCCCGGCGCGTCGGCGTCAGGCAGCCGACGACAGCTTCAGGCCGACCAGCCCGAGCACGATCAGCGACGCGCTCGCGACGCGGGCGGCGGTGAGCGCCTCGCCCATCATCACGATCCCGAACACGAACGCGCCAACCGCGCCGACGCCCGTCCACACCGCATACGCGGTGCCGAGCGGCAACTGGCGCATCGCGACCGCGAGCAGCCCGAAGCTGGCGAGCGCCGTCACGATCGTAAACACCGACGGTCCGAGCTTCGTGAAACCCTCGGACGATTTCATGCCGGCCGCCCAGGCCACTTCCAGCAAACCGGCAATCAACAACAATACCCATGCCATCTCGACGTACTCCGGATCGGATGGGGCCGTCCCCGTTGAAGCGAATGACCCGGGGTCGTCCCCGGGCGGCGCCGAGTATAACAAGACGCTTACAGGCATGCCGGATGCACCGGCCGCGGGGGCGAACGGGGATGAACGGGGGCGGGCCAGCGCATTGCGCGGCCACGCCCGCCCTGCCGCGCCCGGTCTCAGTTCGACACGCGCTTGGCGCCGCCACCGCCGATGCAGCGGTCGTCGCGGTACAACGCCCATTCGTCGCACACGCGGCCGTCCTTGAACACGCACATGCCGACCTGCCCGCTCGGCAGGTTGCGGATCACGTGGCGGCCGCCGAGCTTTTCGCAATTGACTGACGCCGGATTGGCCAGCGCCTGCTGCGGGGCCGAAGGCTGCTGCCCGGGCGGCAGCGGCTGCGCGAACGCGCCGGGCGCGGCAAGCGCCAGCGCACTGATGACGACGAGACGGACGGACATGGCACGCTCCTCGGTTTCGTTCGCGGAACGATCAGCATAGCGGGGAATCCGTGGCCGGTGTGCGCGGCCGGCGCATGCGGCCGCAATGTCGCGCCGATGCAACTTCACCGGCGTGCGGCCTTGCATTCGGGCCGCATCACGCGGCATGCCGCGGACGTCACGCAGCGCCGACGAGCCGGTAGCCGACGCCCGTTTCGGTAATGATGTGCTCGGGCTGCGCGGGATCGCGCTCGAGCTTCTGGCGCAGATGCGCCATGTAGATCCGCAGATAGTGATGGCTCTCGACGTGCGACGGCCCCCATACGTCGCGCAACAGTTGACGGTGCGTGAGCACGCGCCCCGCATGCCGCACGAGCGTCGCGAGCAGCCGGTATTCGAGCGGCGTCAGGTGCACGATCTCGCCGTCGCGCCACACCTGGCGCAGCGCGAGATCGACGGTCACGCCGCCGAAGCCCACCTTCGGCGATTCGTTCGCACCGCCCTGGTTGCGCCGGCGCAGTTGCGCACGGATCCGCGCGCGCAGTTCGGACACGCCGAACGGCTTGGTCAGGTAGTCATCTGCGCCCGCGTCGAGCGCGGCGACCTTCTCCTCCTCCTGCGTGCGCGCGGACAGCACGATCACCGGCACCTCGGACCAGCCGCGCAGCTCGCGGATCACGTCGAGGCCGTCGGTGTCGGGCAGGCCGAGATCGACGATCACGAGATCGGGCTTGCGGGTCGCCGCGTCGATCAGCCCCTGCTTGCCCGTCTCCGCCTCGAACACGGCGATGTCCTCCTCTTCGAGCGCGGCGCGCACGAAGCGGCGGATCTGTTTCTCGTCCTCGATCAGGACGACGGTCAGGCTCGGTTCACTCATGGTCTGGCAATGGCTCGGAGGGGGACGATGCGCCGGGCACGTCGATTTCGTCGTCGGGTACGGCAGGTACGGCCGGCGGCGTGTCGACCGGCAGCGTGAACCAGAAGCGCGCGCCCGTCACGCGGCCGTCGGGCGCGGTACGGTTGAGCGCGCCGATTTTACCGCCATGCGCCTCGACGATCGCGCGGCAGATCGCGAGGCCGAGCCCGATGCCCGGCGTCGCCGATTCCTTCTCGCCGCGCGTGAACTTGTCGAAGATCCGCGTTTCCATGCCGGCCGGCAGGCCCGGGCCGTGATCGTCGACGTGCACGCGCACGAACGGCTGGCCGTCGTCGGTCACGCGCTCGGCGCCGATGTCGATCGACGTATCGGGCGGCGTGTACTTCGCCGCGTTCTCGAACAGGTTGGTGAACAGCCGCTCCATCAGCACCGCGTCCATCTGCAGGAGCGGCAGGTCGGCCGGCAGCGATACGCGCGCGGGATGCCGCGCGAGCACGCGCTTGCACGCGGCGAGCGCGGCGCCGACGGTTTCCTCGAGCAGCGACCACTGGCGCTTGAGCTGCAGGCTGCCGGCCTGCAGCCGCGCCATGTCGAGCAGGTTCGTGACGATGCCCGTCATCCGCAGCGCCTCGTCGTGGATCGCGTCGACGAGTTCGCCCTCGCGCTGCGCGAAACGTTCGGCTGCCGCCGCGTCGCCGCCCTGCGCGGCCGCGCGCCCGTTCGCGAGCATCGACGAGAAGCCGACGATCGTCGTGAGCGGCGTGCGCAGATCGTGCGAGATCGCCGACAGCAGCGAGTTGCGCAGCCGCTCGGACTCCATGTTGACGAGCGCGTCGCGCGCGATCTCGACGTAATGCACGCGCTCGAGCGCGAGCGCGATCTGCGCGGCGAACGCATCGAGCATCCGCAGCTGCTCGGGCACCTCGAGCTCACGCGGGTCGCGCGACGCGACCGCGAGCACGCCGCGCGTGCGCATCGGCGCCTTCAGCGGCAGGTACAGCGCGGCGGTCGCGGGCAGCGTGTCGGTGCCGCGGCCGGCCGGCTTCTGCTGGTCGTACACCCACTGGCCGACGTCGCTGTCGAGATCGGCGCCCGTCAGCGTGACGGCCGCATCGGGCTCCTCGATCTTCTGCCGCACCTTGTCCGCGCTGTCGGGGAGCAGGAACGCCACGCGCGCGCGGAACACCTCGCCCACGTGGCGGCTGCCGATCTCGACGATCTGCTCGGTCGTCAACGCCGCGCCGAGCTCGCGCGCCATCGCGTAGATCGCGCCGGTGCGGCGCTCGCGGCGCTGCGCGATGCTCGCCTGGCGCGTCAGCGTCGACGTCAGGTGGCTGATCACGAGCGACGTCAGCAGCATCCCGAAGAAGGTCAGCAAGTACTGCGTGTCGCTGACCGAGAACGACATGCGCGGCGGCACGAAGAAGAAATCGAACGCTGCGACCGACAGGAACGACTGCAGCACGCCCGGGCCACGCCCGAGCCGCACGGCCGAGAACACGACGCCGAGCAGGTACAGCATCACGAGGTTCGTCAGGTCGAGCCGCTCGGACACGATGCTCGCGACGCCGGTGATCGCCGCGCAGATCGCGGCCGCGTACAGGTAGTGACGCGGCGGCGAACGCCGCATGCCGAATTGCGCGAACGCGTCGCGCCAGTCGCGTGCGCGCGCGTCGAGCGGCGCCGCGCGCACTTCGTCGCTCGCCGACGCGCGGATCAGCATCAGGTCGACGTCGCCTGCGCGCTCGGCGAGCTTTTCGCCGAATGGCCGCGCGAAGCGGCGCGCGAGCCCGACCTTCGGCGAGCCGCCCGCGACGAGCTTCGACACGTTGCGCACCTTCGCATAGCCGATCAGCGCGGCGACCGCGTCGTCGCCGGCGAGCGTGGCCGTCTCCGCGCCGAGCTCGACCGCGAGCTTCAGCGCGTCGAGCGTGCGCTGCCGCCGCGCGTCGGGCAGCCGCTGCAGGCGCGGCGTCTCCACATAGACGGCGATCCAGTCGGCCTTCAGGCTCGCGGCGAGCCGCGCGGCCGCGCGCACGAGCGTCGGCGCCTCGGGGCCGGGCCCGACGCACACGAGCAGCCGCTCGCGCGCCTGCCAGATGCGCTGAATCGAACGGTCGGCGCGGTATTCGCGCATCTGCGCGTCGACGCGGTCTGCCGTGCGCCGCAGCGCCAGTTCGCGCAGCGCGATCAGGTTGCCCTTGCGGAAGAAATTGCGCACCGCGCGCTCGGCCTGCTGCGCGAGATACACCTTGCCGTCGCGCATCCGCGCGAGCAGTTCCTCGGCCGGCAGGTCGACCAGCGTGACCTCGTCGGCCGCGTCGAACACGCGGTCGGGCACGGTCTCCCACACGCGGATGCCGGTGATCGCGCCGACCACGTCGTTCAGGCTTTCGAGATGCTGGACGTTGACGGTGGTGTACACGTCGATGCCCGCGTCGAGCAGTTCGTAGACGTCCTGCCAGCGCTTCAGGTGACGCGCGCCCTGCACGTTCGAATGCGCGAGTTCGTCGACGAGGATCAGTTGCGGCGCACGCGCGAGCGCGCCGTCGAGATCGAATTCGGCGAGCGTGCGGCCGCGATAGTCGATGCGCGCGAGCGGCAGCACGTCGAGGCCGTCGAGCAGCGCGGCGGTTTCGCCGCGGCCGTGGGTCTCGACGATGCCGACGACGACGTCGACGCCATCCTGCAGCCGCTGGCGCGCGGCCTGCAGCATCGCGTAGGTCTTGCCGACGCCGGCGGACGCGCCGAAGAAGATCTTGAGCTGGCCGCGCCGCTGCTTTTCTTCGTCTCGCTGCAGCTTGTCGAGGAGTTGGTCGGGATCGGGGCGGTTCATGCGTCAGGAAGGCGAAGCGCGGGATTGCGAACGAGTACCGTCATTGTTGTTCCAAATCGCCGCAAAAGGCAAAGACGGCGCATGCGCCGTCGGAAAAGCCGTCCGACGCGGATCGGGCCGCGCCGGACGCTGGTTGTCGCATACGCTCAGTGCGCGGCCTGGGCCGCGTCGAGCGCGAGATTCAGCTTCAGCACGTTCACGCGCGGCTCGCCGAGCACGCCGAACTGGCGGCCCGTCGTGTTCGCGGCGACGAGTTGCGCAACCGCATCGGCCGTCAGGTTGCGCGCCTTCGCGACGCGCTCGACCTGGTACGCGGCGGCGGCCGGTGTGATCTCCGGATCGAGGCCGCTCGCCGACGCCGTCACGAGGTCGACGGGCACGGGCTTCGAGATGTCGGTGCCCGCGTCGCGCAACGCGGCGATGCGCGCCTTCACCTGGTCGGCCAGCGACGGGTTCAGCGGGCCGAGGTTCGAGCCGCCGGAGCCGGTCGCGTTGTACGGCATCGGCGACGTGGCCGACAGCCGGCCCCAGAAGTACTTCGGCGCATCGAACGGCTGGCCGATCAGCGCGGAGCCGACCGCCTTGCCGTCCTTCTCGATCAGGCTGCCGTTCGCCTGCGACGGGAACACGGCCTGGCCGAACACGGTCATCACGGCCGGGTAGGCGAGACCCGTCACGACGGTCAGTACGACGAAGATCACGACGAGCGGGCGAATCAACGATTTCATGATGGTTCTTCCTTCAGGTACGGCGCATCAGGCCCAGCCGAGCGCGGCGAGCGTCATGTCGATCAGCTTGATGAACGGGAACGGCAGCAGCACGCCGCCGAGGCCGTACACCAGCAGGTTGCGGCGCAGCAGCGACGCGGCGCCGAGCGGCCGGTAGGTGACGCCCTTCAGCGCGAGCGGGATCAGCGCGACGATGATCAGCGCGTTGAAGATCACCGCCGACAGGATCGCCGACGCCGGGGACGTCAGATGCATGATGTCGAGCACGCGCAGTTGCGGGTACGTCGTCACGAACGCGGCCGGGATGATCGCGAAGTACTTCGCGATGTCGTTCGCGATCGAGAACGTGGTCAGCGAGCCGCGCGTCATCAGCATCTGCTTGCCGATCTCGACGATCTCGATCAGCTTCGTCGGGTTCGAGTCGAGGTCGACCATGTTGCCGGCTTCCTTCGCCGCCTGCGTGCCGGTGTTCATCGCGACCGCCACGTCGGCCTGCGCGAGCGCCGGTGCGTCGTTGGTGCCGTCGCCCGTCATCGCGACGAGGCGCCCCGCCGCCTGGTGCTCGCGGATCGTCGCCAGCTTGGTTTCCGGCGTCGCTTCCGCGAGGAAGTCGTCGACGCCCGCTTCCGCCGCGATCGCCGCGGCGGTGAGCCTGTTGTCGCCCGTCACCATCACGGTCTTGATGCCCATCTTGCGCAGTTCCGCGAAGCGCTCCTTGATGCCGCCCTTCACGATGTCCTTCAGCTCGATCACGCCGAGCACACGCGCCACGCCGTCATGCAGGTCGGCCACGACGAGCGGCGTGCTGCCGCGGCGCGCGACGTCGTCGACCGCGCGGCGCACCTCTTCCGGGAAGCGGCTGCCGTGCGTCTCGACGTAGCGGCGGATCGCATCGGCCGCGCCCTTGCGGATTTCACGACCGGGCAGATCGACACCGCTCATCCGCGTCTGCGCGGAGAAGCCGATGAACGTCGCATGCAGTTGCGCCATGTCGCGCTGGCGGATGTTGAAGCGTTCCTTCGCGAGCACGACGATGCTGCGGCCCTCCGGCGTTTCGTCGGCGAGCGACGACAGCTGCGCGGCGTCGGCCAGCGCTTCCTCGGTCACGCCCGGCGCGGGCACGAACATCGACGCCTGGCGGTTGCCGAGCGTGATCGTGCCGGTCTTGTCGAGCAGCAGCACGTCGACGTCGCCGGCCGCTTCGACCGCGCGGCCCGACGTCGCGATCACGTTCGCCTGCATCATCCGGCTCATCCCGGCCACGCCGATCGCCGACAGCAGCCCGCCGATCGTCGTCGGGATCAGACACACGAGCAGCGCAACGAGCACGGTGATCGTCACCACGTGGCCGGCCTTCATCGCCTCGACCGAGAACATCGAGAACGGCAGCAGCGTCGCGGTCGCGAGCAGCATCACGATCGTCAGCGCGACGAGCAGGATCGTCAGCGCGACCTCGTTCGGCGTCTTCTTGCGCTTCGCGCCTTCGACCATCGCGATCATCCGGTCGAGGAACGCCTCGCCGGGGTTCGCGGTGACCTTCACGACGATCCAGTCGGACAGCACGCGCGTGCCGCCCGTCACCGACGAGAAGTCGCCGCCCGATTCGCGGATCACCGGCGCGGATTCGCCGGTGATCGCCGATTCGTCGACCGATGCGACGCCCTCGACGACTTCGCCGTCGGCCGGGATCACGTCGCCGGCCTCGACCAGCACGACGTCGCCACGACGCAGGTCCGACGCGGTCATGATGCGGATCGGCGACTTCGGATGCGGCTCGTTGAGCTTCTTCGCCATCACGTCCTTCTTCGCGCTGCGCAGCGATGCCGCCTGCGCCTTCGAGCGCCCTTCGGCGAGCGCCTCGGCGAAGTTCGCGAACAGCACCGTGAACCACAGCCACAGCGCGATCGCGAGGATGAAGCCCGCCGGCGCCTCGGCCTGGCCGGCGAGCGCCGCGATCCACAGGATCGTGGTCAGGATGCTGCCGACGTACACGCAGAACATCACCGGGTTGCGGAACTGCGTGCGCGGCGTGAGTTTCTTGAACGAATCCACGATCGCCGGGCGCAGCAGCGCCGGATCGAACATGGACCGTGTTGCGGAATGTTGAGTCATTGCGATCTCTTCAATCTCTTCAGTCTTTGCAAGGTGTCGCCATGCGGACGCGCATCACGCGCCCAGCCACATCATCAGATGCTCGACGCCGGGGCCGAGCGCGAGCGCCGGCACGTAGGTCAGCGCGCCCACCAGCATCACGGTGCCGAGCAGCAGCACGACGAACAGCGGGCCATGCGTCGGCAGCGTGCCGCTCGTCACCGCGATGCGCTTCTTCGCGGCGAGCGAGCCGGCGATCGCCAGCACCGGCACGATCGTGCCGAAGCGGCCGAACCACATCGCGATCGCGGTCATCCAGTTGTAGAAGGGCGTGCCGACCGTCAGGCCCGCGAACGCGCTGCCGTTGTTGTTCGCGGCCGAGCTGAACGCGTACAGGATTTCCGAGAAGCCGTGCGGGCCCGGGTTCGCGATGCCGGCACGGCCCGCATCGGCGAGCACGGCGATCGACGTGCCGATCAGCACGAGCAGCGGCGTGAGCAGCACGACGATCGACACCATTTTCATCTCGTACGACTCGATCTTCTTGCCGACGTATTCCGGCGTGCGGCCGATCATCAGGCCGGCGACGAACACCGCGAGCAGCGCGAACACGAGCATCCCGTAGAGGCCGGAACCGACACCGCCGTAGATCACCTCGCCGAGCTGCATCAGCAGCATCGGCACGAGACCGCCGAGCGGCGTCAGCGAATCGTGCATCGTGTCGACCGCGCCGCACGACGCGGCCGTCGTCGCGACCGTGAAGATGCCGGTCTGCGCGACGCCGAAGCGCGTTTCCTTGCCTTCCATGTTGCCGCCCGGCTGGAGCGCGCTCGTCGACTGGTCGGCGTGCAGCGCGGCGAGCGTCGGGTTGCCGGCCTGCTCGGCGCTCACCTCGACGCCGATCGCGATCGCGAACGCAACCGTCATCGCCGCGAGCACCGCGATGCCCTGCCGGCGGTCGCCGATCATCCGGCCGAACACGAGGGCCAGCGCGGCCGGGATGATCAGGATCGAGAAGATCTGCAGGAAGTTCGAGAACGGCGTCGGGTTCTCGTACGGGTGCGCCGAGTTCGCGTTGAAGAAGCCGCCACCGTTGGTGCCGAGCATCTTGATCGCTTCCTGCGACGCGACCGGGCCCATCGCGAGCGTCTGCTTCGTGAGCGGCGTGGGCACCGTCACCGGGTTGCCCTTGTCGTCCTTCACCGGGTTGCCCTGCGCGTCGAGCTTCGGCGCCGCGTAGGTGCTCGCCTGCAGCACCGGCACGTCCTGGTAAGCCTTCATGTTCTGGATCACACCCTGGCTCATCAGCAGCGCGGCGATGATCATCGACATCGGCACGAGCACGTACATCGTCACGCGCGTGAGGTCGACCCAGAAGTTGCCGATCGTCTGCGCGGTATGACGCGCGAAGCCGCGGATCAGTGCGATCACCACGACGATGCCCGTTGCCGCCGACAGGAAGTTCTGCACGGTCAGGCCGAGCATCTGCGTCAGGTAGCTGACGGTCTGCTCGGGCGTGTAGTCCTGCCAGTTGGTGTTGGTGACGAAGCTGACGGCCGTGTTGAAGGCACCGTCGGCCGTCATCGCGCCGAATTGCTGCGGATTGCCGGGCAGCAAGCCCTGCAGGCGCAGCAGACCGTACAGGAACAGCGCGCCGAGCGCGTTGAACGCGATCGTGGCGATCGCATACTGCCTCCAGTTCATTTCGGTGCCGGCGTCGACGCCGGCGATGCGGTACAGCGCGCGCTCGAGCGGCCCGAACACGCGCACGACGCGCGAACTGCCGTCCATCACGCCCGTCAGGTAGCGCGCGACCGGCACGGCCGCCGCGAGCAGCACGACGATGAACAGCAGTATCTGCAACAGGTTGTTCGCGTTCATTCGATGTCCTCCGCGCGCAGCAGCGCAAAGACGAGATACGCGAACAGCAGGGCCGTCGAGGCACCCGCGAGCCAAAGCATCCAGGTCATGCGCGCCCCCCGCGACCGTATTGCACGAGCTTCTCGCAACCGGCAAGCAAACCGAGGATCAGCGCGGTGAACAACACCAGTGCGCCGATGAAAACCCCATCCATTTTTTGTTCTCCGTCGTCGAAATCGGACGACTAGAACCTTATGGGAACGCGCGTAAAGGTCGGGTCAAAGGTCATCGGGCCGGTATAAAAAACGCGTAAACGCGTGCGGTGGGAAACGGCGGCCGGATGAAGACGGGACGGGCGGCGGCCAGCGCCGCCCGTCAGGATGCGTGCCGGCATGGTGCGGCACGAAGGGATGCGTCAGGGAACGAGGATCGTCGAGCCGGTCGTCTTGCGCGCTTCGAGATCTTCATGCGCGCGGCCGACTTCCGCGAGCGGATAGCGCTGGTTGATGCTCGTCTTCACCTTGCCCGACAGGATCACGTCGAACAGCTCGGCGGCCGCGGATTCGAGATCCGCACGCTTCGCGATGTACGAGAACAGCGTCGGCCGCGTGAAGAACAGCGAGCCGCGCGACGAGAACTCCTTCGAGTCGATCGGCGGCAGCGGGCCCGACGCATTGCCGAAGCTGACGAACAGACCGAGCGGCGCGAGGCAGTCGAGCGAGCCGATGTAGGTGTCCTTGCCGATCGAGTCGTAGACGACCGGCACGCCCGCGCCGTTCGTGATCTCCTTCACGCGCTGCGTGAAGTTCTCGCGCGTATAGACGATCGGATGATCGCAGCCGTGCGCCTTTGCGAGCGCGGCCTTCTCGTCGGAGCCGACCGTCCCGATCACGGTCGCGCCGAGCGCCTTCGCCCACTGGCACACGAGCAGGCCGACACCGCCGGCCGCCGCGTGGATCAGGATCGTGTCACCGGCCTTCACCGGGTACGTGCGGCGCAGCAGGTAGTGCGCGGTCAGTCCCTGCAGCATCACCGATGCCGCGTCGTCGTAGCTGATCCCGTCGGGCAGCTTCACGAGCCGCTCGGCCGGCATCACGCGCTCCTGCGCGTACGCGCCCGGCGGCTGCCCGACGTAGGCGACGCGGTCGCCCGCCTTGAGCGCGGTCACGCCGTCGCCGACGGCCGTCACCTCGCCCGCCGCCTCCATCCCGAGGCCACCGGGCAGCGGCTGCGGATAGAGGCCAGTGCGGAAATACACGTCGATGTAGTTGAGCCCGACCGCGTGCTGCCGGATGCGGACTTCGCCCGCCTTCGGTTCGCCGACCTCGACATCGACCCACTTCATCACGTCCGGGCCGCCCGGCTGGTCGTATCGGATTGCTTTCGGCATCGTTTCGCTCCTCGTTTCTGAATCGGTCAGGGGAAATTCGGGTCGCCGACGCCAGCCGGTGCCGATCGGTACAGGACCGGCGGCGGTGCGCGTCGCGACGCCCGATTCTCGCGCGTCACCGCCGGGCGTGCATGGCCCTGCCACCAGCAAGGGCAATCAGGCCGGCGGGCGACTAGCAGACGTCCTGCATGTTCCGCGCCAGGTCGTCGAGCAGCATCCGCGCGGTCGCCACGTTCGTCGCGACCGGCACGTCGTGCACGTCGCACGCGCGCACCAGCGCGGTGATGTCCGGATCGTGCGGCTGCGCGGTCATCGGGTCACGCAGGAACACGACGATGTCGACGCGGCCTTCGGCCAGTTCCGCACCGATCTGCAGGTCGCCGCCGAGCGGCCCCGACAGCTTGCGCTCGACCTCGAGCCCGTGCGCGGCGGCGATGCGGCCGCCCGTCGTGCCCGTTCCGACCAGCCTGCATTGCGCGAGCGTCTCGCGGTACTGGCCCGCGAGCGCGACGATCTCGTCCTTCTTCGCGTCGTGCGCGATCAATGCGATGCGGGGTTTGCTCATCTCCGTTTCCTTCGTGGGTCGATTGTTGTCGTATGCGTGAATGGCGGTGCGCGCGTCAGAACGTACCCGGATACGCGCCGCCGTCGAGCAGCCAGTTCTGCCCGGTGATGTAGCCGGCATGGACGCTGCAGAGGAACGCGCACGCCGCGCCGAATTCGGCACGCGTGCCGAGGCGCCCGGCCGGGATTTCCTTCGCGCGCCGCGCGCGCATCTCGTCGACCGTCACGCCCTGCGCCTTCGCCGACGCGGCGAGCGTCGTCGCGATCCGGTCGGTGTCGAACAGCCCGGGCAGCAGATTGTTTATCGTCACGCCCTGCCCCGCGACCTTGCGCGACAGCCCCGCGACGAAGCCGGTCAGTCCCGAGCGTGCACCGTTCGACAGCGCGAGCACGTCGATCGGCGCCTTCACGGCCGAACTCGTGATGTTGACGATCCGGCCGAAACCGCGCCCGATCATCCCGTCCACGGTCGCGCGGATCAGTTCGATCGGCGTCAGCATGTTCGACTCCAGCGCGCGGATCCAGTCGTCGTGCGAGAAATCACGGAAGTCGCCGGGCGGCGGCCCGCCGGCATTCGTCACGAGAATGTCCGGCTGCGGGCAGGCGGCGAGCGCGGCCGCGCGGCCGTCGGGCGTCGTGATGTCGCAGGCGACGGCGGTGACCGACACGTTCGACCCGGCGCGGATCTCCTCCGCGGTTTCCTCCAGCGTGTCGCGCGTGCGCGCGACGATCACGAGATTCACGCCCTCGGCGGCCAGCGCTTCCGCGCAGCCGCGCCCGAGCCCCTTGCTCGCCGCGCACACGAGCGCGGTCTTTCCTGCGATGCCGAGATCCATCGTCGATTCCCTTATGGCGACGCGCGCCGGCGCAGCTGCCCGCATCGCCGGACGGGCGAGCGGTCGGAAACGGGCGAACACGGCGCGCGGATTGTCGTGAGACGTCGATAATATCCGGATCAGGTGGCGCGCCTTGGTAAAATTGCGACCATAAGCGGCGGCCGGCCTCGCGCCATCGCCGCCCCCGATCCCCTTTTGCCGCCAAGGCACCCCGTCATGAAACAGGACAGCCGTTTCCCGAATCTCTTCATCACTGATCACCCGCTGATCCAGCACAAGCTGACCCACATGCGCGACAAGGACACGTCGACGCGCACGTTCCGCGAACTGCTGCGCGAGATCACGCTGCTGATGGGCTACGAGATCACCCGTAACCTCCCGATCACGACCAAGCGGGTCGAAACCCCGCTCGTGGCGGTCGACGCGCCGGTGATCGCGGGCAAGAAGCTCGCGATCGTGCCCGTGCTGCGCGCCGGCATCGGGATGTCGGACGGCCTGCTCGACCTGGTGCCGTCCGCGCGCGTCGGCCACATCGGCGTGTACCGCGCCGAGGATCACCGCCCGGTCGAATACCTGGTGCGCCTGCCCGATCTCGAGGATCGCATCTTCATCCTGTGCGACCCGATGGTCGCGACCGGCTATTCGGCCGTGCACGCGGTCGACGTGCTCAAGCGCCGCAACGTGCCGGCCGCGAACATCACGTTCGTCGCACTGGTCGCCGCGCCCGAGGGCGTGCAGGTGTTCCAGGACGCGCACCCGGACGTGAAGCTGTTCGTCGCATCGCTCGACTCGCACCTGAACGAGCACGCGTACATCGTGCCGGGCCTGGGCGACGCGGGCGACCGCCTGTTCGGCACCAAGAACTGACGCACGGCGGCGCCGGGGGGGCGCGGCACGGCGCTCCGAGCGGCCCTCCCGGCCGTTCGGCCATGCACGGCGGCCCCGAAGCGACGGTCGCCGCGTGATAAAATCACGTTCCACTCGACACGCGCGGCCCCGCGGCATCATGCCCGCCCAGACGGCCGCCGATTCAACGACACATTGGCACAATCGCCCGCGCAGCGCGCCCGGGCACGGAGAAAGGTATGGCTGGTCATTCGAAATGGGCCAACATCAAGCATAAGAAGGCAGCGGCCGACGCGAAGCGCGGCAAGATCTGGACCCGCCTGATCAAGGAAATCCAGGTCGCGGCCCGCCTCGGCGGCGGCGACGCCAGCTCGAACCCGCGTCTGCGTCTCGCAGTCGACAAGGCAGCCGACGCGAACATGCCGAAAGACAACGTCAAGCGCGCGATCGACCGCGGCGTCGGCGGCGCGGACGGCGCGAACTACGAAGAAATCCGTTACGAAGGCTACGGCATCAGCGGCGCGGCGATCATCGTCGACACGCTGACCGACAACCGCACCCGCACGGTCGCGGAAGTCCGTCACGCGTTCTCGAAGTTCGGCGGCAACATGGGCACCGACGGTTCGGTCGCGTTCATGTTCGATCACGTCGGCCAGTTCCTGTTCGCGCCCGGCACGTCGGAAGACGCGCTGATGGAAGCGGCGCTCGAAGCCGGCGCGGACGACGTCAGCACGAACGACGACGGCTCGATCGAAGTGCTGTGCGACTGGCAGGCCTTCTCGGCGGTGAAGGACGCGCTCGAAGCCGCGGGCTTCAAGGCCGAACTCGCCGAAGTGACGATGAAGCCGCAGAACGAAGTCGAATTCACCGGCGACGATGCGGCGAAGATGCAGAAGCTCCTGGACGCGCTCGAAAACCTCGACGACGTGCAGGAGGTGTATACGAACGCTGTCATCGTCGAGGAATGAGATGCCGGCCGCCGTGCGCATCGTCGCGGCGGCGGCCCGACCGATTTCGCGGCCGGCGCGCCTGAGCGTGCCGGCCGCCCTGTTTTCTAGTCTGCGGGGAATCCCATGAAACTACTCGTCGTCGGTTCCGGCGGCCGCGAACATGCGCTGGCGTGGAAGCTCGCGCAGTCGCCGCGTGTCCAGATGGTCTACGTCGCGCCCGGCAATGGCGGCACGGCGCAGGACGAGCGTCTGAAGAACGTCGACATCACGGCGCTCGACGAACTCGCCGATTTCGCGGAACGCGAAGGCGTCGCGTTCACGCTCGTCGGGCCGGAAGCGCCGCTCGCGGCCGGCATCGTCAACCTGTTCCGCGCGCGCGGCCTGAAGGTGTTCGGCCCGACCCGCGAAGCCGCGCAGCTCGAAAGCTCGAAGGATTTCGCGAAGGCGTTCATGAAGCGCCACGGCATCCCCACCGCCGAGTACGAAACGTTCTCCGACGTGGCTGCCGCACACGCGTACATCGACGCGAAGGGTGCGCCGATCGTCGTGAAGGCCGACGGCCTCGCGGCCGGCAAGGGCGTCGTCGTCGCGATGACGCTGGAAGAAGCACACGAAGCCGTCGACATGATGCTGTCGGGCAACAAGCTCGGCGACGCCGGCGCGCGCGTCGTGATCGAGGAATTCCTCGACGGCGAGGAAGCGAGCTTCATCGTGATGGTCGACGGCAAGCACGCGCTGGCGCTGGCCTCGAGCCAGGACCACAAGCGCCTGCTCGACGAGGACCGCGGCCCGAACACGGGCGGCATGGGCGCCTACTCGCCCGCGCCGATCGTCACGCCTCAGATGCACGCACGCGTGATGCGCGAAATCATCATGCCGACGGTGCGCGGGATGGAGAAGGACGGCATCCGCTTCACGGGCTTCCTGTATGCGGGCCTGATGATCGACAAGGAAGGTAATCCGCGCACGCTCGAGTTCAACTGCCGGATGGGCGACCCCGAGACGCAGCCGATCATGGCGCGCCTGAAGAGCGATTTCTCGAAGGTCGTCGAACAGGCGATCGCGGGCACGCTCGACACGGTCGAGCTCGACTGGGACCGCCGCACTGCGCTCGGCGTCGTGCTGGCCGCGCACGGTTATCCGGACGCGCCGCGCAAGGGCGACCGCATCAACGGGATCCCGGCCGAGACCGAACAGGCCGTGACGTTCCATGCGGGCACGACGCTCGCCGAAGGCGACAAGCTCGTCACGTCGGGCGGCCGCGTGCTGTGCGTGGTCGGTCTCGCCGATTCGGTGCGCGAAGCCCAGCAGCATGCGTACGACACGATCAATCAGATCAATTTCGAAGGCATGCAGTACCGCCGCGACATCGGCTTCCGCGCGCTGAACCGCAAGAGCGCGTGACGCCCTGACCGCCGCCTGCCGTCACAAGCGGCGGCCTCCTCTGCCGGGGTTCGATAGAATGCCCGGCAGATGCCTTTTTTACGGCCCCCGCTTCGCGCGGAGGCACCCAGTTCAGACATGACCGATTCGACCTACGACGTGGCGCGCGTGCGCACGTACCTCCAGGGCCTGCAGACACGCATCGCCGACGCGCTCGGCGCGCTCGACGGCACGCCGCTCGCGACCGATGCGTGGCAGCGCGGGCCGGAAGAGCGCCTGCGCGGCGGCGGCTGCACGCGGATTCTCGAAGGCGGCCGCGTGTTCGAGCGCGCGGGGATCGGTTTTTCCGACGTCTCGGGCGACGCGCTGCCGCCGTCGGCGAGCGCCGCGCGCCCGCAGCTGGCCGGCCGCGGCTTCGAGGCGCTCGGCGTGTCGCTCGTGCTGCACCCGCGCAACCCGTACTGCCCGACGGTGCACATGAACGTGCGGATGCTGATCGCGACGAAGCCCGGCGAGGCGCCGATCTTCTGGTTCGGCGGCGGGATGGATCTGACACCGGTTTATCCGTTCGAGGACGACGCGCGGCATTTCCACCAGACCTGCAAGGACGCGCTCGACCCGTTCGGTGCCGAGCTCTATCCGCGTTTCAAGACGTGGTGCGACGAGTATTTCTTCCTGAAGCACCGCAACGAGACGCGCGGCATCGGCGGGATCTTCTTCGACGACTTCTCCGAACCCGGATTCGAACGCTCGTTCGAGATGATGCAGCGCGTCGGCGACGCGTTCCTGAACGCGTACCTGCCGATCGTCGAACGCCGGGTCGCGCTGCCGTACGGCGAGCGCGAACGCGACTTCCAGGCTTACCGGCGCGGCCGCTACGTGGAATTCAACCTCGTGTTCGACCGCGGCACGCTGTTCGGCCTGCAAAGCGGTGGCCGGACCGAATCGATCCTGATGTCGATGCCGCCGGTCGCGAACTGGCGCTACAACTGGCAGCCCGAGCCGGGCTCGCCCGAAGCACGCCTGAGCGAGTTCCTCGTGCCGCGCGACTGGGTCTGAGCCCGTCGCGCCCCGCCGCCCCAAGAACAGGACACGTTTTTCTGGACACCACCGCCCGCCCCGCCCCGCAGCCGCGCCCGCCGTTACGTCGCATCGGCCTGCTGGGCGGCACGTTCGATCCGATCCACGACGGCCACCTCGCGCTCGCGCGCCGGTTCGCCGACGTGCTCGGCCTGACCGACCTCGTGCTGCTGCCCGCAGGGCAGCCTTACCAAAAGCGCGACGTGTCGGCCGCCGAGCATCGGCTCGCGATGACGCGCGCCGCTGCCGGCTCGCTGTCCCTGCCCGGCGTGACGATCACCGTCGCGACCGACGAGATCGAGCACGCGGGGCCGACCTATACGGTCGAGACGCTCGCGCGCTGGCGCGATCGGATCGGCCCCGACGCCTCGCTGTCGCTGCTGATCGGCGCCGACCAGCTCGTGCGGCTCGACACGTGGCGCGACTGGCGCAAGCTGTTCGACTACGCGCACGTGTGCGCGTCGACGCGCCCGGGCTTCGACCTCGGCACGGCGCCACCGGCCGTCGCACGGGAAATCGCGCGGCGGCAGGCCGGCGCCGATGTGCTGAAAGCGACACCGGCCGGCCACCTGCTGATCGACACGACACTGGCGTTCGATATCGCCGCAACCGACATCCGTGCGCACCTGCGCGAATGCATCGCGCGTCATGCGCAGATGCCCGACGCGTCGGCCGAGCATGTACCGGCCGCCGTCTGGGCCTATATTCTTCAACATCGTCTCTACCATTCCTGATTCCATGGATATCCGCAAACTGCAGCGCGTGATCGTCGACGCTCTCGAAGACATCAAGGCGCAAGACATCAAGGTGTTCAACACCAGCCACCTGACCGAACTGTTCGACCGAGTGATCGTCGCGTCGGGCACGTCGAACCGCCAGACCAAGGCGCTCGCGTCGAGCGTGCGCGACAAGGTCAAGGAAGCCGGCGGCGACATCGTCAGCTCCGAGGGCGAAGACACGGGCGAATGGGTGCTGGTCGACTGCGGCGACGCCGTCGTGCACATCCTGCAACCGGCGCTGCGCCAGTACTACAACCTCGAGGAAATCTGGGGCGACAAGCCCGTGCGGATGAAGCTCGGCGGCGGCAAGGACGGTTTCGCGACGGCCAGCGAAGGCGAGGACGACGAGGAAGAAGCGCCCGCACGCCCGGCGCGCAAGACGGCGGCCCGCCGCCGCTGAGCCGCAGCGAGTCGTCCCGATGAAGCTATTCATCCTCGCGGTCGGCCACAAGATGCCCGGCTGGATCGCGTCCGGCTTCGACGAATACACGAAGCGCATGCCGCCCGAGCTGCGCATCGAGCTGCGCGAGATCAAGCCCGAACTGCGTTCGGGCGGCCGCAGCGCGGAAAGCGTGATGGCGGCCGAGCGGCAGAAGATCGAGGCCGCGCTGCCGAAGGGCGCGCGCATCGTCGCGCTCGACGAGCGCGGCCGCGACTGGACCACCATGCAGCTCGCGCAGGCGCTGCCCGGCTGGCAGCAGGACGGCCGTGACGTCGCATTCGTGATCGGCGGCGCCGACGGGCTCGATCCGGAACTCAAGGCGCGCGCCGACCTGCTACTGCGCATTTCGAGCATGACGCTGCCGCACGGTATGGTGCGCGTGCTGCTTGCCGAACAGCTTTACCGGGCGTGGAGCATCACGCAGAATCACCCCTATCACCGCGCATGACGCGTCGTCTTCTGGACGCGCGACGCGCGCGCACAACGAGATAACGACACCATGCCGTCCAGCACGCCCCCCGCCCTTTTCCCGATTCTCTACCTCGCTTCGCAAAGCCCGCGCCGCCAGGAGCTGCTGCTGCAGATCGGCGTGCGCTTCGAATTGCTGCTGCCGCGCCCCGACGAGGACGCCGAGGCGCTCGAAGCCGAATTGCCCGGCGAAGCCGCCGATGCGTACGTCCGGCGCGTGACCGTCGCGAAGGCCGAGGCCGCACGTGCGCGCCTCGTCGCGAGCGGCAAGCCGGCCGCGCCGGTGCTGGTTGCGGACACCACCGTGACGATCGACGGCGCGATCCTCGGCAAGCCGGCCGATGCCGCCGACGCGCTCGCGATGCTGACCCGCCTGGCGGGCCGCGAACACGAGGTGCTCACCGCGGTCGCGGTGATCGGCGCCGACGGCGAACTGCTGCCGCCCGCGCTGTCGCGCTCGTCGGTGCGCTTCGCGGCCACGCCGCGCGACGCGTTCGAACGTTACGTCGACAGCCGTGAACCGTTCGGCAAGGCCGGCGCCTACGCGATCCAGGGGCGTGCGGCCGAATTCATCGAGCGAATCGAGGGCTCCCATTCGGGTATCATGGGTCTGCCCCTCTTTGAGACTGCGGCACTGCTGCGCGCCGCGCGCGTCGACTTCTGAATCCCACCATGAACGAAGAAATCCTGATCAACCTCACGCCGCAGGAAACGCGGGTCGCACTCGTGCAGCAAGGCGCGGTGCAGGAGCTTCACGTCGAGCGCACGCTGTCGCGCGGGCGGGTCGGCAACATCTACCTCGGCAAGGTCGTGCGCGTGCTGCCCGGCATGCAGTCGGCGTTCATCGACATCGGCCTCGAGCGCGCGGCGTTCCTGCACGTCGCCGACATCTGGCATCCGCGCCTCGCGGGCGAGCCGCAGTCGGGCGCGCCGCACCAGCCGATCGAGAAGACCGTCTTCGAGGGCCAGACGCTGATGGTCCAGGTGATCAAGGATCCGATCGGCACGAAGGGCGCGCGACTGTCGACGCAGGTCAGCATCGCGGGCCGCACGCTCGTGTACCTGCCGCAGGAGCCGCACATCGGCATCTCGCAGAAGATCGAGAGCGAGGCCGAGCGCGAGGCCGTGCGCGCACGGCTGACCGCCGTGATCCCGCCGGACGAGAAAGGCGGCTACATCGTGCGCACGATCGCCGAGGATGCGACTTCCGACGAACTGGCGGGCGACGTCACGTATCTGCGCAAGACCTGGGCGACGATCGTCGCGCAAGCGCAGCGGCTGCCGGCGACGAGCCTGCTGTACCAGGATCTCGATCTCGCGCAGCGCGTGTTGCGCGATTTCGCGAACGACGACACGACGCGCATCCAGGTCGATTCGCGCGAGACCTACCAGCGCCTCGCGGAATTCGCGGGCGAGTTCACGCCGGCGGTGAGCCCGAAGCTGCATCACTACACCGGCGAGCGGCCGCTGTTCGACCTGTACAACATCGAGACGGAGATCCAGCGCGCACTGTCGCGCCGCGTCGACCTCAAGTCGGGCGGCTACCTGATGATCGATCAGACCGAGGCGATGACGACGATCGACGTGAACACCGGCGGCTACGTCGGTGCACGCAACTTCGACGACACGATCTTCAAGACCAACCTCGAGGCCGCGCATACGATCGCGCGGCAGCTGCGTCTGCGCAACCTCGGCGGGATCATCATCATCGACTTCATCGACATGGAGAACGCCGAGCATCGCGACGCGGTGCTGTCCGAGCTGAAGAAGGCGCTGTCGCGCGATCGCACGCGCGTGACGGTCAACAGCTTCTCGCAGCTCGGGCTCGTCGAGATGACGCGCAAGCGCACGCGCGAATCGCTCGCGCACGTGCTGTGCGAGCCGTGCCCGACCTGCCAGGGCAAGGGCCAGGTGAAGACGTCGCGCACCGTGTGCTACGACATCCTGCGCGAGATCCTGCGCGAGTCACGCCAGTTCAACCCGCGCGAATTCCGCGTGATCGCCGCGCAGCAGGTGATCGATTTGTTCCTCGACGAGGAGTCGCAGCATCTCGCGATGCTGATCGACTTCATCGGCAAGCCGGTGTCGCTGCAGGTCGAGTCGAACCTGAGCCAGGAGCAGTACGATATCGTGCTGATGTGACGGTTGTCGGGCGCGCGAATATCGAATATCGGATGCGGCTGGCGCGCATTTCAGCCTTGATCGTCGGCGTGATAACTCCAGATCACAAGCCCCCAGTTCGTTGACTGGATGTCCGGAAATCGCTCTCCCGCGTTGAAGTAGCGCCGGCCCTGCTCGCTGCCGAGGGCCGGGCTCACCCACCAGCCGCTCTGCGGTACGACGTCACCGGGCCTGCCCTTCAGTCTCCGTGAAGCGGTTGGCCGAATCGGTTCGCTCGAATCGGGTGTGACAGGACACCATTCGATTGCGTGCCGATTCTCCGTACCGCCTGCGGCAACCGCTCGGCGCGCTTCCGGCGTATCGTCGAACCGCGTACGGTATGTCGTCTCGCCCTGCTGCACGTCGCCGAATGTGCCACCGAGAAAGCGCACGCTCGTCAAATCGGCACCACGAAAGTCCACCCCGCTCAGATCGCAATTCTCGAACGCTGCATCGATCAGCCTGGCGCCGTCGAATCGGGTCGCCGTCAGTCTGCACTCGACGAAACGTGCTGCCACAAAATCGCAGCAAGTCATCGTATTCCATCGCCAATCGTTTCTTTCGGTCAGCAGACCAGAAAAATTGCACGTCGTCATCTGCGACGAATTCAGGCTTCCGTCGTTCAGTGTCGCACCGGAAAAATCGGCATTGGTGAACCTGGCAGATTCAATGAACGATTTCCGGAATCGTGCATGACGAAAATCGGTGCCATCGCCGTAGACGGGAAGCATCTGTGCGAGATGGAATTCGCATCCCCTGAAGGATGCGCCATCGAGAATGGCGTACTGAAACCCGACCTCGTCGAATTGCGTGGCATCGAACTCCGCAAAGCCTAGATGGCTGCCACCCAGTTCCAGGTTTTTCAGCTTGCCGTCCAGTAGCGCCGCGCCGCGCAGGTCGAGCGCCGGCGAGCCGTCCGCAAAATGAGGCACGGTATCGCACAAAGGCACCCATGCGTCGTCCGGCAACGCGTTCTTGCTTGCGTCGAGCAAATCCTTGTACTTCCCTGATTTCCATCGATCGCGCAATTCCCGCACGTCGGCGTCATTCATCTGCATGCAATTTCTCCGGGCATATACGTATTCATTTTGGCAGTTTACGCGCCATCAATCTTCCTCTAGTCATGACGAACGGCTGGCTATTGGCCGACTTCGGATGCGTCGTTACCTGCAGGCCCTGGCTCGCCCGCACCGCGCCGAACGCATCGGAGCGCAGGTCGAAGCCGCTGCCGAGACACGCGCCGCGCGAATTGCCGCTCTGGTCGATGATGTAACCGAGATGCAGCAGGCTGTTCGCGCTGCTGCTCACCAGCTGCACGCGGTTCTGCCCGGTCGCGTCGTCCATCACAAGCTGGTTGTAGCCGCCTGCGGATGCTGGTTCAGAACGTCGGAAATGATCTGTTCGACGGTCGTGTCGTTTCAGAGCCGCTAATCGCGGCGAAACTTCAGGAAATGGATGAAATCGGCGAACGCGAGCTGATCTGCTTCGTGCGCTCAGCTCGAAACCGAGACCGCCGGTCAGCCATGCGCTACACTGCCCGACCATTCTCCCTGCAACCGTTCACGCACCACACACCATGAGCCAACGCCACAACCGCCGCCAGCGCAAGAAACTCCACATCGCCGAGTTCCAGGAACTCGCGTTCAACGCAACCGCGCAATACAGCAAAGAATTGTCCGACCTCGAACGCGGCCAGCTGATCGATTCGTTCATCGATTTCGTCGAAGCGAACGGGCTGCTGACCGTCGCGTCCGCCGACGAAGGGATCGGCGCATACGTGATCTCCGGCGCACCGCGCGGCACGACGACCGATGCCGACCGCGAAAACGTCCGTGCATGGCTGGCCGCACGGCCCGAGCTGACCGACGTCAAGGTCAGCGAATTCACCGATGCGTGGTATCCGGACGCCTGACTTTCCGGTTTCTGCCTGCATCGGGCAGCGCCCGCGCCGGCCCGCCATGACGGCGGGCCAGGCCGGCGCCTGGATGTCCCGCCTTCACTTCCGCCTCCGTTACCCGCCTCCCGACACCCGCGCAACCGGCACGGCTCGCACGATTCACGCCGTGTCGACCGTGACTACCCCTGATCAGGCGCCGCGGCTGCATCCTCGACCATCACTCGGCATCCCTCGGCCCGCCACCGATCCCTTCCTTTTCCCGACGGTCCGCCTCCAATCGGCCATCGAAATCGGTCCTGAAAGCAAGACACGTTAAACTCTCACCTCGCGTGGTGCGCCGCCCGCACCCGCCATCCATCGCCAGCCGCGAGCCTCCGGGCCCGCCCCCGACCCATGGAGTGAGTGTCAATGAGCGGCGGACTCCCGTTTCCCGCATCCCGCATGTCGTTACCGTCCTCGACGGTCTTCCTCGTTCTCGCGGCCGCCGCGCTGCTGTCCGGCTGCGGGCTGCTGCCGACCCAGAATCCGCCCGCGCCGATCAGCGAGGCGCTCGTCGAGCCCGTCGGGGAAACCGCCGGCGAACCGCTGACGATGCCGCCCGTGCCGCCGCTCGTCCAGCCGGAGGAACCGGAAGCGCCGAAGAAGCCGCACCGTGAAGTGACGAAGCCGAAGCCGGTGCAGCGCCCCGAATCGCCGACGCCGCCCCCGCCGCCCCCGCCGCCGCTCGTCGCGACACGCCCGCTCGACCGCACCCAGATCCATGCGCTGCTCGACAGCGAGGTCGCGCGCCGCAACGGCAAGGTGATCGGCCGCGCGGTCGACATGGTGACCGACGCAAGCGGCAAACCGCGCGAGATGATCGTCAACCTCCAGGGGTTCATGGGTGTCGGCGACCGCAAGGTCGTCTTCCCGTGGAACGTGTTCCGCTTCACGCCGGGCGGCAAACAGGAGCCGATCGTGCTCGACGTGCCGTCGGGCGACCTGCCGCCGGCCGCCCGACCCAAGGCCGTACCGCTGTCGGGCTCGGCCGCGGCGTCGCCCGCGACGCGTCTGCCGCTGCTCGACAGCGACGTCGAACGCCCGAACGGCACGAAGATCGGCCGGGTCGTCGACGTGCTGATCGACCGCGGCGCGCAACCGCAGGCCGTCGTGCTCGACCTCGGCGGGCTCGTCAATACCGACCGCCGCTCGATCGCCGCGAGCTGGGGCGCGTTGCGCTTCGTCATGCGCGACAAGGCGCTGCGTCCGCAACTCGACCTGAACGACGCGCAGATCAAGGCGTCGCCGCCCTACGCGGCCGACAAGCCGATCGTCGTGGTCTCGCCGCCGGTTACTGCCGCCGCGCCGGCTTCGCCTGCGAGTGCCGCCCGATGACGATCAAGCATTCCGTCAGCGTTCGCAGTCTCCGGGCCCTCGACTGGCTCAACTTTTTCGTTGCAAACGTTCAAACCGGGTTCGGTCCGTTCATCGCGTCCTACCTCGCGTCGCACAAGTGGACGCAGGGCGAGATCGGCATGGTGCTGTCGATCGGCACGATCAGCGCGATGGTCAGCCAGGTGCCGGGCGGCGCCGCCGTCGACGCGCTGAAGAACAAGAAAGGCGCGGCCGCATGGGCGATCGCGGCCATCATCCTGTCCGCGGTGCTGCTCGCGTCGAGCCCGACGATCGTGCCGGTGATCGCGGCCGAAGTGTTCCACGGCTTCGCGAGCTGCATGCTCGTGCCCGCGATGGCCGCGATCTCGTTCTCGTTGGTCGGCCGCGCCGACCTCGGCGACCGGCTCGGCCGCAACGCGCGCTGGGCATCGATCGGCAGCGCGATCGCCGCGGGCCTGATGGGGCTCACCGGCGAGTATTTCTCCGCGCGCGCTGTGTTCTGGCTGACCGCCGTGCTGGCATTGCCCGCGCTGTTCGCGCTCGCGATGATCCAGCCGACACACGAAGTGATTCCGCATGCGCCGAAACCCGACGACCACGACGAAGGCGAGGCACGCGAGACGCTGACCGAGCTGCTGCGCGATCGCCGGATGCTGACCTTCGCGGCATGCGTCGTGCTGTTCCACCTGTCGAACGCGGCGATGCTCAACCTCGCGGCCGGCGAAGTGACGGCCGGCATGGGCGAGAACGTGCAGCTCGTGATCGCCGCGTGCATCATCGTGCCGCAGGCGATCGTCGCGATGCTGTCTCCGTGGGTCGGTCGCTCCGCGCAACGCTGGGGACGCCGGCCGATCCTGCTGCTCGGCTTCTCGGCGCTGCCGGTGCGCGCGCTGCTGTTCGCCGGCGTGAGCAGCCCCTACCTGCTGGTGCCGGTGCAGATGCTCGATGGCATCAGCGCGGCCGTGTTCGGTGTGATGCTGCCGCTGATCGCGGCCGATGTCGCAGGCGGCAAGGGCCGCTACAACCTGTGCATCGGGCTGTTCGGGCTTGCGGCCGGAATCGGCGCGACGCTCAGCACGGCCGTGGCCGGCTTTGTCGCCGATCACTTCGGCAATGCGGTCAGCTTCTTCGGGCTCGCCGCCGCCGGCGCGCTCGCCGTGCTGCTGGTCTGGCTCGCGATGCCGGAAACGCGCGTCGACAACGGCGATGCGGCCGCCGGAGAGCCGGCCGCCGCGCCGTCGGAACAGGCGCACTGACGCGCCCGCACCCGCTTCCCGGCCCGACACGATGGATACGATCAGGACACTCAACGAAGCCCGCCAACAGATCCAGCAGTCGATCTTCGATCTGTTCAAGGGGCTGACTTTCGGCGAGCGGCTCACGCAAGGCGCGCTGATGGCGTTGCAAGCGGTCTGCGGCGCGTGCCTCGCGTACACGATCGGTCGCGCGCTGCACACCGAGCAGGCCGTGTGGGCGGCGGTCACCGCGATCGCCGTCACGCAGCACAACTATTCGGACACGATGTCGCTGTCGCGCGACCAGTTCATCGGCGCGATGATCGGCGGCCTGGTCGGCTTCGCGGGTGCCGCGCTCGGTGGCGACCGCCTCGTCGCCTATGCGATCGCGGTCGCGGTCACGATCATCAGCTGCTGGTGCCTGAATGTCGGCAGCGCGGCTCGGCTCGGCGGCGTGACCACGACGATCGTGCTGCTGTTTCCGGGCAACGGCCCGCTATGGGACATTCCGCTGATGCGGCTCGGGGAAGTGGCGCTCGGCACCGTCTGCGCGCTGGCCATGTGCTGGGCGATGTCGCACATCGAGCGGCGCGGGTTCCGCCGGGCGGCGGACAAGGATAAGGATAAGGACAAGTGACGCGGCTGCCGGAGCGCACGCTCCGGCAGCCTGATGAATCGATGATCGACGACAGGTGTTACGGACCGACCCGCAGCACGATGCCCGAGCCGATCTGCACGAGCAGGTAGTCGCCGCCGACGCCCACCCAGTGATAGCCGCGCGGCGGCGGGCTCAGGCGGTAGCCGCGCCAGTCGTCGACCACGTACTGGCGATCGCGGAATTCGTCCGGGAGACGATCGCCCCTGTGCCACTCACGGCGCGGCTGGTCGGCCCAGCGCGGCGGCACGTCGTCTTCGCGATGCATCGCCTGCCCCGGCGGCATGTGCCTCGGGCCGTGGCCGTGCCGCATACCCGGGCCGCCGTGGTCTCCGCGGTTGTCGTAGTTGCCGTGATCCTGCGCCATCGCAACCGGCGCTGCGAAACCCGCCGCGACCAGTGCGGCCAGCATCATCCCGTGCGTCTTCTTCATCGCCCTTCCCTCCGTGTTGTCACGTCGAACCGGAAACAACGAAACCGGACCTGCCGGATCAAGACTAGCACACGGGTGCGATCCGACGTCACGCCGCCTGCTGCTGGTACTGGATCCGGTGAAGGTGCGCGTACAGCCCGCCATGGCGCAGCAGCTCGTCGTGGCTGCCCGTTTCGACGATCTTGCCGGCTTCGAGCACGAGGATCCGGTCCGCACGCTCGATCGTGGACAGCCGGTGCGCGATCACGAGCGTCGTGCGCCCTTCCATCAGCCGCTCGAGCGCGGCCTGCACGTGGCGCTCGGATTCCGAATCGAGCGCCGAGGTCGCCTCGTCGAGGATCAGGATCGGCGCGTCCTTGTAGATCGCGCGCGCGATCGCGAGCCGCTGCCGTTGGCCGCCCGACAGACGCATCCCGTTACCGCCGACCAGCGTGTCGAGCCCGTCCGGCATCGCGGCGACCGCGTCGGCGAGGTTCGCGGCCTCGAGCGCCGCCTGCACGCGTGCGCGGTCGGGCGTCTGCCCGTACGCGACGTTCGCGGCGATCGTATCGTTGAACAGCACGACGTCCTGGCTGACCATCGCCATCTGGCTGCGCAGCGCGTGGATGTCGTAGTCGGACACCGCCACGCCGTCGACCAGGATCGCGCCGCCCGTCGGATCGAAGAAGCGAGGCAAAAGGTTGACGAGGGTCGTCTTGCCGCTGCCCGACGGCCCCGCGAGCGCGATCATCTCGCCCGGCGCGACCTTGAACGAAATGCGGTCGAGCGTCGGCCGCTCGGAGGCGCCGTAGTCGAACGACACGTCGCGGAATTCGATCTCGCCACGAGCGTTCGGCAGCGCACGGTCGCCGCCCTGCGGCTCGGCCGGCTCGTCGATCAGCCCGAAGATCAGCTCGGCGGCCGTCATCCCGCGCTGCAGCGGCTGGTTGACGTCGATCAGGTGCTTGAGCGGCGAAATCACCAGCAGCATCGACGTGACGAACGCGACGAAGCCGCCGACCGTCGTCTGGTCGTTGGTCGACTGCACGACCGCGATCGTGATCACGACCGCGAGCGCGATCGACGCGAGGAACTGCGTCAGCGGCTGCGCGAGCCCGCCCGAGATCGTCATGCGCATCGCGTAGCCGCGCAGGCGCTTGCTCATCGTCGTGAAGCGATCCATCTCGTACGCTTCGCCGTTGTGCACCTTCACGACCTTGTAGCCGCCGACCGTCTCCTCGACGATGTAGGACAGCTCGTTGGTCAGCGTCTGGTGCTCGCGGTTCAGGCGGCGCAGGCGACGGTTGATCTTGCTGACGAGCCAGCCGATGCCCGGCAGGATCACCGCGACGATCAGCGTGAGCCGCCAGTTCAGGTAGAACAGGTAACCGAGCAGGAACACCACGGTCAGCGAGTCGCGCACGAGCGTGACCATCACGCCGGTCAGCACCGACAGGATCTGGTTGACCTCGAACACGATCGCGTTGATCACGGTGCTCGCGGTCTCGCGCTGGAAGAACGATGCGCCCGTGTGGATCATCCGCTGGAACATCTCGAGCCGCAGTTGCAGCAGGATGCGGTTCGACACGTAGTTGAGCAGGTAGTTGGACGCATACTGCGACACGCCGCGCACGAGCGCGAGGCCGATCACCGCGATCGGCACGTACCATTTCGCGCGGTCGCTGCCGTGCGAGCCGAAGCCGTGATCGAGCAGCGGCTTGAGCAGTGCCGGGATCCCGGCTTCCGTGGCCGCGACGACGCCCATCGTCATCACGGCGAGCACCACGATGCCGATGAGCGGCCGGATGTACGGCCACAGGCGCTTGAGGACCGTGACCGGCGACGTACCGGTGCCGTCCATCGGTTTGCGAAGAGTGTTCTGGGTTTCCAAGGCAATCCTTCTTGAGCCGCGACGCGGCGCCCGGGGCGTGACTGCCCGGAATTCACCCCGTCCGGCGGGTGCCGAAAAAGGCCCAACATTATAGCTGCACCGCCCTCGCCGGCATGGCCGCCGCCGAAGCGGCCGCCGGCCGGCGCGCGGGTATACTGCCGCTCACCGTTTTTCTCCGCCTTTTCGACGACTTCATGGCAGAACCCACCCTCGGCGTCGCCCTCATCGCCCTCAACGCGGCCGCGCGGCTCGCGCAGTGCCTCGACGCGCTGACCTTCGCCGACGACGTCGTCGTGATCGACGGCGGCAGCACCGACGATACCGTGGCGATCGCCCGCGCGCACGGCGCCCGCGTGATCGTCGAGCGCGACTGGCCGGGTTTCGGCCCGCAGAAGAACCGCGCGCTCGACGCCCTCGAGACCGACTGGATCCTGTCGCTCGACACCGACGAGGTGGTCAGCCCGGAACTCGCGCAGTCGATCCGCGCGGCCATTCGCGCACCGGCCGCGCAGGTCTATGCGCTCGACCGGCTGTCGAGCTTCTGCGGCCAATGGATCCGCCACAGCGGCTGGTATCCGGACTGGGTGCCGCGCCTGTTCCGGCGCGGCACCGCCCGCTTCTCCGACGACCTGGTGCACGAACGGCTCGTGTTCGACACGCCCGCGCAGCGGCTGCCGGGCAAGCTGATGCACTATTCGTACGAGGATTTCGAAACCGTCGTGCGCAAGCTCGATGCGTATTCGACGGCCGGCGCGCGCCAGCGCCGCGCGGCCGGCCAGCGCGGCGGCTTCGGCAAGGCGCTTGCGCGCGGCGCATGGGCGTTCGTGCGGACCTACGTGCTGCGGCGCGGGTTTCTCGACGGCCGCGCGGGCTTCATGATCGCCGTGTTCAACGCGGAAACGGTGTACTACCGGTTCCTGAAGCTCGGCCACGAGCCGACCCGCTGAGCGCGCGCCGCCCTGCCCCGATCCTGACGCCGCCGGCATGTGGCCGGCCCGGCGTTACAATGCCGGGCTGCCCGCGCGCCATGCGCGCCCGAGTGCGGCGCCGCGCCACGCGCCGCCGACACGACGACCACCGAATCCGACCGCCATGTTCTCCATCATCATCCCGACCTGGAACAACCTGCCGTACCTCAAGCTCGTCGTCGACAGCCTGCGCCGCCATTCGGCGCATGACCACCAGATCATCGTGCACGTGAACGACGGCTCGGACGGCACGCTCGACTGGGTGCGCAGCGAAGGCATCGAGCACACCGCGTCGCCGACCAACATCGGCATCTGCCACGCGGTGAACCTGGCCGCCGCGCGCGCGACGCGCGACTACGTCGTCTACATGAACGACGACATGTACTGCTGCCCCGGCTGGGACGCGGCGCTCGTGCGGCGCATCGAGCAGATGCCGACCGACCTGTTCATGCTGTCCGGCACGATGGTGGAGCCGGTCGACACGCGCAATCCGTGCGTTGTCGTCAGCAATTTCGGCCGCGACGCCGAACAGTTCGACGCGGCCGGCCTCGTCGCGGCAACGCCGCGGCTCGCGCGCGCGGACTGGCTCGGCTCGACCTGGCCGCCGACGCTCGTGCACCGCGACTGGTGGAACCGCATCGGCGGCTACAGCAGCGAGCTGTCGCCGGGGATGAGCAGCGACAACGACTTCTCGATGAAATTCTGGGACGCCGGCTGCCGGATCTTCCTCGGCGTCGGCGACAGCCTCGTCTATCACTTCCAGCAGAAGAGCACGGGCAAGATCGTCAAGAACGATGGCCGCCGCCAGTTCCTTAACAAATGGGGCATGACCCAGGCCACGTTCGACCGCTACTACCTGCATCGCGGCGAGCCGGCCGGCTCGCGACTCGCGCTCGATACGCCGGCCGTCGAGGGACGCCTGAAGCGCGCACTGCTGCGCTCGCGGATCAAGCGCGCATTCAGCTGATCGGACCCCGGAAACGGTAAAGAAACGCCCGCCGCTTCGCGTATACTGCGCGCTTCGTCCCGCGCGGTGCCGCCGGGACGCGCGGCGCGCAGCACGGTGCCTGCATGCCGCATTCGCCCATTCGACAGGTTCCGATGCTTTCGTTTTCCGCTCCCGCCACGCGGCGCCTGACCGCCGCCCGCGCCTTCGCCGTCATCGCGCTGTGCATGGTGCCCGTCTCGACCGCGCTGACCAACGTGTTCTGCGGGCTGTTCGCGGCCGCGCTCGTCATCTCCCCCGAATTCTGGCGCGACCTGCGCACGTTCATCACCGAACCGGCGTCGCTCGCGGCGCTCCTGATCCTCGCGGCGCTGACCGCGAGCGTCACCTATACCGTCGCGCCGCACCCGAAGGCGTGGAACTGGGTCGCCAAGTACGACAAGCTGCTGCTGCTGCCGTTTGCCGTGCTCGCCTTCCGCCACTCGAACTGGGCGCCGATCGTGCGGCGAGCGTGGTTCGGGACGCTGTGCGTGATCCTGCTGCTGTCGACCACCAACTATCTCGGGCTGACCGCGATCGGGCCCGCGCATGCGACCGAACTGCCGCTCTCGCGTGCCTGGGTGTTCAAGAACCACATTGCGGCCGGCATGTTCGGCGCGCTGCTGTTCTACCAGGCCGCCGACCTCGCGCTTTCGGCCCGCACCGCGCTGTCGCGAGCCGCGTATGCCGCCGTCGCCGCATGGTCGCTGATCAACGTGTTCGTGATGCTGCAGGGGCGCACCGGGCAGGTCATCGCGCTGCTGCTGATCCTCGTCGTCGCGGTGCGTTTCGTGCTGTTGATGCGCCGCCAGTCGGCGCTGCGCGCGGGCCTCGCCGCCGGTGCACTGGTCCTGGTGGGCGTCGCACTCGTCGTCGCTGCATGCACGGTGCACAACGGCCGGCTTGTGAAGGTGGTGTCGGAAGTGCAGCAGTATCGGCAGACCGATGCGGTCACATCGACCGGGCTGCGTCTCGAGTGGTACAAGAAGGGGCTCGAGCTGTATCGCATGCGTCCCGTGATCGGCTACGGCGCGGGTGGCCTCGAGTTCGAGTTCGAGAAGCTCACGGCCGGCAAGACGGCCGCCGAAGGGCAGCTCACGTCGAATCCGCATAACGAATACCTGCTGATGGCCGTGCAGCTCGGCGCGCTCGGCGTATTGCTGTTCGTGAACCTGATCGTGCAGATCGCGCGCGGCAGCCGCGCGCTCGATCCGGGTTCGCGGCAGCTGCTGCTCGCGTGGCTCGCGATCTTCGCGATCGGCAGCCTCGCGAATTCGCTGCTGCTCGATTTCGCCGAAGGCCACCTGCTGGTGCTGCTCGCCGGGATCCTGCTCGGCTGCGGCGCGCGCACCGAAGCACTGCCCCGCGAGACGTCGGCGATCCGGCGCAGCGCTTAACGCATCATGCGGCGGGCGGCGCGCGATCCGCGTTGCCACCTGCCACGGGTTCGGCCTCTCGGGCTTCAATGGCGGCGCACGCGCGCCGCTGCCTGAAGCACGGCCACGCGCCGTCGACGCGTCGCCACTCCCCCGCTTTTCAAATCAGGAAACGCAAGGCCTTCACGCGTCAGTCGGAACGCGCGCGATGCAATCGCGACGTGTCGATGACCGCGTCGGCGGCGCCCGGCGGATTCAGCCCGAGCATCTCGGCTGCCGCCGCCTTCACGCGCTGCGTCCCGAGATTGACGAGGCAGTCGCTACGGCTGTCGACATGGCGCTCGCAGCCTTCGTGCCGGCACGGCACGCAATCGCCCTCGCCCTGCAACAGCCAAACGTTGCCGTGCCGTGCGGAACCGCGCAGCGCCCACGGGTTCTCGGTCGCGGGCCAGTACTGCGGCCACGGCCCCCAGCGCACCGGATCGGACGGACCGAACAGCGCGATCGTGTCGGTGCCCGTCGCGGCCGCAACGTGCGTCGCGCCCGTATCGGGCCCGATGAAGAGCCGCGCACGCCGCACCAGTTCCGCGCTTTCGCCGAACGTCAGGCGACCGACCAGATTCAGCACGTCACCGCCCGCCTCGGCCGCGACCTGCTCCGCGTACTCGCGCTCGCGATCGGCCGGACCGCCCGACAGCGCGATCGCGAATCCCTGCGCGCGCAGCCAGTCGATCATCTCGACCCAGCCTTCGAGCCGCCATTGCTTGTAGCGGAACATCGGATACGGATGCAGCACCACGAGCGGCTTGCCCGCGCGGATCGCCGGCGATTCCGCGAGCCACGCGTCGAATCGCGCCCGACGCTCGGGATCGTCGCCGATGCCCGGCGCGACGACTTCGGATACCGGCTCGATGCCGATCACCGGTGCGAGCGCGAGCGTGCTGACGACCGTATGCGCGGATTCGTGATGATTGATCGCGATGCCGTTCAGCATCATTCGCGTCAGCCAGGTGACGCGGTTCGGATCGACGAGGCCGACGCGCTTGCGGCCGGCGAACCAGCTGTAGAAACGCGGCCGGTCGGAGCTCAGCGCCGCGCACGCGAGATCGTAGCGGCGCCACATCGACAGCGCGTCGCGCAGACGCTCCCGGAACCCCGCACGCTGCGCGACGACGATCACGCGCCGCACGTCGGGGTTGTGCTCCAGCACACCCTCGGTGCCACGAAACACCAGCATGTCGATCTGCGCGTCGGGCCAGCGCGCCTTCAGTGAACGCACGAGCGGCGTCGTCAGCAGCACGTCGCCGATACGGCGTGGGGCTGCGACGAGGATGGTTCTGGGCGGGCGGGCGGAAGAAAACAGGGCCACGGCGATCGTTCCGTCTAGCTGGCTGGACAAGGCTCGCAATGTACAGGATTTTGCGGCCGGTGGCGTGGCGGCGGGCGCAGGCGCCGATAACGCGCCGCGGTCGGTAGCTGGGGCACCCGTCCGGCATCGCGGCGGGCAACGACGCGTCGCGCACGGCGGGCCTGCGGCCATCGCGCCGCCTCGTGCCCATTTGCCCGTTCGACGGCAGCGCCGGCAATGCCGTCGCCGCCTGGCTTCCCGGGGCTACGAAACGAATGCGTCGACCCCGGGTGCCGCGAACGTGGCGGCCGGGAGCGGCACCGCTGCCTCCATCGCGTCGTCGGGCTGTCCGGCCGGCATCAACAGATGAAGCACCGCGCGCTCGAGCGCGTCGACGCCGATCGCGTCGACCGTCGCGCCGGCCCGCAGGATCACATGCGGCACGCCGAGCGGATGCCAGCGCCGATATTTCTCGGGACGGTCCTCGAACAGCGCGGCGACCGGCACGCCGAGCGCCGACGCGAGATGAACGGGCGCGCTATCGGCCGACACGATCGCGTCGAGCAGGCTCGCGGCGGCCACCAGTTCGGCGACCGACGACGGCGCGACATGCCGGGCGCTCACATCCCGCCACCTGTCGTGGTCGGCCGCGGCCGACACGGCGGGATCGCGGAACACGATCACGTCGGCGAGCGGTGCGAGCCGCCGGCCGAGGTCGCGCCATCGATCGGCCGGCCAGCGCCGCTCGGCCGCCTTGTTCGACACGAAGAGCCCGACGCGCGGCTTCGTGCGCGGCCCGAGCAGCCGAGACCACGTTTCCTGCAGCGCGCGGTCCGGGTGGACGGACAGCGCGAGACCCTCGAGCTCGGTGCGGCCGAGCTCGGGCACGAGCCGGAATCCCGACAGCGCCTCATGGCACATCGGCCGCGACGCGACGTGTTCGGGCTTGCGATCGTCGAATTCTGAATCGGCATCGTGCCAGCGGCAATCCTTCACGCCGAGCTGCCGCGCGAACTGGATGCTGCTGCGATGCATGCCGCCGTTCGGCACGACCACGAGGTCGAACCGCAAGCGGCGCAGCCTGCGCACGAGCCGCAGCCTGTCGAAGAACGCGCGCATCCGTCCCGGGCGGTCGTTGCGCTCGCACTGACGGCTGTACACGTAGGTATGGACCGTGTGCACGTCCGGATTGCCGGCCAGCGCGGCCGCGTTGTAGCGGTTCGCGACCACGTGCAGTTCCGCATCGGGCCAGCGCTGTTTCAGCGCGCCGAGAAAAGCGGTCGTGCACAGCATGTCGCCCAGAAAATCAATCCGGATCACGAGGATCCGCCCCGTCGGTTTCCCGTTGGCCATTGTTGTGGTCGTACTGTCGGTTTTTTTATCGTCGCGTACCGACCGGCATCCTGGCGTACTTTCCCGTGCCGGCCTCGTCGCGCGGTCGCTCGCGGCATCGCGCCGCATCGCGTGCTGCGCTGAACCGCCCCCGTCTTCAAGCGCGCGATATCGCCTCCGGCCGGCGGACGTGCCGCAGCCGGCGCCGCATCTGCGTCGCGCGCGAGGGATTGTATAGCGTCCGGATGACGGCCCCAAGCACCCGCCGAAATGAAAACGGCCCGCCGCACCGCACGATGGCGATGCGACGGGCCATGCAGGCGACGGCCGTCCGGCGGGGGGCGCTCAGTACGTGATTTCGACGATGCTGCCGTCGAACGTCGCACGCAACTCCGAGAGCAGCGTGTCGCTGGGTTTGACGCGCCACGCGTCGCCAAGACGCATTTCACCCTGCGCACGCGCGTTGCTGTAGTGAATCTGGACCGCGAGCCCGTTCGGCAGCGGCGCCTGCGGGCGACGGCCGCCATCGCGTCCGCCGCCACGCGGCGCGGGCGCCTCGACCGCCTGCGCGGCCGCCGGATCGTCCTTCGACACGTGCGGCTCGAGCACGCGGCGCAGCGCCGCCGCATCCGCATTGCCGTTCATCGTGAGACGCACCGCCTGCGCGTAGCGGCTGCGCGCGCGCTCGAGATCCATCACCGTGTCGGCCGTGAAACGGATGCCGCCGGTGAACGCGTCGTTGCGCGCCTGCCCCTGCACGATCAGCAGTTCGTCCTCCTTGAACAGCGCCTTGTTCGCCTCGAATTGCTCGTTGAAGATCGTGATCTCGCACTGGCCCGAACCGTCGTCGAGCAACGCGATCAGCATCTTGCCGCGCTGGGTCATCTGCGTGCGCAGCGATGCGATGATGCCCGCGACGAGCTTGTCGCGCCCTTCCTTCAGGTCGCCGACCTTCTGCCGCACGAACCGGCGCACTTCGTCGCGATACGCATCGAACAGGTGCCCGGACAGATAGAAGCCGAGCGCGCCCTTTTCTTCCTGCAGGCGGCGCTTGTCGTCCCACGCGGGTTCGTCGACGAGCGCATGCGCGTGCGGCGACTCGGCCCCCATGTCGAACAGGCCGGCCTGCATCGCGTTCGCCGCGGCCTGGTCGGCCGCTTCCATCGCGAGCGGCACCGACGCGAGCATCTGCGCGCGATTGGTGTTCAGCGAATCGAACGCGCCGGCACGGATCAGCGCCTCGACCGTGCGGCGGTTGACGACCCGCCGGTCGATCCGCTCGCAGAAATCGAACAGGTCGGTGAACGGCTTTTCCTCGCGCGCGCGCAGGATCTCCTCGATCGCGTTCTGGCCGCTGCCCTTCACCGCGCCGAGACCGTAGCGGATCGTGCGCGAACGCTTGCCGTCGGCTTCCGCGACGGGCTCGAACCGGTAATGCGACTGGTTGATGTCCGGCGGCAGCACGGTGAGGTTGTTCACGACGCAGTCGTCGAACAGGATCTTCACCTTGTCGGTGTCGTCCATCGCGAGCGTCATGTTGGCCGCCATGAATTCGGCCGGATGGTGCGCCTTCAGCCACGCGGTGTAATACGCGAGCAGCGCGTAGGCCGCCGCGTGCGACTTGTTGAAGCCGTAGCCCGCGAACTTCTCCATCAGGTCGAAGATCTCGTCGGACTTCTCGCGCGTGAGGCCGTTCTTCGCCGCACCCTCGGCGAAGATCTCGCGGTGCTTGGCCATCTCCTCGGGCTTCTTCTTGCCCATCGCGCGACGCAGCAGGTCGGCGCCACCGAGCGAGTAGCCGCCGATGATCTGCGCCATCTGCATCACCTGCTCCTGATAGACCATGATGCCGTAGGTCTCTTTCAGGACGGGTTCGACGCGCGGATCCGGATAGTCGACCTTCTCGCGGCCGTGCTTCCGTGCGCAGAAGCTCGGGATCAGGTCCATCGGGCCCGGACGGTACAACGACACGAGCGCGATGATGTCCTCGAAACGGTCGGGCTGCGCGTCCTTCAGCATGCCCTGCATCCCGCGGCTTTCCAGCTGGAACACGGCAACCGTGTTGGCCTTCTTCAGGATCTGGAATGATGCCGGATCGTCGAGCGGCACCTGCGCGAGCGACCAGTCGGCCTTCGACGCATCGAGACGGCGGATGTAGCGCTCGGCCCAGTCGAGAATCGTCAGCGTCGTGAGGCCCAGAAAGTCGAACTTCACGAGGCCGACGGCTTCGACGTCGTCCTTGTCGTACTGGCTGACGACGCCGCCGTCGTCGCCCTGCGTGTACAGCGGGCAGAAATCGGTCAGCTTGCCCGGCGCGATCAGCACGCCGCCCGCGTGCATCCCGACGTTACGCGTCAGGCCCTCGACGCGCTGCGCGAGGTCGAGCAGCTGGTGCACTTCGTCCTCGTGGTCGTAGCGCTCCTGCAGTTGCGGCTCTTCCTTCATCGCGTCGGCGATGGTCACGTGCTTGCCGGGCTTGAACGGGATCAGCTTCGCGACGCCGTCGGTGAACATGTAGCCGAGGTCGAGCACGCGGCCGATGTCGCGCACGGCAGCCTTTGCGGCCATCGTGCCGAAGGTGGCGATCTGCGACACGGCGTCCGCGCCGTATTTTTCCTTCACGTACTGGATCACGCGATCGCGGCCGTGCTGGCAGAAGTCGATGTCGAAGTCGGGCATCGACACGCGCTCCGGATTCAGGAATCGCTCGAACAGCAGGTTGTAACGCAGCGGGTCCAGATCGGTGATGCCGAGCGCGTACGCGACCAGCGAACCGGCGCCCGAGCCGCGACCCGGGCCGACCGGCACACCGTTGTTCTTCGCCCAGTTGATGAAGTCCGCAACGATCAGGAAGTAGCCCGGGAAGCCCATCTTCGTGATGGTCCCGCACTCGAACTCGAGCCGCTTGTAGTACGTCTCGCGCTGCGCTTCGCGCTCCGCCGCATCCGGATACAGCTGTTCGAGGCGCTTCTCGAGCCCTTCCTTCGACAGCTGGACCAGGTAGTCGTCGAGCGACATGCCGTCCGGCGTCGGAAACAGCGGCAGCTTCGGCTTGCCGAGCTCGAGCTTCAGGTTGCAGCGCTTCGCGATCTCGACCGTGTTCGCGACCGCCGACGGCAAGTCAGCGAACAACGCGACCATGTCGTCCTGCGTGCGGAAATACTGATCGGTCGTGAAGCGCTTCTGGCGTCGCGGATTCGCGAGCATGTCGCCTTCCGAGATGCACACGCGCGCTTCGTGCGCGGTGAAGTCGTCATCGGTCATGAACTGCGTCGGATGCGTCGCGACGACCGGCAGCTTCAGCGACGCGGCGAGCGTCGCAGCCTGCTGGATGTACGCCTCGGCGCCCGGCTGGCCGTAACGCTGCAGTTCGATGTAGAAGCCGCCCGGGAACACCTTCGCCCAGCGCTCGGCATGCCGGCGCGCGGCTTCCTCGTTACCGGCCGCGAACGCGAGCCCGATATCGCCCTGCTGCGCACCCGACAGCGCGAGCAGCCCGTGCGAGAGCTCGCCGTCGAGCCAGCTCGCATCAAGCTCCGCGCGGCCGCGATACTGGTTCGTGAGCCACGCCTTCGAGAGCAGTTCGCACAGGTTCAGGTAGCCGACCTTGTCCTTCACCAGCAGCAACAGGCGCGACGGTTTGTCGCGATCGTCCGGATTGGTGATCCAGACGTCGCAGCCGGCGATCGGCTTGATGCCCTTGCCGCGGGCTTCCTGGTAGAAACGGACGAGGCCGAATGCGTTGCCGAGATCGGTGAGGGCGAGCGCGCCCTGACCGTCCGCGGCTGCCGCCTTGACGATGTCGTCGAGACGCACGATGCCGTCGGCAATCGAGAATTCGGAGTGAACGCGAAGATGGACGAAGCGGGGATCTGACATGGGCGATATTGTAGCCGCGTCGTCGCGCCGGCTGCCCAAAAAATCCCGACGCCCGGCCGTTCGGCCGATGCGCGCGACGTCGGCCGAATGGTCAGGTGCCGGTGCATGCTCAGTTTGCGGGATAATACGGGTTTTCGAATCATCGCCCCGGCTTCGCACCCTTTTTTGCGGGGCCGCCGTGCGCCCGCCGCACGGCCGCGGCCGTTTTCACGTCGGACCATCATGACCATCGTCAACCTTGCCGCCTACCACTTCGTGTCGCTCGACGCGACCGAGCAATGGCGCCCGCTCGTCACCGCCCGCTGCAACGAACTCGGCCTGCGCGGTACGATCCTGCTCGCGCCGGAAGGCATCAACCTGTTCGTCGCCGGCCCGCGCGAAGCGACCGACGCGTTCATCGACTACATCCGCCACGATCCGCTGTTCGAAGGCAAGTTTGCGACGCTGCAGTTCAAGGAGAGCCTGTCCGACTCGCAGCCGTTCCGCCGGATGCTCGTACGCCTGAAGCGCGAGATCATCACGATGAAGAAGCCCGCGATCAAGCCGGAGCTCGGCCGCGCGCCGTCGGTTGACGCGCGCACGCTGAAGGCGTGGCTCGACCGCGGCCACGACGATGCCGGCCGCCCGGTCGTGATGCTCGACACGCGCAACGCGTTCGAAGTCGACGTCGGCACGTTCGACGCCGCGCTCGACTACCGGATCGACAAGTTCAGCGAGTTCCCGGAAGTGATCGACGCGAACCGCGCCGATCTCGAGGGCAAGACGGTCGTGTCGTTCTGCACGGGCGGCATCCGCTGCGAGAAGGCAGCGATCCACATGAAGGAAATCGGCATCGAGAACGTGTACCAGCTCGAGGGCGGGATCCTGAAGTATTTCGAGGAAGTCGGCGGCGCGCACTATCACGGCGACTGCTTCGTGTTCGACTACCGCACCGCGCTGAACCCGCAACTGCAGCCGACCGAAAACGTCACGTGCTTCGCGTGCCGCGCGGTCGTCACGCCGGAAGCCCAGCAATCGCCGAGCTACGTGGCTGGCCAGTCGTGCCCGGCCTGCGCGCAGGCAGCCAGCGCCGCGTAAGCGCGCATCGCTCCGCGCCCCGATGAACGGCTACCGCGGCCGCTTCGCGCCGTCGCCCACCGGCCCGCTGCATTTCGGCTCGCTGGTCGGTGCGCTCGCGAGCTGGCTCGACGCGCGCGCGCACGGCGGCGCGTGGCTCGTGCGCATCGAGGACATCGACGGCCCGCGCACGGTGCCCGGCGCCGCGGACGACATCCTTGCAACGCTCGCGCATTTCGGCATGACCCCCGACGAGCCGCCCGTGTGGCAAAGCACGCGCGATGCCGATTATGCAGCCGCGCTCGAACGGCTCGTCGCCGCGGGTCTCGTCTATCCGTGCGGCTGCACACGCAAGGAAATCGCCGATTCGCTGCGTGCCGCGCACGAGCGCCACACCACCCTCGCGTACCCAGGCACCTGCCGCACCGGCCTGCACGGCAAGCCCGCGCGTGCATGGCGGCTGCGCGTGCCGGACGGCGACGATGCGATCGTCACGTTCGACGACCGCTGGCAGCACACGCAGGCGCAGAACCTCGCGACCGAAGTCGGCGATTTCGTGCTGAAGCGCGCGGACGGCCAATGGGCGTATCAGCTCGCGGTCGTGGTCGACGATGCCGACGCGGGCATCACCCACGTCGTGCGCGGCGCCGACCTGCTCGATTCGACCGCGCGCCAGATCTACCTGCAGCGCTGTCTCGGCGTGCCGACGCCCGCCTACCTGCACGTCCCCGTCGTCGTCGATGCGAACGGCGAAAAGCTCAGCAAGCAGACGGGCGCGATCGCGCTCGAGCGCGACGATCCGCTGCCGGCGCTGCGGGCCGCCGTCGCGCATCTCGGCCTTGCCGCCGACGGCGATCCGTCGGGCGGCACGATGGATGCGTTCTACGCGGCCGCGACCGATGCGTGGGCGCGTCGCTTCGGGCCACGCGCCGGCTGAGTCGCGCGCGGAATCCCAGTTCATATCGACCAGGTTCCGGAATTCGTCGGCGCTGAATCGACCGGAGACTGCACGCGCGCCGACGACACTGCGCCGAAGCCCCGCTGCCCGCGCGACAAGTCACCCCTCCTCTCGACGGCCTCGTCACGAATCGTCTTGCCCAATGAAAAACGGGCACATGCTCATCGCATGCACCCGTTTCCGCGGCAGCGCTCGCGCGCCGCACCGACCGCCTGAACCGCCCGCTTACGCAGACGGCTTGCGCGGCATTCCGAAGCCGCCGAGCAGCGCGGCGACCTGACGCTTCGGCCCCTTCTTCTCGGGCTGCTGCCCGGACTTCGTCTCTTCCGGCTGTGTCGCCGGCGCCGACGGTTCGTACGGCTTCAGGAAGAAATCGTCGATCGGCGCCTCGTGACGACGATGATGGCCGCCACGCTCGGAACCGCCCGAACGACGCCCCGACGCACCGCGATGCTCGTCGCGCTCGCGGCGGCCGCCGCGTTCGCCGCCGCGTTCGCCACTGCGCTCCCCCCCGCGATCGCCGCCACGCTCGTCGTGACGATGGCGCGCCGGCTTGTCGATCGCGAGCGTCTGCACGTCGAGCGGACGCTTGATCAGCTTCTCGATATCGGCGAGCTGCTTGCGCTCGTTCGGGCTGCACAGCGACAGCGCATCGCCCGTCGCGCCCGCGCGGCCCGTGCGGCCGATCCGGTGCACGTAGTCTTCCGCGTTGAACGGCAGGTCGAAGTTGATCACGGCCGGCAGTTCGGCGATGTCGAGACCGCGCGCGGCCACGTCGGTCGCGACCAGCGCCTCGATTTCGCCGCGCTTGAACGCGTCGAGGGCCTGCATCCGCTCGATCTGTGTCTTGTCGCCGTGGATCGCCGACGCAACCACGCCGTCGCGCTCGAGGTTGCGGGCCAACCGGCTTGCGCCAATCTTGCTGTTGCAGAACACGATCACCTGCTTGAGCCCGCGATCGCGCAGCAGCTGCACGACGGCGGCCTGCTTGTCGCCTTCGGCGACGTCGTAGACGATCTGCGTGACGTTCGCGTTGGTCGAGTTGCTGCGCGCGACCTCGATCGTCTGCGGGTTGCGCAGGTAGGTCGACGCGAGCTTCTTGATTTCCGGCGAGAAAGTGGCCGAGAACAGCAGCGTCTGACGCTCCTTCGGCAGCAGGTTCAGGATGCGCTGCAGATCCGGCAGGAAGCCCATGTCGAGCATCCGGTCGGCCTCGTCGAGCACGAGCATCTGCACCTGCCCGAGGTTTGCCGTCTTCTGCTGCACGTGGTCGAGCAGGCGGCCGGGCGTCGCGATCAGGATCTCGACGCCGCGGCGCAGCTCGGCCATCTGCGGGTTCATGTCGACGCCGCCGAACACGACCGCGCTGCGCAGCGGCGTGTGCTTCCCGTACGCATGCACGTTCGCGGCGACCTGGTCGGCGAGCTCGCGGGTCGGCGTGAGAATCAGCGCGCGCACCGGGTGGCGCGCGGGCGATGCGCTCGTGTTGGCCTGCGGCAGCAGCCGCTGGAGGATCGGCAGCGAGAAACTCGCGGTCTTGCCGGTACCCGTTTGCGCGGCGCCCATGACGTCGCGGCCGGCGAGCACGACCGGAATGGCCTGCGCCTGGATCGGCGTCGGCGTCGTATAACCCTGCTCCGCAATGGCTTTCAGGATATCGGCGGCAAGGCCGAATTGATCGAAGGTTGCGTCGGCTGGCTTAGCGACAGAATCGGACATGGTGGCGTTTCGCTCAAAAGGCGCGGCGGGGACATCGTGCGTCAGGCCGGCCGGGCCTGCGCTCATCACATTTCGGAAGTAGACGGAGCCGCGGCGCGCCGCGCGGCGCCGCTCTGGCGCTTGGGACCGGTTCATTTCGAACATCGGGCGCCACAGGCCGTGCGGACTCCGTTCGGCGCGAATGCCGGCGGAAAGGGCCGTATTGTAGCACTGCGCGGCAATCTGTCCGTGACAACGCCGCGAACGTCCACGGTGGCGGTTCGCGGCGAGTTCCGGCAGGCCGGGCGCGGGCGGATGCGTCAAGCGACCGGGCTATCCCGATCGGCCGATGGAAAAAATAGGGGTCGAATTGCGGGCGTGTGGTTCGGGAAGTCGGCAAGCGGTCGACGAACCCGAGCGCCGCCTGCCCCGCGGTCCGGCTCGCGGTCGAACCCGACTGCCCGCATCGATCGCGGCAATCGGCACGCCCGCACGGCGTATTCGATCGCGTGCGGCGCTCAGCCCTTCTTCTTTTTCTTCTTCTCGACCTGCACGCAGTCGCCCAGCAGCGGTGCCGCATTCTGGTCTGCGATCTCGTCGCGCAGCGTCCCTTCCTTGCCCTTCGTCCACCACGTATAGCGTCCGGCCTGGTAGCGCACGCCAGACGCCGAAACGGTATCGACGAACAGCAGTTGCTGCCCGTTGACCGGCACCAGCGCGAAGCTCTGGCCGTTGCCCGCGCGCCAGTACGACACCCGCACCGGCTGCTTCTGGTTCGCGCACTGATAGAACGCCTGCTGGCGCGAATCGGCGTCGATCTCCTCGACGGTCAGTTGCGCGGCATGCGCGACGGAAACGGCGGTGCCGGCGAGCGCGAGCGCGGCGAAGGCTTGGCGAATCATGCAGGTCCTCTCACGAGACGGGTGTAAGCGCGCCCTCACGGGGCGCGCGGTTATCGTTGGTTATGGGTTGAGCGTTCGTCGGTCAGGGATCGATGACGTCGGCGCACGCGTCGGTCGGCGCGGCCGCGACATGGCCGACGACTGGCACGATCTTCAGCCCGGCCGATACGACCCGGCACGGCGCGGCCGCGAGGCCGCACCCCGCGAGGCTCGCGACCAGCGCCAGCGCGACGCCCACCTTGCCGATACGTCCGATCCCCCGCCATGTCGACGCCATCGCGCGCTCCTCGTCTGGTCAGCGCGCCGACACGGGCCGCACGGCCGCCGCGGCGCGCTTCGCGCGTTCACGGGCTTCGTCGACGGTCGCGCCGGTCGCGAGGGCGACGCCCATGCGCCGCTTCGCGAAGCTCTCCGGTTTGCCGAACAGGCGCAGGTCGGCGCCCGGCACGGCCAGCGCGTCGCGCACGCCCTCGAACGCGATGCCGCGCTCGTCGAGCCCGCCGTAAATCACCGCCGACGCGGCCGGCGAGCCGAGCGTCGGATCGACCGGCAGCCCGAGAATCGCGCGCGCGTGCAGTTCGAATTCCGACTGGCGCTGCGACGCGAGCGTCACGAGGCCGGTGTCATGCGGCCGCGGGCTCACCTCGGAAAACCAGACTTGGTCGCCGCGCACGAACAGCTCGACGCCGAACAGCCCTCGCCCGCCGAGCGCCTCGGTCACCTTGTGCGCGATCTCGCGCGACTTTTCCAGTGCGACGGCGCTCATCGGCTGCGGCTGCCACGATTCGACGTAATCGCCCGCCACCTGCACGTGCCCGACCGGCTCGCAAAAGTAGGTGCGCGTCTCGAGCGTCGCCGGATCGATCGCGCGCACGGTCAGCTGCGTGATCTCGTACTCGAAATCGATGAAGCCCTCGACGATCACGCGGCCGTGGTTCACGCGGCCGCCCGCCATCGCGTAATCCCAGGCCGGCTTCACGTCGGCCTCGGTCCGCACGACCGACTGTCCCTTGCCCGACGACGACATCACCGGCTTCACGACGCACGGCATGCCGATCTTCGCGACGGCCGCGCTGAACGCGTCGAACGACTCGGCGAACGCATACGGCGAAGTCGCCAGCCCGAGCTCCTCGGCCGCGAGGCGGCGGATGCCTTCGCGGTTCATCGTGAGCTGCGTCGCGCGCGCGGTCGGGATCACCTCGGCCAGGCCGGCCGCCTCGATCGCCGCGAGCGCATCGGTCGCGATCGCCTCGATCTCCGGCACGATCAGGTGCGGGCGCTCGGCCTCGACGACCGCGCGCAGCGCGGCGGCGTCGGTCATGTCGATCACGTGCGCGCGATGCGCGACCTGGTGGCCAGGCGCGTCCGGATAACGGTCGACCGCGACGACTTCGACGCCGAGACGCTGCAACGCGATGATGACTTCCTTGCCGAGTTCGCCCGCGCCGAGCAGCATGACGCGCGTGGCCGAGGGTGAAAGCGGCGTACCGAGCCGCTGACCGATCTGCATGTGATTTCCCGCTGGTTCTGTTGGAGGACGAAAACGGCTTCGATGTTAACACGCGCACCCGCGCCAGTCCGGCCGGTTTCGTCGTTTCGCCGCCCCGCCGCGCGAGGCCCGCGGGTGGGATGCGAACGTTTTCGCGCGCGAAGTGTCGGCTCGCCTCGCGCGGGGCGGGTGCGTTACTCTTACGGCTTGATCAGAATCCGATGAGGAACGAGGCTCATGTCCCACCTGTCCGCCGCCGCACGCGCACGCACCGGCCTGCTTCGCCCGTTGCGCGCGCCGCTCTGCGCGTTGACGCTTGCCACGCTTCTCGCCGCCTGCGCGATGCCGACCCACCCCGATTCCGCCGCCCCCGCACCCGACCCGTACAACCCCGCCGCCGTCCAGCTGCTCGACGACACGAGCTGGGAGCTCACGAGCTGGGTGAACGCCGACGGCACGCCGCGCACGATTCCGCACGGCGACAACGGCGAGCCGATCAAGCTCGCGCTGTCCACCGAATCGGGCGTCCGGCGCGCCAGCGGATTTTCCGGCTGCAACCGCTACATGGGCACCTATGCGCTGAAGAACGGTCTGCTCAGCTTCGGGCCGCTGGCCGGCACGCGCATGGCATGCACGAACACACTCGGCGGCCAGCTCGAACACGCGTACCTCGATGCGCTCGCGCACATCGAGAAGACCGGCGTGCAGATGCGCGAGCCGCAGCAGCTGCAGATCGTGACCGAAGCCGGCGCAACGCTGACCTTCACGCGCCGGAGCCCCTGATGCCGCGCGCGGGCGAAGGCCGACCGGCCGCCTTCGCCACGCGCGAATCCCGGACGCACGCGTCCCGCGGCCTGGAAGCGCTTCGACGCCTTCATGCTGCCTTCGAGTCCTGTTCGCCGGCCGGTTAAACTCGGCGGGTCGCGCACCGCGCTCCCCACCCTCTTCCTGTTTCATCAAAGCATGCACACGGTTGTCTTCGGCTGGTTCGGCATCTCCGCCGTCTGGTTCCTCCTTTTCATCTGGCGTCTCCTTCAGGCGATGCTGCCCGGCGGCGGCGGACTCGCCGGCCGCGGCTCGATTCGCCTGTGGCTCGGCTTCGCGGCCGTGTTCATCGCGAGCTGCGCGCTGACGAGCCCGCTGTCGGGCCCCGACACGAACGCGCTCGGCCACGCGCTCTCGAACGGCTTCGCGCATGTGCTCGGCCCGATCGGCACGCCGGTTGCGATGGTCGTGCTGTTCTTCGCGGGCCTGCCGTGGCTGACCGGCATCGGCTGGCGGCAGTTCGCCGCGTGGGTCGACACGTCTTTCGGCGTCAAGCTCGCGCGCGACGTCGACGACGACGTGCGCGGCGTCGCCGACCTGCCGCGCAGCGCGCTGCATCGCGACGACGACATCGTGCAGCCGACCACCGCACACACCGTCAACTCGATGGCGCCGCGCCAGAATGGCCGCTATTCGCGCCCAACGTTGTGGAAACCCGATCCGCAAGCCCGGCCGAAGCCGCGCGGCAACGCAGCGCCGCGTCCGCTCACCGAGCCGGTCGCGCCGTCGGGCTGGCTGAAGCCGACATCGGCCCATCGCATGCCCCCGCCGCCCGCACCGGGCACGACGAACGCCATGCCGCCGCCGACGACCGGCAGCACCGCCAGCCTCGCGCGGGCCGCCGCGAACGCACAGGTGCCGCGCCCGAATCCGGCCCCGCTTCCGGCCGGGTTCGAGCCCGTTCGGCCGCAACCGACCACCGCGCGACCAGCCGCGGCCGCATCGAAGCAGCCGGGCGCGCCGCGCACCGTGGTCACGCCGCGCCCGGCCACCGCGACGCCGCCGCGCACGCCCGCACGCCCAGTGGCGGGCGCCGGCGCCGCCGGCCCGTCGCCCGACGCGACACGGCGCCGCCCCGCGGCACCGGTCCCCGCGCGCGCGCCGCTCTACGCATGGGTGCAGCAGCCCGCGGAGCCGATCACGCCGGCGCCGAGCGTTCACGACACGCTGCGCTCGATCGAGGCCAGCACTGCGCAATGGGCGACGCTGGACGATGTGCGTACACCCGATGCGGCACCGGCGACGGCCGCCGCGACGACCTTGGCCGGCGCAGTTGCGGCGGCAGGGGGCGTCACGGCGTCGGCATCGACGGTCGTACCCGCCGGGATCATTGCGGGCGCGCATCAGGCCGCGCCCCGCGACGCAGGCCTTTCGCGCGAAGCCGCGCCGGCATACGACGACGCACCGATCGTCCTCGATGCATTCATGCCGGCCGAGCCGAGCGTGCGCATGCCCGTTGTCGATGTTGGTACGAGCATTCCGGCCTTCGGTGAAACTGCGCAGCATGCCGCACCGGATACCGGCGTCGAGACCGATGCACCGACGCGTCAAGCGGACGCCGATGCGCCCGCCGCGCCGGCACTCGATTCCCCGATCGACTTTGCACCGTGGGAAGACATCGTCAGCGCGCCGGTTTCCGGACTCGGCGCATCGCATGAAAACCTGATTGCCGCGCAGCTGTCCGGCGCGGACGAGCCGGCGGCGACGAGCGAATCTGTCAATACGCATCCGGCCGCCGTCACGTCCACGGCAAGCGACATGGGCCGCACCGCCGATGCGAAGGATGCGGCAACGGCCGCAGGGACGGTCGGTCAGATCCAGTCGCAATCCACGCCGCCGGCCGATACCGCCGTATCGGTCGATACGAAACAGGACACGCAAGCAGCTCGGGACGTCGTGAAATCTGCCCAGCAGGTCGCGCCGACCGCTCCCCTCCCCGCTTCGTCGATCGCGGCAACGCCCACGTGGTCGCTTGCCGATGCAATGCCCGTCGCGGCAGCGGCGCCGGCAGCCTCGGACACGTCGAACGCCGCATCCGCAGGCGGCGTGACGGGAACGGCCTGGCATGCAGCAGCAAAGCACGCTGGAGAAACCGCACCATCGCCTGCCGGCACGCAACACGCCATGCCACCCGCACCGGCGGCGTCGACATCCGCGATCGCGGAACCTGCGTCCGCATCGTGGTCGAAGCCGTTGTCCGCTGAATCCCCCGCTCCTGCGCAGACGATTTCGTCAACTGCCGCGTCGTCGCGCGCCGGCACCGCGCCGGGCTCTGCTGCACCGGCACTCGCGAACACGTCGAACAGCACACCTGCCGCCGCTACGCCTTCGTTGTCCGGCATGACGAGCACGGCCTCCTGGTCGCCGTCGCAACCGCCCGCATCGGCAGCGCCCGTTGCATCGGCTGAGCCGTCCGCGCCGGCGGGCGCCACGGGGATCGCATACGGTTCCAGCGGTCACGTGCCGGCTGCGGCATCATCGGCGCTCGGTACCACGGGCGCGGCATCGGCCACGGTCACGCCGGCACCCGCACCGACGACACCCGCCCACACGCCTTCGACCGGTGCCGCCGCCCTTCCCACCGCGCAGCCGCTCGCACCCGCGGCGACGTCTGCTCCGACGACTGCGACCGGAGCCCACGGTGTGACCGTGACACAACCTTCCGCGGCCGTTCCAGGCATGGCGGCGGCGTCTGCCCTGACGCCCGCGATGAATGCTTCCGGTCCGGCCACGTCGCAGCCGTCCGCGACCGCGCAGATCGTGGCAGCCGCGACGGCACCCGCATCGACCGGCATGTCCTTCAGCGCAACCGGATTGCAGCCGGCGCAAATCACACAGGTGTCGCCTGCGATCGCGTCTACCGCCCCGTCCGGCAGCGCATCGACCGCATCGGCGACGCCTTCGGCTGCACCGACGAGCCGCACGCCTGACGCTTGGTCGACCGGTACGCAGGCCGTGCCGGCCGGAGCAGCGCACTCAGCACCCGGCATCGCGCCTTCCCCGTCGGTCGTCCCGGCGCCGTCTTCCGGCGCGCTCGCCCAAACGAGCACGATCGGCGCCGCTGCGCCCGCCGCGTTCGGCGGTGTGCCTGCGGCGTCGGGTAGCGCGCCGGCCTCCTTCGCCACGACCACCGCCGCGGCGGCGTCGGCCGCGTCCCCGACTTCCGCGACGGCGCCTGTGTCGGCAATGCCAACCTTCTCCGCACCGGGCGAATCCATCGACACGGCGACACCAGCGCACGCCATCGCGTCCGTACCGGCGCCGCAGGCCCAGTCGTTCACCACCCCGCTGGCTCCCGCGGCTGCATCGGCGAGCTGGTCTATGCCCGGCGCCGGCGCGACGCCTGCGGCAACCGGCACCGCCATCCCGGCCGTCACGACCGCACCGCCTCCGGACGCAACGCTTTCCGGGACCACCGTGCCGCCGGCTCCGGCGGAATCGAGCGTCCCGGCCCCGGACGCATCGGCCGCACCCGCGCGCCAGCCGCGCCCGAACGCGTTCGAATTCCACGCACCCGCATCGTTCAACGTCGAACTGCCGACGCTCGACCTGCTTGAGCCTGCCTCCGACGACGTCGAAACGATCACCGAGGAACACCTCGCGCAGACCGCCCAGGTCATCGAGCAACGCCTGCAGGAGTTCAAGGTGCCGGTGACCGTGGTCGGCGCATCGGCGGGCCCGGTGATCACGCGCTTCGAGATCGAACCCGCACTCGGCGTGCGCGGCAGCCAGATCGTCGGCCTGATGAAGGACCTGTCGCGCGGCCTCGGCCTCACGTCGATCCGCGTCGTCGAGACGATTCCCGGCAAGACCTGCATGGGCCTTGAGCTGCCGAACGCGAAACGCCAGATGATCCGCCTGTCGGAAATCCTCGAATCGCGCCAGTACCAGCATTCGGCATCGCAGTTGACGATCGCGATGGGCAAGGACATCACCGGCCACCCGGTCGTCACCGATCTCGCGAAGGCGCCGCACATGCTGGTCGCCGGCACGACGGGTTCGGGCAAGTCGGTCGCGATCAACGCGATGATCCTGTCGCTGCTGTACAAGGCGACGCCCGAGGACGTGCGGCTCATCATGATCGACCCGAAGATGCTCGAGCTGTCGGTCTACGAAGGCATCCCGCACCTGCTGGCGCCGGTCGTCACCGACATGAAGCTCGCGGCGAACGCGCTGAACTGGTGCGTCGGTGAAATGGAGAAGCGCTACCGCCTGATGTCGGCCGTCGGCGTGCGCAACCTCGCGGGCTTCAACCAGAAGATCCGCGACGCGGAGGCGAAGGAAAAGAAGATCGGCAACCCGTTCTCGCTGACGCCCGAGGATCCCGAACCGCTGTCGAAGCTGCCGCTGATCGTCGTCGTGATCGACGAGCTGGCCGACCTGATGATGGTCGCCGGCAAGAAGATCGAGGAGTTGATCGCCCGCCTCGCGCAGAAGGCGCGCGCGGCCGGCATCCACCTGATCCTCGCGACGCAGCGCCCGTCCGTCGACGTGATCACCGGCCTCATCAAGGCGAACATCCCGACGCGCGTCGCGTTCCAGGTGTCGTCGAAGATCGACTCGCGCACGATCCTCGACCAGATGGGCGCCGAATCGCTGCTCGGCCAGGGCGACATGCTGTTCCTGCCGCCGGGCACGGGCTACCCGCAGCGCGTGCACGGCGCGTTCGTCGCAGACGAGGAAGTGCACCGGGTCGTCGAATACCTGAAGCAGTTCGGCGAGCCGCAGTACGAGGAAGGGATTCTCGACGGCCCGGCGGCCGACGGTGCGACGCAGGACCTGTTCGGCGAAGCGCCGGATGCGGAAGCCGATCCGCTGTACGACGAAGCGGTCGCGTTCGTCGTGCGCACGCGGCGCGCGTCGATCTCGTCGGTGCAGCGCCAGTTACGCATCGGCTACAACCGCGCCGCGCGACTCGTCGAGCAGATGGAAGCGGCCGGACTCGTGTCACCGATGGGCATCAACGGCAGCCGCGAGGTACTCGTGCCAGCCGCGGCCGACTGAGCACGGCGGCCGCGCGGCCGACGACGACCGATACGGGCACCCCGCGCAAGCGGCCGCCCGAACGAAAAAGGGCGCTGCCGAGGCAGCGCCCTTTCTGCATTTATTGCGCCACCGGCACCAGCTTGAAGTCGACCGGGCTGCCGACCGCCACCTTCTGCGGATTCGGGCCGAGCTGCCCCGTTTCGACGTCGCGACTGAATACGTAGAACGTGTCGCTGTCCTGGTTGCCGACGATCAGCCACTTGCCGGTCGGATCGATCAGGAATTCGCGCGGCGTCTTGCCGAGGCTCGACTGGCGGCCGACGGTCTTCAGCCGGCCGTCGGCCTTGTTCACCGCGTAGATCACGATGTCGTTCACGTCGCCCCGGTTGCTCGCGTACAGGAAGCGGCCGTCCGGCGACAGGTGGATCGCACCGCCGCCGACCTTGCCCTTGAAGCCCGGCACCGTCATCGGCAGCGTCTCGACCGGCGTGAGCTTGCCGTCGTGGTAGCCGAACACCTCGACCGCTGCGTTGAGCTCGCTCGTCACGTACGCGAACCGGCCGTCGTCACTGAACACCATGTGACGCGGGCCCGAGCCGGCCTTCACCGGCGTGTAGCGCGTGTCGGTCGGGCTGATCAGCCCGCGGCTGCCGTCCACCGTGTAGCGGTAGCCGTAGATCTTGTCCGCGCCGAGATCCTGCACGAACAGGTAACGGCCGTCGGGCGAGAACACCGTCGAGTGCACGTGCGCGCCGTCCTGGCGCCCCTTCACGGGCCCCGTGCCTTCATGATGCACCGTCAGCACGGCCGGGCCGACCGCACCGCCGTCGCGGACCGGGAATACGGCGAAACTGCCGCCCGGATCGGCCGCGACCGAGTAGTTGGCCGTGACGAGGTACTTGCCGTCCGGCGACAGCGCGAGATAGCAGGGATCGTTCCCTTCCGACGACACGCGGTCGACGAACGTGAGGGCGCCTGTCTTCGGATCGAAGCTGAACGCGCTGATGCCGCCGCGCTGCGTGGCCGGCCCGTTGTCGCCGGGCAGTTCATTGACCGCGTAGACGGTGCGACCGTCGCGGCTAGGCAACAGGTACGACGGGTTCACGGTCTTCGCCGACGACACGGGCGAGACGCTGCCCGTTTTCGTATCGAAGCGGTATACGTAGATCCCGTCGCTGCCGTGCCCCGTATAGGTGCCCACCAGCAGGTTGTAGACGCCGTCGGCCGGCGCCGGCGATTGTTGAGCGAATGCCTGGGTTGCGGACAAGGACAGCACGATCGCGAAACCTTTCATCCAGTGAGCGAGCCTAAGCGGGAACCCTCGTGTCGAAGCGCGTGCGTCACGCTCGCGTAAACGGCTGGGCATTGAATCCTCCTTGCATCGAGTCGCTTCAAGTGTTGAGATAGGACGAAACGCCGGCCGTTCATGCGCTCCGCCGCCGAGCCGAGTATACGGGGCGCGACGCCGGCGCGTGAAGCCCGGGCGCCGCAGCCTGCATAGTGAACTCGAATATCCAAGGACCGCTTGCCCATGCCCGCCCTGATCGAAGACTACGCCCTCGTCGGCGACGGCCACACCGCCGCGCTGATCTCGAAAGACGGCTCCGTCGACTGGCTGTGCTGGCCCCGCTTCGATTCGGGCGCCTGTTTCGCGGCGCTGGTCGGCACGCCCGAGCACGGCCGCTGGCTGCTCGCGCCGGCCGGCGACGCCGCGATCACGCACACGACGCGCCGCTATCGCGGCGATACGCTGATCCTCGAAACCGACTACGAAAGCGCCGACGGCGCCGTCACCGTGATCGACTTCATGCCGCCCGGCAACGGCTGGTCCGAACTGGTGCGGATCGTCGTCGGCCGCCACGGCACGATGAAGATGCGCATGGAACTGGTGTTGCGCTTCGACTACGGTTTCTCCGTCCCGTGGGTCACGCAGCTGACGCGCGAGGACGGCATGAAGGCGATCGCCGGCCCCGATACCGTCGTGCTGCGCACGCCCGTGCCGCTCACGGGCAAGAACCTCCATACGCTCGCGGAATTCACGGTGAGCGCCGACGAACGCGTGCCGTTTTCGCTCAGCTACGCGGCGTCGCACCTGCGGTTGCCGCCCGCGCGCGATCCGCTGTCGATGCTCGCCCGCACCGAGAACTACTGGCTCGAATGGTCGGGCCGCTGCCAGGTGCAGGGTCGCTACGCGGCCGCCGTGCGCCGCTCGCTGATCACGCTGAAGGCGCTCGCGTACGAGCCGACCGGCGGGATCGTCGCGGCGCCCACCACGTCGCTGCCGGAGAAGATCGGCGGCAACCGCAACTGGGACTACCGCTACTGCTGGCTGCGCGACGCGACGATCACGCTGCTCGCGCTGATGCGCGGCGGCTACTACGACGAGGCGCGCGCCTGGCGCACGTGGCTCGGCCGCGTGATGGCCGGCTCGCCCGAGCAAATCCAGATCATGTACGGGATCGCGGGTGAGCGCCGGCTGCCGGAAATCGAGCTCGACTGGCTGCCCGGCTACCAGGACTCGAAACCGGTGCGCGTCGGCAACGGCGCGGCGAACCAGCTCCAGCTCGACGTGTTCGGCGAAGTGATGGCCGCGCTGCACCTCGCGCGCGTGGGCGGCCTGCAGGCCGACGACACGGTGTGGTCCGTCCAGTGTTCGCTGCTCGATCATCTCGAGAAGATCTGGCAGGAGCCCGACGAGGGCATCTGGGAAACGCGCGGCGGCCGCCGCCATTTCACGTTCTCGAAGGTGATGGCGTGGGTCGCGTTCGACCGTGCGATCAAGTCGGCGGAGATGTTCCGGCTGCCCGCGTCGCTCGACCGCTGGCGCGCGCTGCGCGACCGGATCCACGCCGATGTCTGCGACAACGCATGGCACGAAGGCAAACGGGCGTTTACGCAGAGCTATGGCAGCGACGAGCTCGACGCGAGCGTGCTGCTGATGCCTCTGCTCGGCTTCCTGCCGCCGGAGGACCCGCGCATCGTCGGCACGGTCGACGCGATCGAGCGGGAATTGCTGCACGACGGCCTCGTGATGCGCTACCGAACGACGGAGTACGACGACGGCCTGCCGCCCGGCGAAGGCACGTTTCTCGCGTGCAGTTTCTGGCTGGTCGACAACTACGCGCTGCTCGGCCGGATCGACGACGCGCACCGGCTCTTCAGCCGGCTGCTCGCGCTGTCCAACGACCTCGGGCTGCTCGCCGAGGAATACGACCCGGTCGAGGGCCGGCTCGTCGGCAACTTCCCGCAGGCGTTCTCGCACGTTGCGCTGGTGCACACCGCGATGAACCTGATGCACCACGAGGACGCCATGGCGCGCGCGGCCGGCCAGCCCGCGCCGGCCGTGGCGACCGGGCGCTGACCGGGGGCGGAACGGCTTCTTCAGAGATCGTCAATTCGCAACAGTTTGATGAAAAATCGGGGAAATGTTGCATTGCACCACCCATCGTTGTCCGATATGATCGATTCGATTGTCCGGCCGCACTGCAACATGGCCGGTCGCCGACCCACACGGCACGCCGCGACGCCCCACGCCGCCCTTGCGCACCGTCCCCCACGCGGGAGTAGTCTGCATGCTTTACCAACTGCACGAATTCCAGCGGGCGATGTTGAGCCCGCTCACGGCCTGGGCCCAGGCCGCATCCAAATCGTTCGCCAATCCGTCCAGCCCGTTCTCGCTGATGCCCGGCGCGACGCGGATGGCCGCCGCGTACGAGCTCATGTACCGGCTCGGCAAGGATTACGAGAAGCCCGAATTCAACATTCATCAGATCGTCAAGGACGGCCACAACATCCCGATCGTTGAGCAGACGATCGTCGAGAAGCCGTTCTGCCGGCTGCTGCGCTTCAAACGCTATTCGGACGACGCCGATGCCGTCACGCAGTTGAAGGACGAGCCGGTCGTGCTGGTCTGCGCGCCGTTGTCGGGCCACCACTCGACGCTGCTGCGCGACACCGTGCGCACGCTGCTGCAGGATCACAAGGTGTACATCACCGACTGGATCGACGCGCGGATGGTGCCGGTCGAGGTCGGCCCGTTCCACCTGCACGACTACATCGCGTACATCCAGGAATTCATCCGCCACATCGGCGCGCGCAACCTGCACGTGATTTCCGTGTGCCAGCCGACCGTGCCGGTGCTCGCGGCAATCTCGCTGATGGCGAGCCGCGGCGAGGACACGCCGCTCACGATGACGATGATGGGCGGCCCGATCGACGCGCGCCGCAGCCCGACGTCGGTCAATTCGCTCGCGACGCAGCACTCGACCGCGTGGTTCGAGAACAACGTGATCCACACGGTGCCCGCGAACTATCCGGGCGAAGGCCGCCAGGTGTACCCGGGCTTCCTGCAGCACACGGGCTTCGTCGCGATGAATCCGGAACGTCACGCGCAGTCGCACTGGGACTTCTACCAGAGCCTGCTGCGCGGCGACGAGGATGACGCCGAGGCACACCGCCGCTTCTACGACGAGTACAACGCGGTGCTCGACATGGCGGCCGAGTATTACCTCGAGACGATCCGCGTCGTGTTCCAGGAATTCCGGCTCGCGGAAGGCACGTGGGATGTCGAAGGCGAGCGCGTGCGTCCGCAGGACATCAAGCACACCGCGCTGATGACGATCGAGGGCGAACTCGACGACATCTCGGGCAGCGGCCAGACGCACGTCGCGCACGAGCTGTGCACGGGCATCCCGCAGGACGATCGCCGCAGCCTGACCGCCGAGAAGTGCGGTCACTACGGGATCTTCTCGGGCCGCCGCTGGCGCACGATCATTTACCCGCAGCTGCGCGATTTCATCCGCGAGCATGCGCCGGAACCAAAGAACGGCGCGACCAAGGTGCCCGCCGAAGCACCGGCAGCGACGACGCTCACCGCCGTGCCGGCCGGCAAGCCGCAACCCGAGGTGACGGTGCGCGCGACCGCCCCGAAGCGCGCGCGCGCGAAGGCGCCGGCCGTGACGGTTGCGCCCGCCAAGACGGCAACCGCGAAGGCCGCACCGGCCGCGAAACGCGCGGGCGGCACACGCGCCAAAACCGTTCGCGCGCGCAAGGCCGCCTGACGCGCCGCGTTCCGACGCAAAAACGCCGCCGTTGCTTGCGCACGGCGGCGTTTTTTTATCCGGCGGCCAACGGTGAGCCGCTCATCGGCGCGCGGGCTCAGCGTCGCAACAGGTACGCGAGCAGCACCTCGGTGTTCATCCTGACCATCTCCGCACGCTCGTCGGCTTCGCTGAAGTCGCGGCCGAGTGTCGCGGCCAACGTGAAACGGTTCGACACGATGTAGTAGCCGAGCCCCGACAGCGTCACGTAGAAGCGCAGCGGATCGACGTCGCTGCGGAACAGCCCGGCCTTCTGGCCGCGCATCAGCACGTTGCCGAGCTTCGCGACGATCGGCGACATCATCTCGCGGATTCGCGTCGACTTGTGCAGGTAGCGCGCTTCGTGCAGGTTCTCATTGTTGATGAGCCGCAGCAGCTCCGGATGATCGCGGTAGTAATCCCACACGAAATGCGCGAGCCTCGTCACGGCCTCGACGGGCGCGACGCCGTCGAGATCGAGCACGCGCTCGGCCTCGGTCAGCGCGGAGAACGCGTGTTCGAGCACGGCCGTAAACAACTGCTCCTTGCTGCCGAAATAGTAATAGAGCATGCGCTCGTTGGTTTCGGCCCGGCGCGCGATCTGGTCGACGCGCGCGCCGAACAGCCCTCCACTCGCGAACTCTTCGGCTGCCGCCATCAGGATGCGGCGGCGGGTACCTTCAGGATCTCTTTTGATTTTTGGCTGATTCATGGTGGCGTTTTGCTATGTGAGCCGCGTGATCCGGACCGGCACCCCCACCGCCTCGGCGCCGGCTGCCCTGGAACGAGCGCACCGCGTGCGGCCGCCCTCCTGCTGAGCCCCTGCAAAAAAGCGGTTCGATTATGCGCACAGACAGCGTCCAGCGCAATGCGGGAAATCGGCGATAATCGAGGTTTGGCAAACCTTTCCGGCCGCGCCAGACGCGGCCGAGAGCCATTCGGCGCTGCTGCGCCCGTTGTCACCGTGACCGATTCCAAGACCCTCGCAGATCGCATCGAAGATCTGCTTCCCCAGACGCAATGCACGAAGTGCGGCTATGACGGCTGCCGTCCGTACGCGGACGCGATCGCCGCCGGCAACGCGAACTACAACCAGTGCCCGCCCGGCGGCGCCGAAGGCATCGCACGCCTCGCGAGCCTGCTCGGCAAGCCCGTGATCCCGCTGAACCCCGTCAACGGCACCGAGCATCCACGCGCTGTCGCGTTCATCGACGAAAGCCTGTGCATCGGCTGCACGCTGTGCATGCAGGCATGCCCGGTCGACGCGATCGTCGGCGCACCGAAACAGATGCACACGATCGTCGAATCGCTGTGCACCGGCTGCGACCTGTGCGTGCCGCCCTGCCCGGTCGACTGCATCGCGATGGTCCCCGTGACCGACGAGCGCACCGGCTGGGACGCGTGGTCGCAGGAACAGGCGGACGCCGCGCGCGAACGCCACGACCGCCGGCTCGCCCGCCAGCGTCGCGAACGGGAGGCCGCCGAAGCGCGTGCCGCCGCCCGCCGCGCGGCCAGTGCCGGTGCCGGTGCGGCCAAGGCTGCGCCGGCCGCGGCACCGCCTGGCGCACCGGGCGCCGCCCCGGCCGACGATGCCGACGCCAGGAAACGCGCGATCATCGCCGCCGCGCTCGAACGCGCACGCAAGAAGAAGGAAGAACTGTCCGAACGAGGTGCCGGACCGAAGAACACCGAAGGCGTGAGCGCGGCCGTGCAGGCGCAGATCGACGCGGCCGAAGCCCGCCGCAAGCGGCTCGCCGAACAGCAGGCGCAGCGCGACACCGAGGCTGCGGACACCCGTGACGACCACGACGATCCGAACAACGACGACCGGAACGGCCCGACCGCGCCGCCCGGCAAGAACCGTCCATGAACGCCTCCAAACGACGCGCGATCTACGAAACGCTGCAGAGCCTCAATCCGCATCCGACGACCGAGCTCGAATACACGACGCCGTTCGAGTTGCTGATCGCGGTGATGCTGTCCGCGCAGGCAACCGACGTGTCGGTCAACAAGGCGATGCGCAAGATGTTCCCGGTCGCGAACACCCCGCGACAAATCGTCGCGCTCGGTGAAGAAGGCGTCGCCGACTACATCAAGACGATCGGCCTCTACCGCACCAAGGCGAAGAACGTGATCGCGACGTGCAACATCCTGCTCGAGCGCTACGACGGCGAAGTGCCGGCCGATCGCGACGCGCTCGAGAGCCTGCCGGGCGTCGGCCGCAAGACCGCGAACGTCGTGCTGAACACCGCGTTCGGCCAGCCGACGATCGCGGTCGACACGCATATCTTCCGCGTCGCGAACCGCACGGGGCTCGCGCCGGGCAAGGACGTGCGGGCCGTCGAGGCCGCGCTCGAGAAGTTCACGCCGAAGGAATTCCTGCAGGACGCACATCACTGGCTGATTCTGCACGGTCGCTACGTGTGCAAGGCCCGCAAGCCCGAATGCTGGCACTGCGCGATCGAGCCGCTGTGCGAATTCCGGCCGAAGACACCACCGCCGAACGAGTGACCGCCGGCCGCGGCTGACGCGCAGCACGCGGCCGCCCGAGCCGTGCGCGGCGCGCGGCACGACCCGCGAGCGCCGTTGCGGCCCCCACGACTTTCCCCGTTTCCCTGCTTATGCGTTGGACGTCGCCGTCGCGTCGTCGGCCGCCGCGCCGCCCGCACGCACGAGCGCCAGCACGGCCGCGAGGATCGCGACGCCGCCGACCCACTGCAACGGCGACAGCGCCTCGCCGAACAGCAGCGCCGCAAGCGCGACCGTCACGACCGGTTCGAGCGTCGACAGCATCGACGTGCGCGCGGCCCCCAGCCGCTCGAGCCCGGCGAAGAATGCGAGCATCGCCGCGACCGTCGACACCAGCGCGATCGCGAGCATCGACGCCCAGCCGGCGGCCGTCTCCGGCCAGCGCGGCGGCGCGCCGAACGCCGTGGTCCGCACGATCGCGATCACGACGAGCGTCGCGGTCGCCGACAGGCAGATGATCGCGGTGGTCGCGAGCGGATCGACGCCGCGCGTCGCCTTCGTGCCGCCGACGATGTACAGCGAATAGATCACCGCGGCGGCCAGTGCGAGCGCGATGCCGAGCGGCTCGCCGTGGCCGCCGCCGACCATCAGCGCCGAGCCCGCGACACAGAGCACGAGCGCGACCGCCTTCGCGCGCGTGAGGCGCTCGCCGAGCCACCACGCGGCCAACAGCGTGACGGAGGCCGGATACAGGTACAGCAGCAGCGCGACGAGGCTCGCCTGCGCATGCTGGAGCGCGCTGAAATAGCAAAACGACTGCCCGACGTAGCCGAGCGCGCCCATCGCCACGAGCGGTATGAGTGCGCGGCCGCGCGGCCATGCGACGCGGCGGTGCCGGGCGATCGCGGCAAGGACCGCGCCGCCGATCGCGAAGCGCACGATGAGCAGCCCGAGCACGTCGACGCCGGCCGCATACGCATAACGACCGAAGATCGCCATCGCGCCGAATGCGGCGGCGGACAGCGCGACATAGAGCGCGCCCTGCAGCGCGGCGGACGATGAGCGGACGGTGGCGGACATGACGGAACGGTGTGAGCGCGACGACGGGAATCGTCGGAGTTTAACGGCCCGGTGGCCGGCAGCCTAGCCCGCGCTTACCCGTTGCGCCGCGCCGCGGCCCGCGCTGGCCGACTCCAGTTGACGTCGCCCGCGCTATGCCACGGCGGGCGCCCCGCCCGCGCGCCGCCCGCCGCCAGCGCCGTGCGCCGACCCGGCGTACAATGCGCGACGCGGCATGACGCCGCCCGAATCACGACGCATCCCCACCATGTTCAATCCGAGTCGCGACGAAGTCCGTCGCTTTTTCACCGAGACCTGGCGCAAGCAGCGCGCCGGCGAGATCCTGACGCCGCTGGAAGCGATGGCAGCCGACTGGATCGTCGAGCATCCCGAATACCACGACGACCTCGCGGACGCCGACGGCGCCGCCGCGCGCAACTACACGCCCGAGGAAGGCCGCACGAACCCGTTCCTGCACCTGTCGATGCACCTCGCGATCAGCGAGCAGTTGTCGATCGACCAGCCGCCCGGCATCCGCGCCGCGCACGACAAGCTGGCCGCGAAGCTCGATTCGACCCACGAGGCGCAGCACATGATCATGGAATGCCTCGGCGAGACGATCTGGGAAGCGCAGCGCACCGGCACGCCGCCCGATACGGACGCGTACCTGCAGCGCATCCTGCGCCGCGCGTCGCGCGACTGAGCGCCGCGGACAAAAAAATACCCCGCCGCGGCGGGGTACTCTGGCTGCACGGACCGGGAAGGTCCGATGCGCTTACTTCTTGAAGACGAGATCGGTCTCTTTCAGCGACTCGATGTAGGCCGCGATGTCCTTCATGTCGCTGACCGACAGGTTCTGCACCTGCGCCTGCATGATCGCGTTATTGCGACCGAGCAGCGGGTTCGTCAGCCCCATCTGGTACTGGCGCATCGCCCACACGAGGTAGTCGGCGTGCTGGCCGGCGAGGCGCGGATACTCTGCGTTGATCGGCTTGTTCAGCTGCGCGCCGTGGCAGGCCGCGCAATTGTGCGACTCGACCAGCTCCTTGCCCTTCGTGGTGTCCGCCGCATGCGCGGTACCGATCGCGAGGCCGGCCGCCAGTGCAACCGCCGCCGTCTTGAATGCGTTATTCATGAATGCTCCTGTCCCGCCGGTCAGATCGGCGGCGCGCGCTTTACTTGTAGGGATTGTCCTTCGTGTCGGCCTTCTGGGCGGCGTAGTAAGCCGCCAGATCCGCGATGTCCTGGTCCGTCAGCGAACCGGCGATCGCATTCATCGACGGGAAGTGGCGATCCTTCTTGCGGTAGGCCTTCAGCGCGTTCTCGAGGTATTGCTGGTTCTGGCCGCCGAGGACCGGCACCCGGTAGACCTCCGGGTACGCCGCGCGGTAATCCTGGATGCCGTGGCAACCGATGCACATGGCGGCCTTGCTCGCCCCGTCCTTCGGGTTGCCGACCACACCGGCCGCCTGCGCGCTGCCCGCGAGCGCCACGAGCGCTGCGACAACGACGTGTTTGCCGACGAATTTGTTCATAGCTCTTGTAACCTAGCTTGAGGGGAAACTGGCGCCGAAGCGGCAACGGCCCGCGCCGTTTTGCTTATCGGATCGCCACGCAGGCCAAAAAAAACGGCCAGATTGTACCGCGTCGGCGGGGAACGCGTCCATATGGCGCCCCAGTCCGGCCCCGCCGCAACCCCGCAACGATACGCGGCCCCGGGCCAACCGGACAGCCCTTCTGACTTATACTGGGTTTTTTTGCGACCAGGAAAGAGCGCCGCCATGCGTTTCGAAGGATCCTCGCACTACGTCGCCACCGACGACCTGAAGCTCGCGGTCAACGCCGCGCTGACGCTGCAACGCCCGCTGCTGATCAAGGGCGAGCCCGGCACCGGCAAGACCATGCTCGCCGAGGAAGTGGCGGCCGCGCTCGACATGCCGCTGTTGCAGTGGCACATCAAGTCGACGACGAAGGCGCAGCAGGGCCTGTACGAATACGACGCGGTATCGCGGCTGCGCGACTCGCAGCTCGGCGACGAACGCGTGAAGGACATCTCGAACTACATCGTCAAGGGCGTGCTGTGGCAGGCGTTCGACGCCGAGCACCCGAGCGTGCTGCTGATCGACGAGATCGACAAGGCCGACATCGAATTCCCGAACGACCTGCTCCGCGAGCTCGACCGGATGGAATTCCACGTGTACGAGACGCGCGAGACGGTACGCGCGAAGCACCGCCCGCTCGTGATCATCACGTCGAACAACGAGAAGGAACTGCCCGACGCGTTCCTGCGCCGCTGCTTCTTCCACTACATCCAGTTTCCCGATCCGTCGACGATGCAGCAGATCGTCGCGGTCCACTTTCCGAACATCCGCGAAGAATTGCTGCAGGCGGCGCTGCAAAGTTTCTTCGAATTGCGCGGCGTGTCGGGGCTGAAGAAGAAGCCGTCGACGTCCGAACTCCTCGACTGGCTCAAGCTGCTGCTCGCCGAGAACATCCCGGCCGACGCGCTGCGCGGCGCCGACGCGAAGCAGATCGTGCCGCCGCTCGCGGGCGCGCTGCTGAAGAACGAGCAGGATCTGAGCCTGCTCGAGCGGCTCGTCTACATGAACCGGCACAACCGGTAACCCACCCGCGAAGGCCCGGCCATGCTGCTCAATTTCTTCTACGCGCTGCGCGCAGCCAAGCTGCCCGTCTCGGTGAAGGAATACCTGACGCTGCTCGAATCGCTGAAGGCTGGCCTGATCTCGCCGTCGATCGACGCGTTCTACTTCCTCGCACGGATGACGCTCGTCAAGGACGAGCAGTACTTCGACAAGTTCGACCAGGCGTTCGGCGCGTATTTCCATGGCGTGTCCGTGCTGCCGTCCGAAGCGTTCGACATCCCGCTCGACTGGCTCGAGAAGCGCCTCGAGCGCGAGCTGTCGCCGGAGGAAAAGGCGCAGATCGAAGCGATGGGCGGGCTCGACAAGCTGATGGAGCGCCTGAAGGAACTGCTCGACGAGCAGAAGGAACGCCACGAAGGCGGCAACAAGTGGATCGGCACCGGCGGCACGTCGCCGTTCGGGCACGGCGGCTACAACCCGGAAGGCGTGCGCATCGGCGGCCCGTCGAACGGCAACCGCACCGCCGTCAAGGTGTGGGAGGCGCGCGCGTACCGCGACTACGACGATTCGGTCGAAATCGGCACGCGCAACATCAAGGTCGCGTTGCGGCGCCTGCGCCGCTTCGCGCGCGAAGGCGCGGCCGAGGAGCTCGACCTGCCCGGCACGATCCGCAGCACGGCCGCGAACGCCGGCTGGCTCGACTTGCGGATGGTGCCCGAGCGTCACAACAACGTGAAGGTGCTGATGCTGCTCGACGTCGGCGGCTCGATGGACGACCATATCAGGCGCACCGAAGAGCTGTTCTCGGCCGCGAAGGCCGAATTCAAGCACCTGGAGTTCTACTACTTCCACAACTGCGTGTACGACCACCTGTGGAAGAACAACCGCCGTCGTCACTCGGAGCGCACCGCGACGTGGGACGTGCTGCACAAGTTCACGCCCGACTACAAGCTGATCTTCGTCGGCGACGCGACGATGAGCCCGTATGAGGTGCTGCAGCCCGGCGGCTCGGTCGAATACAACAACCCGGAAGCAGGCGCCGTCTGGCTGCGCCGCCTCGCGGACCAGTTCCCCCACCATGCCTGGCTGAACCCCGAGCCCGAGCGGCTATGGGAGTACCGGCAATCGGTCGCGGTGATCCGCGACCTGCTCGGCCAGCGCATGTATCCGCTCACGCTCGCGGGCCTCGAAACCGCGATGCGCGCACTCAGCAAATAACGAACCCGCCCTGCAGACACGAAGGCCGCGTCAGAGCGGCCTCTCCCCGGAGATAGCATGAACCCTTCGCCCACCGCGAGCGCTGGCCGCGCCGGCGGCCGCCGCTTTTTCACCGACACGTCCGTCTCCGCGCTCGTCGCCGGCTTCGTCGCGATGATGACGGGCTACACGAGCTCGCTCGTGCTGATGTTTCAGGCCGGCCGCGCCGCGCACCTGACCGACGCGCAAATCTCGTCGTGGATCTGGGCGCTGTCGATCGGCATGGCGCTGACGACGATCGGCCTGTCGCTGCGCTTTCGCGCGCCTGTCGTGGTCGCATGGTCGACGCCCGGCGCCGCGCTGCTGATCGCGTCGCTGCCCGGCGTGCCGTACCCCGAGGCCATCGGCGCGTTCGTCGTGTGCGCGCTGCTGCTGACCGCGGTCGGCGTGAGCGGGCTGTTCGACACGCTGATGCGGCGCATTCCGGCCGGCATCGCGGCCGCCTTGCTCGCGGGCATCCTGTTCGAGATCGGCATCGAGATCTTCCGCGCCGCGCAGTTCCAGACCGCGCTCGTGCTCGCGATGTTCTTCACCTCCCTGATCGTCAAGCGACTCGCGCCGCGCTACGCGATCGTCACGACGCTGATCGTCGGCACTGCGGTGGCCGGCGGCCTCGGCCTGCTCGACTTCAGCCGCTTCCACATCGCGCTCGCGCAGCCCGTGTTCACGATGCCCGCGTTCTCGATCGCATCGATCGTCAGCATCGGCATTCCGCTGTTCGTCGTCGCGATGGCATCGCAGAACGTGCCCGGCATCGCCGTGCTGCGCGCGGACGGTTATTCGACGCCGTCGTCGCCCCTCATCGCGACCACGGGTCTCGCATCGCTGCTGCTCGCGCCGTTCGGCTCGCACGGCGTGAACCTCGCGGCGATCACCGCCGCGATCTGCACCGGCCCCGAAGCGCACGAGGATCACGCGAAGCGCTACACGGCCGCCGTGTGGTGCGGCACGTTCTACCTGGTCGCCGGGATCTTCGGCGCGACGATCGCCGCGCTGTTCGCGGCGCTGCCGAAGGCGCTCGTCGTGTCGGTCGCCGCGCTCGCGCTGTTCGGCTCGATCATGAGCGGGCTCGCAAATGCGATGCAGGACGTGAAGCAGCGCGAAGCCGCGCTCGTCACGTTCATGGTCACCGCGTCGGGCCTCACGCTGCTGTCGATCGGCTCGGCGTTCTGGGGGCTCGTCGCGGGGATCGTCACGCAGGTGATCCTGAACGCGCGGCGCCCCGCGTAGCGCCGCATGGCGCGGCCCCGCACCGCAAACGGCACGCCGAAACGTGCACGACGCGATTCGGGCCTAAAATAGCGGATCGGAGGTGGCGCCCGGGCGCCGCCTCGCTTCGCTGCCGCGCTCGCGCGGCCCGTGAGAACCCCGGCGCCTTGCGCCCTCCTCCCGAATCGCCATGACTACCGCACTCGACCAGCTGAAGCAATATACGACCGTCGTCGCCGACACGGGCGATTTCCAGCAGCTTGCGCAATACAAGCCGCAGGACGCGACCACGAACCCGTCGCTGATCCTGAAGGCCGTCCAGAAGGACGCGTACAAGCCGATCCTCGAGAAAACCGTCCGCGATCATCGCAACGAAAGCACCGATTTCATCATCGACCGCCTGCTGATCGCATTCGGCACCGAGATCCTGAAGCTGATCCCGGGCCGCGTGTCGACCGAGGTCGATGCGCGCCTGTCGTTCGACACGCAGCGCTCGATCGACAAGGGTCGCGAACTCATCAAGCTTTACGAAGCCGCCGGCATCGGCCGCGAGCGCATCCTGATCAAGCTCGCGTCGACGTGGGAAGGCATTCGCGCGGCCGAGGTGCTGCAGAAGGAAGGGATCAAGTGCAACATGACCCTGCTTTTCTCGCTCGTCCAGGCCGCCGCATGCGCGGAAGCCGGCGCGCAACTGATCTCGCCGTTCGTCGGCCGCATCTACGACTGGTACAAGAAGCAGGCCGGGGCCGACTGGGATGAAGCGAAGAACGGCGGTGCGAACGATCCGGGCGTGCAGTCGGTGCGAGGCATCTACACGTACTACAAGACGTTCGGCTACAACACCGAAGTGATGGGCGCGAGCTTCCGCACGACGAGCCAGATCACCGAGCTCGCGGGCTGCGACCTGCTGACGATCAGCCCCGATTTGCTGCAGAAGCTGCAGGAAAGCAACGATACGGTGGCACGCAAGCTGTCGCCGGACGCGCTGCAGGACAAGCCGACCGAGCGCGTCGCCATCGACGAGGCATCGTTCCGCTTCCAGTTGAACGACGAAGCGATGGCAACGGAAAAACTGGCCGAGGGCATCCGCGTGTTCGCCGCCGACGCGGTGAAGCTCGAGAAGCTGATCGATGCACTGCGCTGAACCGCGCTGCACGTGACGGTTGTCAGTTGAACTGTCAGCAAGCCTGACAACAGCCGTCAGCAAGCGTGACGAACGGCCGCGAACTCCGTGTTCGCGGCCGTTTTTATTTTTCATTCCATCGTCAAGCGCGCGCACTACAATCCACGTCACGAGTGCGCCGGCCGCATCCCGGCGTGCTCTTCCCGGTCAATCTTGGAAGTACCCGGGCCGGCACCGACACGCCGGCCCGGCCAACAGGAGACAACGATGCAGGTCCAACCGTATCTGACGTTCTACGGCCGCGCGGAAGAGGCCCTTCAGTTCTACGAAAAGGCGCTCGGCGCGAAGACGATGTTCAAGATGCACTTCAAGGACGCGCCGCCGAATCCCGACTACCCGATGTCGCCGGAGATGAGCGACAAGGTGATGCATGCGAGCTTCACGATCGGCGACTCGATGATCATGTGCTCGGACGGCGACTGCAGCCAGCCGGGCGGCACGCATTCGGGTTATTCGCTGTCGCTGAACCCGGCGACGGTCGAGGAAGGCCAGAAGCTGTTCAATGCGCTCGCCGACGGCGGCGAAGTGACGATGCCGTTCGGCAAGACGTTCTGGGCGCTCGGCTTCGGCATGGCGAAGGATCGTTTCGGCGTGCACTGGATGGTCAACGTCGAAGATCTCTCGCAACGCGAGGATCTCGCGAAACGCGCGGGGCAGTAACGCACGCGCGCCGCCCGGACCGCCGCGCAAGCGCCGTGATCCGGGCGGCCTCGCTACTTGCGCAGCGCCTCCGCCAGCGCCCGCTCCAGCGTGCCGTTCGAGTGGCACGCGACGCGCGCGCTCTTCTGCTTGCCGGCCGCGACCACGCTGGCCGTGCCCGCGACGTCGATCGACACGGCCACGCCTTGCGTGGCGTCGTCGATGCGCGTCACGACCTTCAGCGTGTGTGTCACGTTCGACGTCTGCTTCAGCTCGGAGCAATCCAGGAAATTCGCTGCGTTCGGATAATCGGCATAGGCGGCGGCCAGGAGCCCCGCGTCGCGATCGCTGACGCGCACGGCAAGCTTGTGGTCCGCGTAGAACTGCGCGACGGCCGTCCATACTTCGTCATACTTGCGATTGCCGATTACGATGCCCGACGCATCGTCGGCGCCGTGCGCGCCGTCGGACGTATCCTGCCGCTGCGGCGGCGCATCGCGCGCCGCGTACCGCTGTCCTGGACCGTAGACTGAAATGCAGCCGGCGAGCATCGCGCACAGCAGCGCGGCCGGCAAGATCGTTTTCATCGGGCCCACCATCACCGGTAATACATGTTCGCGCAGCCGGCGAGCAGGATCGGGGCGACGAGCACCCACATCAACAGGACTCTCATCGTTCGCCTCACCGGTAGTACGCGTTCACGCAACCGGCAAGCGCGGCGCACCACAGGCCAAGCACCAGCAACCCAATCTTCATCATTGCATCCCTCATGTAGTCGAATCGTGTCGAGATCGAATCACCCGGCGTGGCCGGGCGGGACGCAATACTGGCAAACGGGAAGCGCAGCTTCCAATCGGTCTTCCACCGATTTTCGCCGCGGCGCGACTATTCTAGAATCGCTTGGAGATCAACGGAAACGGAAGCACGGCCGCACGGGGCGTTCACGGCGGACCATGCAAAACGCCCGCGATTTGCGTCGCGGGCGCCGTGTCGAAACTGCAACAGCCGGGAGGCGTTCAGCCCTCGGCGACGTCGAGGTAATCCTCCGGCCGCGTGCGGTCCTCCGCGTGCGCCATGCCCATCATGCGCACCAGCACGCTCACCGCCACCGACACCACCAGGTTCACGACCAGCGACCACACGGCCGCGTAGCCGGGAATCGCGAGACCGAACAGGTGGATCGTGAAGATCGAGCTGGCCAGCTTCAGCGAAATCGCCATCCACGTGCCGCACACGATGCCTGCCGCCCAGCCGGCCAGCAGGCCGCGATGGTCGAGCACGCGCGTGTACAGGCCGAGCACGATCGCCGGCAGCGTCTGGATGATCCAGATCCCACCGAGCAGCTGCAACTGGATCGCGTACGTCAACGGCAGCCCGAGGATGAACGCGACCGCGCCGACCTTCACGATCAGCGACACGAGTTTCGCGACGTGCGTCTCCTGATCGTGCGTCATGTTGCGGTTCACGAACTCGCGGTGGATGTTGCGCGTGTACAGGTTCGCGGCCGCGATCGACATGATCGCCGCCGGCACCAGCGCGCCGATGCCGATCGCCGCGAACGCGACGCCGACGAACCACGACGGGAAATACTCGAGGAACAGCGCGGGCACCGCGAAGTTCGGGCCGAACGCCTTGAAGTACGGCGCGTACTGCGGCATGTCCTTCACGCCCGCCGCGAGCGCCATGTAGCCGAGCAGCGCGAGCAGGCCGAGCACGAACGAGTACGCGGGCAGCATCGCCATGTTGCGGCGGATCGAGTTGCCCGACGCCGACGACAGGATCGCCGTGACCGAGTGCGGATACAGGAACAGCGCGAGCGCGGAGCCGATCGCGAGCGTCGCATACGCGCTGTAGCCGTTCAGGCTCGTCGCATCGGGCGCTTTCAGCAGCAGCTTCGCCGGCGGCACCGACGCGAAGATGTGGCTGAAGCCGCCGAGCTTCGCGGGGATGACGATGACCGCCGCCGCGATCGTGATGTAGATCAGGATGTCCTTCACGATCGCGATCATCGCGGGCGCGCGCAGCCCCGACGTGTAGGTGTATGCGGCGAGAATCGCGAACGCGATGATGAGCGGCAGGTCGCCGACGAAGCCGGTCGTGTCGAAACCCAGCGCGCCGATCACGACTTCGATGCCGACGAGCTGCAGCGCGATGTACGGCATCGTCGCGAGGATGCCCGTCACCGCGATCGCGAGCGCGAGCATCCGGCTGCCGTAACGCGCGTTGACGAAGTCGGCGGCCGTCACGTAGCCGTGCCGCTTCGCGATGCTCCACAGCTTCGGAAACACGACGAACGCGAACGGGTAGATCAGGATCGTGTACGGCAACGCGAAGAAGCCCATCGCGCCGGCGCCGAACACGAGCGCGGGCACCGCGACGAACGTGTAGGCCGTGTAGAGGTCGCCGCCGAGCAGGAACCACGTGACGATCGTACCGAAGCGGCGGCCGCCGAGCCCCCATTCGTCGAGGTGGGCGAGATCGCCGCGCCGCCAGTTCGCGGCGAGAAAACCGAGTATGGTGACACCGATGAACAGGAGTACGAAGACGAAGGTCGCGCCGAGATTCATCGCGCACCTCCCTGCGTGCCGCCTGCCTTCCATGCGTGCTTGGTCTTGAAATACACGAACGCGGTGATCACCGCGCTAATGAACACCCACAGCAACTGGTACCAGTAGAAAAACGGAAAACCCAACCATTGCGGTTCGATCTTGCTGTACGAAGGCACCCAGACCATCGCGATCAGCGGCAGCACCAGCAGCCAGAGCCAGCGCTTGGCGGCCCGATTGGCGTCGGCATCGTGAGCCATGACGTCTCCTCATCTTTCCCGGTTATCGATCTTGTCAAGCGGGTACGGCGGCGAGAGGAGGGGCAAAACGGGTAAGCTGCGGCTCCCCTGGCTTCGCGCCAGTATAGGAGCCGCGAGCGAGCGGTCAAGCAGGGGCGAACCCGAGGTGATCCGCCCCCCAGTCAAGCGGTTGCACCGGCATGCGACCGGTGCATGAGCGTCAGATCGCGAACGAGGATTCGCGTGCGCCGGTCGTTTCTTTCAAAGCTTTCACCCACTTGCGCGCGGGGAGCTTCAGCGTGTCCTCGATCAGCTTCGCGCGGGCTTCCAGCTGCGCGAACGACACGTCGAGCGCGGGGCCCGAGAACGCGATCGCGATCCGGTTGCCGTCGTGCACTTCCGGCAGCGCGATCACGCGATGGTCGAACGCCGCGTTCAGATGCTTCATGTTGCGCACGAAGCTCGGATGGTCGCCGAACAGGTTGATCGTCGCGACGCCCGCGTCGGCGAGGCAGCCGCGCACCGCACGGTAGAACGCCACGCTGTCGAGCACCGGGCCGCGGGCGGTCGCGTCGTACAGGTCGATCTGCAATGCGCCCGTCGTGCCGCGGTTGGCCGGATCGTTGACGAAATCCCATGCATCGGCTTCATGCACGACGAGGCGTGCGTCATCGGGCGGCAGCGCGAACATCGTGCGCGCCGCGACGATCACGGCCGGGTTCAGTTCGACGGCCTCGACCTTCGCGTGCGGCAGGAAGCGGTGCGAGAACTTGGTGAGCGCGCCGGTGCCGAGCCCGAGTTGGACGATCCGCTCGGGCGTTTCGAGGAACAGCAGCCACGCCATCATCTGCTGCGCGTATTCGAGCTCGATGTGCAGCGGCTTCGAGATCCGCATCGCACCCTGCACCCATTCGGTACCGAAGTGCAGGAAGCGCACGCCGCGCTCTTCGGAGAACGTGACGGGTGCGAAGCGCGGCTTGCGCGGCGCCTCGAGGACGGGCACGTCGTCGTGTTCGTCGATCTCCGGACGGCGCTTCACGCGCGGCGGCTGAAGCTTTTCGGAGCCGTTGTAGGCGGCCGGCTTGCGTTGCTTGAACGCGCGCGCCTCGGCGGACGCGCGCTTGATCAGTCGGGTCATGTGTGAATCTCGCTGGGTGAAGCTGGTTTTGGCGGACGAGAGGATAGCATTGGCGGGGGATGGTGGCCGTGCCGCATGCCCTGCATGACTTCGAATCCGGTTGGCGCTACGCTGCACTCGGTGATCCAGGGAGGACGCATGAACTCGAACGGCAAAAGGATCTGGTTTCCGGCAAAGCGCTACGGATGGGGCTGGGGGTTGCCGGTCGCATGGCAGGGATGGGTCGTGTTGCTGCTGTTCGCGATCGGGATCCTCGCCACCGCGTGGCTCGTGCCGCCGCAACGCTCGCCGCTTGCATACGGCACCTGCGTCGTGGTGTGGGTCGCGCTGCTGATTGCAGTGTGCCTGCTCAAGGGCGAGAAGCCCCGGTGGCGATGGGGCGACGACGAGTGATCGGCGCGACGATATCCGCCGAATCGTCCGATCAACAGGCGTTCGACGGCACGGCATCAGCAAGCCGCTGACCATCGTCATGGCGAACATGGCCCGCCATTGGCTGAGCCATGACGAAGTCGCGGCGATGCTGGTCGGCAAGCGCGTGACGTTCGTGCGGATTCGCATTCCGGATCGCAGAATCGAGACTGCCTTGCCGATGGCACGCATCGAGGACGTCCCAGATGCCGATGCCGTGCGAAAGCACGCGCTCGAGCCGCGCGTCGTACACAAGCTCGTGCAGCCCCGGCTCGCCGAGCACGGCACCGAGCAACCGCCAGAGCTGGTTGCGGTTTGGGTCGATTTGACATCAGATCAATCGCTGCGAGGCCCACGGCATCGAAACGGAATGGCTAACGACTTTTCACGAGCAGATCTTCGAGGTAGTGTCGTAAATCGACCATTCCCCCCGCTCGTGCCCGGTGGCGGGAGGCAGGATTGCAGAGCGAGAGACGCAATCGCATACTGCCGCATCGCGACGCGCCTCTCCTGGCATCCACGGTATGTCGATCGGGAGGATCGATGGATCGCCGCCATTTCCTCAAGTCGTCGACCTTTTTCACGGTTGCGGCAGCCACCGGTACGCTTGGCGTTCCGCGGTCGGCCCCGTCTGCCAGCACCGTGCGCAAAGGCCGGTATCGGTTCCCGCAGGGCGTCGCCAGCGGCGATCCGCGCGATCGCTCCGTCGTGTTCTGGACGCGATGCGTGCCGGTCTCCGAGGACGCGCGGCACCGCGCAAAAGGCGTCGCGGACACGGTACGGTTACGGCTCGAAGTATCGACGCGGCCGGATTTCGCGGCTCTCGTCGCCAGCGTACCGTTGACGGCACGCGCCACCTATGACTTCACCGTGCGCGCGAAGGTAACGGCGCTCTCACCGAATATCACGTACCACTACCGGTTCGTCGCCGGCGCCGACGTGAGCGCCACCGGCGTCGCGCGCACGGCTCCGGATGCCCACGAGGCCAACGACCGCGTTCGCTTCGCATGGCTCACCTGCCAGGACTGGAGCATCAATCACTGGCAAGCCATGAGCCTGCTGGCAGCCGAAAGCGATCTCGATTTCGTCGTGCATGTGGGCGATTACATCTATGAAACGGTCGGGGCCTCAAGACCCGGCGCGGTCGAGGCGGCGCATCCTCCGCTGCGCCTGCCTGACGGAAAGCCTCTCGCCGATGGCCGCGTGTACGCCGATACGCTCGAAGACTATCGAACGCTCTACCGCACCTATCGTGCCGACCCTCGCTTGCAGACGCTGCACCGGCGCCTGCCGATGATCGCGATATGGGACGACCACGAGTTCTCCGACGACTGCTGGCAGGATCATCAGGTCTACACCAACGAAGAGAGGCAGGAGACGCAGCGTCGCCGCAACGCCAGTCGCGCGTGGGCGGAGTACATGCCGGTGGACTGGAGCGACGTGCGCTTCGAACCGGACAATCCGTCGTACACCAACATTCGTATCTATCGCGAATTTCGCTTCGGCATGCTGATGCATCTCGTGATGACGGACGAGCGGCTGTATCGCGACGACCATGTCGTCAGCGAGGCGGCTGTCGCGCGCACACACGGGCACGACCCGGTCAAAGGCGATGACGCGGCCGGCTCGCGCTACTTCGTCAACCAGAATGTGCTGCAGCGCTTCGAGGCGCGGGATACCGAGCAGCTCGGTCGCGCGCCGTCGATGCTTGGCGCGGAGCAGACGCAATGGTGGAAAGCCACGCTAAAGGGTTCGCCTGCGACCTGGAAGGTGTGGGGCAACGAGGTGATGTTGAACCGTCTGTGGGCCGTGATGCCAGGCGCGCCAAAGACACCGGCAGCACGCCTCGTGGTCGATTGCGACGCATGGGACGGCTATCCGGCGCACAAACACGAACTGCTCTCATACTTGAACGAGCAGGGGATCCGCAACGTCGTCGCGATCAGCGGGGACCTGCACGCGTTTCAGTGTGGCGTCGTGCGGGACGACCCCGACCCGGAAAAAGGTACGCCCGTGGCCGTCGATTTCGTTTGCGCAGGCATCAGCAGCGCGTCCTTCTATTCCTACCTGAAAGCCGCATGGGGCGGCACGCCGCTTGCGTCGCTGGCCGCCACTCCGGCCAAACTCGACACCTTCCTGATGACGAACAACCCCGACCTGCGCTACGCCGACCACGACGCACAGGGCTATGCGTCGGCCACCGTCACGCCGGAGTGTTTTTCCGTGGTGTTCAACAAAGTGAGGCCGTTGAACCCGGACGGCACCGCTCCCGCGGATGCCCTGCTCGACCGCACGCGGCTGACCGTCCCCAAGGACTCGGTCGAGGTACGCGTCGAACGCGTCTAGCTTCACGCTTCAGCAATGGCGCATGTTCGCGCAGCGCATCGAAAACTGGTTGAGGTTTGGGCTGATTCGACACCCGGAGACCATCCATGCAATCAGGATTCGACTTCGCGCCAACGCAGCAGCTTTTGCTCGAACGAAAGCGAAGCATTTGCCGGGCTCGAAGACGGCAGAACGAGCGTTTCGTAACCGGCTGCGCCGATCACTTCAGCAAACCGCCCCGCCGTCTTGCCGTTGAAGCAGACCTTCTTCAGCAACGGCGCATGCTCACGCAATGAGTCGAAGTCGTTCGGCTTCGCATGCCGGATCGCCGAATCGAGACTGCCTTCGCGATGGCACGCGGCCAGCACGTCCCAGATGCCGATGCCGTGCGAAAGCACGCGCTCGAGCCGCGCGTCGTACACAAGCTCGTGCAGCCCCGGCTCGCCGAGCACGGCACCGAGCAACCGCCAGA
>NZ_QTQD01000018.1:0-138046 GCF_003858025.1 Burkholderia sp. Bp9004 | reverse complement strand
GCGCCCGCCTTCGCGAGCTCGAGTGCGATTTCCTTGCCGATGCCGCTTGCGGCGCCCGTGACGACTGCGGTCTTGCCATTCAGGTTGCTCATTTCGAATTTCCCGTGGTGAAAGGATTGACAGGGAGAAAGGACTGCGGACGTGTTACCGAGGTTACTGAGCGAGGTAATCGTAGACGACTTCGCCGAGGCCGAGTGTCAAATCCGCGACGAGGTGGCGCGCTTCGACGATCTCGAGTACCGGCAGGTCGGCCACCGGCGCGAGTGCGTGCGGTGCCAGTTCGAGCGAGGCGGGGCCCGTCCACGCACCCTTCATCTTGATGTCCTGCATGTAATAGCGCACCAGTTCGCATACGCGTGCGGTGCCGTCGACGTGCGGGATGATCTTGAGCAGGAAGTTCGGGCCGGCGAGACGCTTCGTCTGCTCGTCGATGTCGAGTTCCTTGTGCTTGTAGCCCATCGTGCCGGTCGCGACGCGCACCTTGCCGTAGTCGAGCGTGCCCAGGATGTGATCGGTGTTCACGTGCAGCGTGGGCGACGCGAGTTTCTTCGGGAAACCCCACAGCTCGCGGCCGCCGGCGATCGGCGGGTGATCGTCGAGATACATCGCGAGCGTGTAGCCGCCGGCCTGGCCGTTGTACTCGACGGGGATCACCTGGCCGCTTTCCGTGTAGTCGCCGAAGCCGGTCGAATCGGCCATGCGAATGAATTCGTAATGGACGAGCGGCTCGATGACCTGCAGTGGCTCGGGCACGATTTCACGCAGACGATCCGGATCGGTGCGATACGTGATGATCAGAAACTCACGATCGACGAAACGGTACGGGCCCATCGGAAAGGCGGGGCTGGTCAACGGCATCGCAAACGCTTTCGATCGGACATCGCTGGGTTTCATGCGGACTCCTTGTTGTTGATCGCTTCGTGGATGAGTGCTCGTAAGCTCGTAATCCTATGCCTGTGCGTTGCCGTTGTGCGATGCCGCATCTGGAATTAATTGTTGCCGATTTCGAATGATTTGCAACGCAAATATTGAGGCGAACGGTGCGAACGGCATGGAGCGCATGGGGCGCTCCGATATTCTCAGGCGTCGATGACGCCACGATGTGAAAAAGGTGAGCCTTTACGGGATGGTGGGTGAGCTTTTACGGGAGACGGTCGCGCGGAAATGTGACAATTGTGTGAACTTGTGTTGCAGTGCGGGCTCTAAGCGCGTTCGCGCGCGACGTGCACGCCCGGTCCTGATCATCGGCCGTCCGACGCATTAAGCGTTACTTAAGCGAGTGAGCACTAGCATCGTTCCACCCGGCCGGCACGCCCGGTCCAATCGTTACGCCCCAGGCAACCGCATTCATGCAGAACCTCAATCTCACCCTGTTTTCCGCCGTCAATGCCGGCGCCGTGCCGCCCCCCGGTGTTGCTCGCGTCGCGATCTTCGCCGCCGACTGGCTGGTCTATGCGCTGCCCGCGATGCTGCTGCTGACCTGGATCTTCGGCGAGCGCCCGACGCGCCGCCAGGCGATCGAAGCCGGCGTCGGCACGTGCGTGGCGCTGGCGCTCGCGCAGGTGATCGGGCATTTCTGGTTTTCACCGCGGCCGTTCATGGCCGGTGTCGGCACGCAACTGATTCCGCATGCGCCGGACAGCTCGTTTCCGAGCGATCACATGACGTTCGCGTGGAGTCTCGCGGTCGGCATGATGCTCGCCGGCAGCACGCGGCTGAGCGGGTTCGTGATGGCCGCGATGGCCGTGGTGATTGCTTGGGGGCGCGTGTATGCGGGCGTGCACTGGCCGTTCGACATGGCCGGCGGCGTGCTGGTCGGCACCGCCGGCGCGCTGGCCGCGCATCTGTACGGACAACGCATCGTCGAGCTGCTCGAACGGATCGGCGACGTCGTGCATGCGGTGATGATGGGGCGCGAGCGAGCGCCCTGAGCGGGAGAACCACGCGGGAGAAGTACGGGCCGGACGCCGTCAACCGGGCGTCTTGGCCGCTTCAGCCGAAGCGGACGGGCCGCCGCCCGCTTCGTGCAGTTCGGGCGTCTCGCCCGGGTGCTGTGCGGCGTCACGTTCGAGTGCGCTTTCCTTCAGGATCGCGCACATCGCAACGAACAGCGCGAGGACGACGACCGCCAGGCCGCAATAGCCGGCGATCTTCAGGTTATGACGGAAAGGCGAAGCGTGGCTTTCTTTTGTCATGAACGGGCGCTCCTGGGCGGGCTGCGGCGGCTGTCGCCCGACAGCGGCGTCGCAGACATAGATATATACCAGCCGCCCCGCCGATGCCAAGCCCGCCGATGTTCGGGCTCCCGTTCGCGTCAGTCTTCCAGCGTTTCGTGCACCGCCGCTGCGCCGCGTTTCCAGTATGCCGCCGCGCGGATGCGCGACTTGTCGACGCCACGCTCGCCAGTCAGGTGCTGCCGCACCGCACGCATCGACTGCGCTTCGCCGGCCGCCCACACGTAACCGTCGCCGGAGGATGGCAGCGGCAATTCGCGCACCGCATTCAGCAGCACGTCGCCGTCCGCCGCGTCGGCTTCGGCGCGAAAGCGCCAGATCTCATGCACGTCGGCTCGCGTATCGAACGCGATCTGCGCGGTGCGATCCGCGACTTCCAGCACGACTGCCGCACGCGAGCCGGCCGGCAATTGCTCGAGGCGGCGCGCGATGGCCGGCAGCGCCGTATCGTCGCCGATCAGCAGATGCCAGTCGAAATCGATCAGGACGACGAACGAACCGCGCGGGCCGCCGATACCGAGCCATTGGCCGACGCGTGCCTGCGCCGCCCACTGCGATGCGGGGCCGGGATGGTTCAGCACGAATTCCAGATCGAGTTCGCACGCGGCGCGATCGAAGCGGCGCGGCGTGAAATCGCGTGCGACCGGCTTCGGTTGGCCTTCGGGAAACTCCGGGCCATTCGCGCCGAGCGTCGGCATCGCGGGCCGGTCGGCGCCGGGCGGCGGGAAAAACACCTTCACGTGATCGTCGAACGAAGACGATTCGAAGTCCGCGAGGTCGGGGCCGCCGAGGGTGACACGCAGCAGGTGCGGCGTCACCGCATGCACGCGCACGACCTGCAGCAGGCGGAACTTCAGCGTATGGCGCACGCGGGTAACGGCGCGTTCGGATAGGTTCTGCATCGATCCGTTCTCCTTGGGTGTGGACGGGCGGCGCGGGTCACGCGCCGGTGCCGCTTTCGATTTCGGCCGTCGCGCGGCGCATGATCGCCGCGATACGCCGCTGTTCGTCGGCGTCGGCGGCGCTCTTGTGGAGCAGTGCGCGCTTCAGCGCGAGACGGGCCTCGACGAACTCCGGCAGCCAGCCGGGCTGCGTTTCGTCCTGCGTTTCGCCGCCTGCCGATTCACCGGCGAACGCGCGGCGCATGAATTCCATCTTGCGTGCGAGATGCGTGAGGCGCGCGAACAGGGTGTCGACGCGCTCGCGCTGCGCATCGAGGTGCGCGCGGCCGGCGTCGGTCAGCGCGTAGCGCTTGCGGTTGCCTTCCGCCTGCGACACGACGAAGCCGACTTCCTCGAGATACGTGAGCGCCGGATACACCATGCCGGGGCTCGGGCTGTAGAAACCGTTCGAGCGCGTGTCGAGCGCCTTGATCAGTTCGTAACCGTGGCTCGGTTGCTCGGCGACCAGCGCGAGCAGCAGCAGCTGGAGATCGTCGGAGCTGAACTGGCGGCCGCGCGGCATGCCGTCGTCGCCGAAATCGCCAAAGCCGCCGCGTCCGCCGCGGCCACCAAACGGGCCGCCGCCGAATGGGTCGTGACCGCGCCGATGGCGGCCGATTGCTTGCCAGACGCTGGCGTACCAGTCAGGGCCGGCATGCGCACCATGACCGTCGCATCGGGCATGGCCGCGGGAGGGGGCGTGTCGCATGATCGTGTCCTATGTGTCGTAAAACATATCGAAAGATATATATCGAAAGATAGGGTGTCAAGGAAGATTATTGGGGAAGGATGGTTGGCGGGGCGCGGCGGGATGTCCGTATCAGTCAACGGATACGGCCGCGTCAGGCAAAACGCGGGCGCGCATTCAGGCAATATTGCTCGGTTCAGCGCGGACGTCGTATCGCTGAAGTTGTTTCGTATTACTGAATTCGAACCGTGTGTCGCCGGATCGTTTCTTCGACACCGCGCACTTCGCTCTCGCGCTACCTGCGCGGTGCAGACATGCGTGCTTGCGTGTCGAATGCGATTCAGGCCGGCGGCAGGAACCGCAAAACGCGGCGATTCGAGCCGCCGGCCTGTTGCCCACGACTTCAGACCGCGCTGGCTGCGTCGATCTTGCGGATATCTTCATCGTCGAGCCGCACGCGGATCGCTTCTCCGAGCAATGCGAGCTGCGCGAGCGACGTCGCGCTCGCAATCGGTGCGGTGATCGTCGGTCGCGCGATCTGCCACGCGAGCGCGATCGCGGCCGGTTGCGTGCCGTGCTTCGCCGACACGTCGTCGAGCGCCGCGAGAATGCGCAGGCCGCGCGCATCGAGATAACCGGCGACGCGATCGCCGCGCACGCTCTTCTTCAGGTCGGCCTCGCTGCGGTACTTGCCCGACAGGAAGCCGCTCGCGAGCGCGTAGTAGTTGACGACGCCGAGCCTCAGGTCGCGCACGACCGGCTCGAGATCGCGCTCGTACGCGGCGCGGTCGATCAGGTTGTATTCCGGCTGGATCACCTGATACGCGGGCAGCCCGTTGCGCTTGCTGACGTCGGCGGCCTCGCGCAGGCGTGCACCGCTGTAGTTCGACGCGCCGATGATGCGCACCTTGCCCGCGTCGATCAGCGTCTGGTAAGCGGAGAGCGTTTCTTCGAGCGAGGCCGTGTCGGCGAGATCGCGGTGCGAGAAATACAGGTCGATGTAGTCGGTCTGCAGGCGGCGCAGTGAATCGTCGGCGGCTTTCAGGATGTTGTCCTTCGTCAGGCCGGCGCGCGCCGCGAGCATGCCGACCTTGGTCGCGATCACGACCTGGTCGCGCTTGCCGGAACGCTTGAGCCACTTGCCGATGATCGTTTCCGATTCGCCGCCGCTGTTGCCGGGCGCCCAGGCCGAATAGACGTCGGCCGTGTCGATGAAGTTGATGCCGGTATCGGCGAGCGCGTCGAGCAGCTCGAACGATGCGTTTTCGTCGACGGTCCAGCCGAAGACGTTGCCGCCGAAGGCGAGCGGGGAAACCTGGATGTCCGACGTGCCGAGGGTACGTAGTGCCATTTTGCTCTCCGGAATCTGGGGGGTGACGGGATGGGACGACAGGATTGGCCGGGATGAATGCGACGTGAAGGCGAACGGGCGAAGCGCTTGCGCCGTTGTCGCGGACGCCGGAACATTCTCGCCGATCGAGCGGAATCGCGCAGCGGGCGCGCGGTCATGAAGACGGAGGAATTGCAGCGGACAGCGGATGTGCCGTCCGCCAGGTGGATGATCGGTGTGGCTGCGTTCGATCGGGAACTGAATCTTGCGGCGTCTGGGGGAGAGACCGGCGGAGACCGGCGTATCGCACCACTTCAACGGAGCGGAACGAAAAACGGGCGGCAAAGTTGCCACCCGCGATCGATCGGTGCTCCGATCCGTTACCGCAACTGCACGGCCGCCAGAAACAGCACCATGCTGCCGATCGCGCCATCGAGTACACGCCACGCAACAGCCTTGCGGAACCACGGCGCAAGCAGCCGCGCGCCATATCCAAGCCCGAGGAACCACACGACGCTGACCGACATCGCGCCGATCGCGAACGCCAGCCGCGAGCCTTCCGGCTCGCGCGCGCCGGCGGTGCCGATCAGCAGGAACGTATCGAGATACACATGCGGGTTGAGCCACGTGAATGCGAGCGTCATCAGCACGATCGCGACCGCGCTCTGCGGCGGCGGCGCGACGGTGTCGCCGCGCACGTCGAGCGTTTCGTGTCCCGGCTTGAACGCGCGGCGCAGCGCGTTGATGCCGAACCACGCGAGATACGCGAGGCCGATGTACAGCACGACGTGGACGAAGGTCGGATAGCGTTCGACGAGGACTGACGCGCCGCCGACGCCCGCGCCGATCAGGATCATGTCGGACAGCGCGCACAGCAGCACGATCTTGCCGACATGCGAGCGCATGATGCCTTGCCGGAGCACGAACGCGTTCTGCGCACCGATGGTGACGATGAGCGACCCGCACAGGGCGGCGCCGTGGGAAAAAGCGATCCAGTTCATGATGGGGAGCCGTGAAGCAGTAGACGGGTGAATCGGTTGGCGCTAGTCTGCGGTCAGCCGGAACATAAGAGAAGCTAATTCACCTAATGCCGATTAAGGAAATCTAATGCTCGACTACGCATTGCTCGACGCTCTCGCGGCTGTGATCCGGCACGGTTCGTTCGAACGGGCGGCCAGGGAGCTGAACGTCACGCCGTCGGCGGTATCGCAGCGCGTGAAACTATTGGAAGAGCGCGTCGGCAGCGTGCTCGTCAAGCGCGGGCAGCCGTGCGTCGCGACGACGTCGGGCGCGTTGCTCTGCCGGCATACGGAGCGCGTGCAGTTGCTCGAGGCCGAACTGGGCGGCCGAATGCCTGCACTGCCGGGCCAGATCGCGAGCGCATGGCCGATGCTGCGCGTGGCCGTCAACGACGACAGCGTCGCGACCTGGTTCATCGATGCGGTCGGGCCGTTCTGCACCGAGCGCGAGACCTTGCTCGACCTCGTGATAGACGACCAGGACTACACGGCCGCGCGCATTCGCGACGGCAGCGTGCAGGGCGCGGTGACCGCGCAGGCTGAACCGATCCAGGGGTGCCGGTCGACGCGGCTCGGGCGCATCCGCTATCGCGCAGTGTGTTCGCCGGCGTTTTACGACCGCTATTTCGGCGCGGGCATCACGCGCGATGCGCTGCGCCGTGCGCCGTGCGTCATGTTCAATCCGAAGGACGGTTTGCAGGCGCGCTTCATCCGGCGCGTGACGCGCGCGGATCTCGATCCGCCGCAACACTGGATCCCGCACGTCGCGGGTTACCTGCGTGCATGCGAAACGGGGTTGGGATGGGGGATGTGCCCGGACCGGATGGTCGATCGCCAGCTGGCGGCGGGCGAACTGGTCGACATGTCGCGCGGGCGGACCGTCGATATCGACCTGTACTGGCAGAGCTGGCGCCTGTCGATCGGTTGGCTCGACGATTTCAGCGCGGCGCTGAAGGCGCGCGCCGCGCTGTTTCTCGACTGATCGAAGCGGGCGCGGCGGACAGTGGCGGGCGGCGGCGCGCAGGCTACGCGCCGCGCGGGGTCAGACGTGGTGCAGGCCGTCGAAGTCGACGATCTGTACGAGGCGGCCGTGCATTTCGATCAGGCCGCGCTTCTGGAACTTCGACAGCGTGCGGCTGACCGTTTCGAGCGTCATGCCGAGGTAACTGCCGATGTCTTCGCGCGTCATCCGCAGGTTGAATTCCGACGGCGAGTAGCCGCGCTTCAGGTAGCGCGACGACACGTCGAGCAGGAATGCGGCGACGCGCTCTTCGGCGTTCAGCGAGCCGAGCAGCATGGTTTGTGACGTTTCGCGCACGATCTGCTCGCTCATCAGCTTGTGCATGCGCAGCTGCATCGTGCCGGCTTCCGAGCACAGCGACTTGAGCGCGCTGTACGGAATCACGCAGACCGAGCTGTCTTCCAGCGCAACCGCGGTGCGCGGGTGCGCGTCGTCGCAGATGCCGTCGAGGCCGAGCGCTTCGCCCGCGAGGTGCAGACCGGTGACCTGCTCGCGGCCGTCGTGGCGCGTGGCGACAGTTTTCAGCGAGCCCGAGCGCACGGCGTACAGGTTGTCGAAGGTGTCGCCTTCGCGGAACAGCGCTTCGCCGCGCTTGACCGGGCGCGCCGCGCAGATGACCGATTCGAGGCGGCTGAGCGCTTCGGGTGCGAGGCCCTGCGGCATGCACAGGTGCCGCATTGCGCACGACGAGCAGTGCGGGGCCTGACGGGGAGCCCAGTTGCCTGCATGGGACGAGGCGGCGGGACGTGTGGCGACGGGCGTCAACATGATCGTTTGCTCCAGCGTTGAATCGACCGAATCATTGTCCCACCGCAAGTTGCCGCTGTCGGGTGACAAAACGTCGCGACCGCGCGCACATGTCGCGGGCATCGTAGCGGCATGCAAGCATGCCGTTGCGTATACGCGCCGCGACGCGCACGCTTATGCTGGTGCCGCTCAGCCTTCCTGATCGTCCGCATGCGCGGCGGCCGGGATCAGCAGCACGGGCAGCGTCGCATGCCGCACGCACTGTTCGGCGATGCTGCCGAGCACGAGGCGGCGGAACCCGCGTCGGCCGTGCGTGCCGAGCACGAGGAGGTCGGCGCCGAACGCTTTCGCACCGTCGAGGATCAGCGTCGACACGTCGGTGAGCGACGACGCCTCGCTCGTCAGCGTTTCGCCCTTCACGCCTGCCGCCTGCATCAGCTTCTTGAACTCCGCCGCGAGCGCATTGCCTTGCGCGATGAGCTGGTCGCGCAGCACGGACGGATCGTAGCCCGGCACGTTGTAGTAGATCGCGGCGTTCTCGACGACGTAGAGCGGTTGCAGTTCGGCACCGTGCTCCTTCGCGAGCGCGAGGGCGGCATCGAACGCATGGCGGGCGGTGTCGCTGCCGTCGATGGCAACCAGAATGCGCTTGTACATGGTGTCTCCAAGTGGCGGGTTGAACGAAAGTCGGCCGAACGGCCGAGCAGGCCGTGCGTCGCTGCGAGGCAGGGTAAACCAACGGCAGGGACTCTGCAGCGACGTGCCGGTCGTCGCGAGTGTGCATTGAATATCATCCGTATCGCGACGACGTGACTTCGATCAACGCCGATGCATCGATGTCGCGAAACCCGACTGTCGACCCGAACCCGGCGCCGATGTCGATTCCAGCACCGATTCGGAGGACCGGCGCGCGAACCCGCACGTCGCTCCGCCGCCATCGGCCGTCGGCCCCGCCTCGACCCGCCAAACGAACGATCGATTCAAACGCCGCGCGCGTCACCGCGGCACGGCCGTGATTTCGATCACCCGTTCCGGCCGGCGTCCATGACCGGGCCAGTACGCGCTGCCGTACATCCGGTGAACCGGGCCGTACAGCGCGTCGCCCGCGTGCGACGGCGCGTCGAACCCCTTCTCGATCACCATGTAGCCGTCACGCAGCGCGAACGCCGGATGGTTGCCGCCCGGCCGGCTGTCGAAGCCGGCGAAGCCGTCGCCGGCCTCGGGCATCGCGTTGACGAGCGACGCGTTGCTGCCCGTGATCTGGTCGGGCGAGAAGGCGCCGCCGCTCGCGAGACGCGCGGCCTCGCGATTCTTGCCGTCGGTGTCGACGGTGCTGTCGTGCGTGTCGTCGTTGTCGAGTTCGATGCTGCGCGGATGCGCGGTGTGCGCTTGAGCTGACGTTCCCATCACGGCTCTCCTGGCGGCGAAGCGCTCCGGATCGAAGCAAATCCCGTTCCGGGCAAGACGGGAAAACGGCGCGCGAGCGATCGCCGCGGTGGTGTGGCGCGCGCTGATTTGTCATGATTTATTTCAGCTAGAACACCCGTTTTCTACAGAGTATGATTCATTTCCTGCGAAGCGGCGACAGGGGATGAGGTCTTGCCGCCTCTGCCCGCACCGGGGGCACCGCAGCACCCTTAAGACGGGTAGTGAACAACAAATCAAGGGACTAGAGGTGGCGGATTCATGCAAGCGACTACTGCTTTCACGCACCGCGGTTATCTGTTGAATTGCGCGCCCGCGCGCGCCAGCGACGGGTCGTTCAAACCCTACGTCGTGATCTCCAGATCGAGCGACGGGGAACTCGTCGCGAACCGTTTTTTCCCGACCGAGCTCCAGTTCAACGACGAAGGCGACGCGATCGCGCACGCGCGCGACTGGGCCGTGCGCTGGATCGACGCGAGCAGTATTACGATCTGACGTCGTCGCGCGGCGGCGGCATCGTCCGTCCGGCCGATCCCCCGACGTGCCGCTGCCGATCGAAAACGCGGTAATCTTCTGGAACCCGTCACTTTATTTGCGGCCGTGCGATCGAGCGCGGCCGCCTGCATTGGCATATGTCGACATCACCCGCCCGTCAGTGGGGCCTCGAAGAAATCGTTGCCGGCTTGCGCGAATCGCGCGAGGAACTTCATCGCACGCGTCATCCGCGCGGCATCCGCGAGCTGCCGTCGCGCGACGCGATCTGCAAGATCGTCACCGGCCTGCGCGCGTCGATGTTTCCGACGCACTACGGCGCGCCGGATCTGACCGATGAAAGCGTCGACTACTACGTCGGCCACACGCTCGAAAGCACGCTGCGGATCCTGTCGGAACAGATCCGCCGCGCGCTGCCGTTCCTGCCCGAGCATGCGGACACGCCGTTCGCCGAACTCGACGAGCGCGCGTTCGAGATCGCGCGCGAGTTCGGCCGGCAGTTGCCGGCGGTTCGCGCGCTGCTGGTCAGCGACATCCAGGCTGCCTACGCGGGCGATCCGGCCGCGCAGCACATCACCGAGATCCTGCTGTGCTACCCCGGCGTGCTCGCGATGATGCACCATCGGCTCGCGCACGCGCTGCACCAACTCGGTGTGCCGCTGCTCGCGCGCTTCATCAATGAAATCGCGCACTCGGCCACCGGCATCGACATTCACCCGGGCGCGCAGATCGGCCCGAGCTTCTTCATCGACCACGGCACCGGCGTCGTGATCGGCGAAACCGCGATCATCGGCGAGCGCGTGCGCGTGTATCAGGCCGTCACGCTCGGCGCAAAGAGCTTCCCGGCCGATGGTGACGGCGCGCTGGTGAAGGGCAACGCGCGGCATCCGATCGTCGAGGACGACGTGGTGATCTATGCGGGCGCGACGATTCTCGGCCGCGTGACGATCGGGCGTGGCTCGGTGATCGGCGGCAACGTGTGGCTTACGCACAGCGTGCCGCCCGGCACGAGCGTCGCGCAGGGCAAGGTCCGCGAAGGCGGCAGCGCCGAGAAGCCGTGACGCGGCGCGCGAACGGCGCAATGGTCGTTCGCGCAGCGCAGGTGAAGGCGTGCGCCGATGCCCGCACACCGGTGTGCGAAGGGCACACACGGCTACCGCCGAACATACCGTTCGTCAGTGTTTGCCGGCCGGCGAGCGATGCTTGTACAGCACGTCCTGGTCGACGCGGATCAGGTTCTGCCCCGCATCGACGACGAAATCCACACCGTTGTACGCGCTGCCCGTCAGCAGCAAGATCGCGCCCGCGACGTCGTCGGGGCCGGCGATGCGCGCGAGCGGCGTCGATGCGCGGCTCGCGTGTTCGAAGTCGGCCTGCGTCTGGTCGTCGCTCGGCAGCATCAGCCCGGGGAACACCGCGTTCACGCGCAGCACCGGCGACGACGACAGCGCGAGCATCTGCGTGAGGTTGCCGAGCGCGGCCTTCGCGACCGTGTAGCTGAAATGGTCGCGGTGGAAGTTTTCCTTGATCTTCTGGTCGACCACGTTGACGACGACGCCCTGCGTGCCGGCCGCGCGGGCCCGTTCGTAGAATGCACGCGTGAGCAGGATCGGCGCGCGGCAGTTGACGGCCCACGCCTGGTCGAATGCCGCGAGGTCGAAGCTCGGGAAATGGTCCTGCCAGAACACTGACGCGTTGTTGACCAGCACGTCGAGGCGGCCGAAGCGCGCATACACCTGGTCGATCAGCGCGGTGATCTGCCCGGCATCCGACAGGTCGGCCTGCAAGGCGACCGATTCGTACCCGCTCTCGGCGATCGCGCGGGCCGCCGCCTGCGCGGCATCGGCCGAACGGTCGTAGTGCACCGCGGTGCGATAGCCGTGCGCGGCGAAATACTCGGCGAACGCGCGCCCGGCCCGGCGCGCGGCGCCGGTCACGAGCACGACCGGCGCGTCTGCCGCTTGCTTCGTGGACTGCATTACGTATTCGTCAGGTTGACTGAAGAAGGATTCGCGACGATCGACAGGAATTCGCGCCGCGTGGACGGATCGGTGCGGAACGTGCCGAGCATGCGCGACGTGACCATCTCGACGCCCGGCTTGTGCACGCCGCGCGTCGAGATGCACTGATGCGCGGCTTCGAGGATCACGCCGACGCCCTTCGGCTGCAGCACGTCGAACAGCGTGTCGGCGATCTGCACGGTCATCTTTTCCTGGATCTGCAGGCGCTTCGCGAACGCGTCGACGAGGCGCGCGAGCTTCGAGATGCCGACGACGCGATGGTTCGGCAGATACGCGACGTGCGCGCGGCCGATGATCGGCACCATGTGGTGCTCGCAGTAGCTCTCGAAGCGGATGTCCTTCAGCACGATCATTTCGTCGTAGCCGTCGACTTCGCTGAACGTGCGCGCGAGGATGTCGCGCGGCTCCAGCGCATAGCCGGCGAAGAACTGTTCATATGCGCGCACGACGCGTGCCGGCGTGTCGAGCAGGCCTTCGCGGGCGGGATCGTCGCCGGCCCAGCGCAGCAGCACGCGAACGGCATCCTCGGCTTCTTCCCGACTCGGCCGGGATGCGGCCGGCTCGGGCCGCGCGGATTTTTTACCCATCTAGTCACTCCATCGAATGCGGCCGCCTGCGGCGGCGCGGATATCCGGGCATTGTTTCATGCTTTCGCAGGTCGTGCGTGCGGCCTGCCGCACACCCTGCATCACTTCGGCCATTCGTCCTGCTCGTCGTTGAACAGCGACGCGACGACGCCGCGCAGCCACGCCGTGCGCGGATCGTTGTGGAACTTGCGGTGCCAGTGCTGCTTCAGGTCGAAGCGCGGCAGCGGCAACGGCGGCTCGACCGGCACGATGAACGCATGCTCGGCCGCATAGGCATAGCCGATCGCATGCGGCACTGTCGCGATCAAGTCAGTGCGGCTCAGGATGAACGGCAGGCTCATGAAGTGCGGCGTCTCGAGCACCGCACGGCGGTGCATGCGCTGCTTCGCGAGGTATTTCTCGAGCACCTCCTGGCTGCGCCCCTCGGCGCGCACCACCGCATGCCCGCACGCGAGGAACTGCTCGGCCGTGAACGGGCGCGCCTGTTCGAGCGGATGGCCGCGCCGCATCAGGCAGACGAACCGGTGCGTGAACAGACGCTGCTGGAAGAAGTTGTTGCCGTCGAGATCGGGGAAGTAGCCCACCGCGAGATCGATCGAGCCGGCTTCGAGGCCGCGGCCGACTTCGTCGTGCGCGAGCGAGACCGAGCGCAGGTTCGCGTGCGGCGCGCGCGTCGCGAACGCCTGCAGCAGCTTCGGCAGGAACACGATCTCACCGACGTCCGACAGCGCGATCGAGAACGTATGCGTGCTCGCCGCCGGATCGAAGTCATGCGGCGCGACGAGGCCGCGCTCGATCTGCGCGAGCGCATCGCGTGCGGCCGGCAGCAGCGCGAGCGCGCGCGGCGTCGGCTCCATGCCGCGCGACGTGCGCACGAACAACGGATCGCCGAAATACTCGCGCAGGCGGCCGAGCGCGGTGCTCACGCGCGGCTGGCTCACGCCGAGCAGGTCGCCGGCGCGGCTGACGTTGCGCGTGTCGTCGAGCGCGACGAGGTAGGGAATCAGGTTCAGATCGAGCGCATCCATCGTGAGGCCGGTATCCGGGAAACGTATACAACTTATCTCCAAAATCGCGTTGCCGCATAGTCGGGAAAGCGCTCAAATGGGTTCAATTATTCGAACCAATGTTCAGGAGACGAACAATGCGCACCCAGGTCGCCATCATCGGCGCCGGTCCGTCCGGCCTTTTGCTTTCCCATCTGCTGCGCCTGCAAGGCGTCGATTCCATCCTCGTCGAAGCGCGTTCGCGCGAATACTGCGAGAACCGCATCCGCGCCGGCGTGCTGGAGCAGGGCACCGTCGACACGCTGAACGAAGCCGGCCTCGGCGAGCGGATGCGCCGCGAAGGGCTCGAACATCACGGCATCGAGCTGCTGTTCTCCGGTCAGCGCCATCGCATCGACCTGAGCGCGCTCACCGGCGGGCGCGCGATCACCGTCTATAGCCAGCATGAAGTCGTGCGCGACCTGATCGCGGCCGGCGACGCGCATGGGCACCAGATGCATTTCGAAGTCAGCGAAGTCGCGCTGCACGATATCGAAAGCGAGCACCCGTTCGTCACGTTCAAGCATGCGGACGGCCGCGCGGACCGCATCGACTGCGACTACATCGCCGGCTGCGACGGCTTCCACGGCATCGCACGACAGACGATTCCCGCCGAGCGGCTGAACACGTTCGAGCGCGTCTACCCGTTCGCGTGGCTCGGCATCCTCGCCGACGCGGCGCCGTCGCTCGACGAGCTCGTCTACGCCCATCACGACAACGGCTTCGCACTGTTCTCGATGCGTTCGCCGACGGTCACGCGCCTCTACCTGCAGTGCAAGCCCGACGAGGACCTCGCGGAATGGTCCGACGCGCGGATCTGGGACGAACTGCACACGCGCTTTTCGAACGATACCGGCTGGACGCCGACCGAGGGCCGGATCACGCAGAAGAGCGTGACGCCGATGCGCAGTTTCGTGTCGGAGACGATGCAGCACGGCCGCCTGTTCCTCGCGGGCGATGCCGCGCACATCGTGCCGCCGACCGGCGCGAAGGGGATGAACCTCGCGGTGGCCGACGTCCGCGCGCTGTCCCGCGCGCTCGGCGCGCGCTATCGCAGCGGCGACGCGACGCCGCTCGAGCGCTATTCGGCGACCTGTCTCGAACGCGTGTGGCGCGCCGAGCACTTCTCGTACTTCATGACGAACATGCTGCACTCGTCGCCGGAGGACTCGCCGTTCGTCAATCGCCTGAAGTTTGCCGAGCTGAAGTACGTGACGCGCTCGCGGGCCGCCGCGCAATCGCTCGCCGAAAACTACGTCGGCCTGCCGTTCGACGACCAGACACCCCCCGAGGGATCCCGCCTTGACAACGCGCTGTGCGCGACTCTATGATCGGCCCATCGTTCGCTAATCGAATATGGGTTCGAATAGCGAACAAATGCCGAAGGTCGACGACGGCCTTCGACGCGGCACGCGACACGCGCGTGTCCCCTCGACAGGCCGCGCATCGTGCCGCGGGTTCGTATCAGGAAGAGACATGGTCAACAAGATTTTCGAATCGCTTCAATCGGCGGTCGCGGACGTCCACGACGGCGCGACCATCATGATCGGCGGTTTCGGTACGGCAGGCATGCCGTCCGAACTGATCGACGCGCTGATCGAGCAGGGCGCGCGCGGCCTGACGATCGTCAACAACAACGCGGGCAACGGCGAGACGGGTCTCGCGGCGCTGCTCAAGGCGAAGCGGGTGCGCAAGATCATCTGCTCGTTCCCGCGCCAGAGCGACTCGCAGGTGTTCGACGCGCTGTACCGTGCGGGCGAAATCGAGCTGGAGCTCGTGCCGCAGGGCAACCTCGCGGAGCGCATCCGCGCGGCGGGCGCCGGCATCGGCGGCTTCTTCACGCCGACGGGCTTCGGCACGAAGCTCGCGGAAGGCAAGGAAACGCGCGTGATCGACGGCAAGTCGTACGTGTTCGAGACGCCGATCCACGCCGATTTCGCGCTGGTGAAGGCGTACAAGGGCGATCGCTGGGGCAACCTCGTATATCGCAAGACCGCGCGCAACTTCGGGCCGATCATGGCCAGCGCCGCGAAGGTCGCGATCGTGCAGGTGTCGGAAGTCGTGCCGCTCGGCGGGCTGAACCCGGAACACATCGTGACGCCGGGCATTTTCGTGCAGCGCGTCGTCGAAGTGCCGCAGGCCGCGCATGCGGCCGAGCTGGCCGCCGAACGTGCATCGCAAGCCGCCTGACAGCCTGAGGAGACCCGAAATGAAACGACTGACCCGCGATGAAATGGCCAAGCGCGTCGCCCAGGACATCCCCGAAGGCGCTTACGTGAACCTCGGCATCGGCGTGCCGACGCTGGTGGCGAACCACCTCGATCCGAGCAAGGAGATCTTCCTGCACAGCGAGAACGGCCTGCTCGGCATGGGCCCGGCGCCCGCGCCCGGCGAGGAAGACGACGAGCTGATCAACGCCGGCAAGCAGCACGTGACGCTGCTCACCGGCGGCGCCTATTTCCACCACTCGGATTCGTTCGCGATGATGCGCGGCGGCCACCTCGACTACTGCGTGCTCGGCGCGTTCCAGGTGTCGGCGAACGGCGACCTCGCGAACTGGCATACGGGTGCGCCCGATGCGATTCCGGCCGTCGGCGGCGCGATGGACCTCGCGATCGGCGCGAAACAGGTGTTCGTGATGATGGAGCACCTGACGAAGCAGGGCGAGAGCAAGATCGTCGCGCAGTGCTCGTACCCGGTCACCGGCGTGCAATGCGTGAGCCGTATCTATACGGATCTCGCCGTGCTCGACGTGACGGCGGACGGCCTCGCGGTGAGCGAGATCTTCACCGACCTGTCGTTCGACGAACTGCAGAAGCTGACCGGCGTGCCGCTGATCGACGCGACGCGCAAGGCCGCGGCCTGAACGGCAAGCGTGCCGGCGCGCGCGATCGCGCGCACGCCGGCACGCTTGGGTAGACAATAGGCGCACGCCGTTTCCCCAATCTGATGCCATGCTCGAAGACAGCGCCCGCCTGACCTCCCTCATTTGCGGCACCGAGCCGCTCAACCGGATCTGGTCGCCGCGCGCGACGATCCAGCGGATGCTCGACGTCGAAGCCGCGCTTGCGCGTGCGCTCGCCGCGCGGCGGGTGATTCCCGCCGCCGCGGTCGCGCCGATCGAACGCGCGTGCGACGCCGGCCGGCTCGACGCCGACGCGCTCGCGCACGGTGCGGCGCTCGGCGGCAATCTCGCCATTCCGCTCGTCAAGCAGCTCACCGCCCAGGTGAAGGCCGACGATCCCGAGGCCGCGAAGTTCGTGCACTGGGGCGCGACGAGCCAGGACATCATCGATACCGCGACGGTGCTGCAGCTGCGCGACACGCTCGACGTGCTTGAGCCGCTGCTCGACGAAGCGTGCGCGTCGCTCGCGGTGCTCGCGCGCGCCCATCGCGCGACGCCGATGATCGGCCGCACGTGGCTGCAGCAGGCGCTGCCGATCACGCTCGGCCTGAAATTCGCGCAATGGCTCGACGCGTTGCTGCGCCATCGCGCGCGCTTCGCCGAATTGCGCGAGCGCGCGCTGGTGCTGCAGTTCGGCGGCGCCGCCGGCACGCTGGCGAGCTTGCGTGAGCAGGCGGCCGGCGTGAGCGCCGCGCTCGCGGCCGACCTGAAGCTGGCACTGCCGGCCGTGCCGTGGCATACGCAGCGCGACCGCATCGCGGAAGCCGCGTCGTGCTTCGGGATGCTGACCGGCACGCTCGGCAAGATCGCGCGCGACGTGTCGCTGCAGATGCAGACCGAAGTCGGCGAGCTCGGCGAACCGGCAGCCGCCGGCAAGGGCGGCTCGTCGACGATGCCGCACAAGCGCAACCCCGTCGGCTGTGCGGCCGTGCTGACCGCCGCGGTGCGCGCGCCGAACCTCGTCGCGACCGTGTTTGCCGGGATGGTCCAGGAGCACGAGCGCGCGCTCGGCGGCTGGCAGGCCGAATGGGATGCGCTGCCCGACCTCGCGCGCCTGACCGGCGGCGCGCTCGCGCAGATCGCGCAGATCGTCGCGGGCCTCGACGTGAACACCGAACGCCTCGCCGCGAACCTCGACCTGACGCACGGGCTGATCCTCGGCGAAGCCGTGATGCTCGCACTCGGCGACCGGATCGGGCGCCTCGATGCGCATCATGTCGTCGAGCATGCGTCGAAGGAAGCCGTGCGCACCGGCGCGACGCTGTTCGACGTGCTCGCCGCCGATCCGACCGTATCCGCCCATCTGTCGCGCGACGCGCTCGCGCGGCTGCTCGATCCCGCACATTATGTCGGCGAGGCGCAGGCCTACGTCGACGCTGTGCTCGCGCTGCACGCGGGCACGACACAACCAGGAGAACACTGATGCCTTTCGCCACTGTCAACGGCGTGAAACTGCATTACCGGATCGACCGTGCCGCGCGCGACGACGCGCCGTGGCTCGTCTTCTCGAACTCGCTCGGCGCCGACCTGCAGATGTGGGCACCGCAGATTCGCCCGCTCACGCAGCACTTCAACATCCTGCGCTACGACACGCGCGGCCACGGCCATTCCGAAGCACCGGCCGGCTCGTACACGATCGACCAGCTCGCGGGCGACGTGATCGGCCTGCTCGACCACGTCGGCATCGATCGCGCGTACTTCTGCGGGATTTCGATGGGCGGCCTGACCGGTGCCGCGCTCGCCGCGCGCTTCCCGTCGCGCATCGCGCGCGCCGTGCTGTCGAACACCGCCGCGAAGATCGGCTCGCCGGAAGTGTGGGCGCCGCGCGCGCAGAAGGCGCGTGCGGAAGGGATGGCCGCGCTGGCCGACGCCGTGCTGCCGCGCTGGTTCACCGACGCGTTCGTCGCTCACGAGCCGCGCCTGTTCGACGCGATCCGCGACACCTTCGTGCATACCGACAAGGACGGTTACGCGGCGAACTGCGACGCGCTGAACGCGGCCGACCTGTGCGAGGAAGTGAAGGGCATCGCGCTGCCGGTGCTCGTCGTGACCGGCGCGAAGGACATGTCGACGCCGCCCGACCAGGGCCGTGCGCTGGCTGCCGCGATTCCCGGCGCGCGTCACGTCGAATTCGACGCCGCGCACATTTCGAACATCGAGTGCACCGACGGCTTCAACCGCGCGCTGCTCGACTTCCTGACCGCGTGAGGCACCGACGATGGACGACCAGCAACGTTACGAAGCGGGGATGAAGGTGCGTCGCGCGGTGCTCGGCGACGCGCACGTCGACCGTTCGATCCAGAACCGCACCGAAGTGACCGACGAATTCCAGAACCTGATCACGCGCTATGCATGGGGCGAGATCTGGACGCGCGAGGGCCTGCCGCGCCATACGCGCAGCCTGCTGACCATCGCGATGATGGTCGCGCTGAACCGCGGCGAGGAACTCGCGCTGCACCTGCGTGCCGCGCGCAACAACGGCGTGACGCGCGACGAGATCAAGGAAGTGCTGCTGCAGACCGCGATCTACTGCGGCGTGCCGGCCGCGAATTCCGCGTTCCATCTCGCCGACAAGATCTTCAAGGAACAGGATGGGGCCGCCTAGATGCGGCTGAACAACACGGCCGGCTTGCGCCGGACGTGACCCGATCGCGACACCTGCCGCTGCCGGCAGGTGTCGACGACGCATGACGCGCCGGCGGCGAATCGGCGCGCAAACAAGGAAAGACGCGGCCATCAGGCCGCGTTGTTTAAACAGGAGACTCGCGATGAATCGCGCACCCGTGGTCGATGTCCAGACCTTCATCAATGAGCAGCCGTTCGGCGGCTTCCAGTGGCTCGTATTCCTGATGTGTTTCGTGATCGTGCTGCTCGACGGCTTCGATACGGCCGCGATCGGCTTCATCGCGCCGTCGCTGCTCGGCGAATGGAACCTCACCAAACCCGATCTCGCACCCGTGCTGAGTGCCGCGTTGTTCGGCCTTGCGTGCGGCGCGCTCGTGTCGGGCCCGCTGTCCGACCGCGTCGGGCGCCGTTCGCTGCTGCTCGGCTCGGTGTTCCTGTTCGGCGTCGCATGTTTCGTGTCGGCGTTCTCCAACACCATCGGGCACCTGACGGTGCTGCGCTTCGTCACCGGTGTCGGCCTCGGTGCCGCGATGCCGAACGCGGTCACGATGATGGGCGAGTTCTGCCCGGACAAGCGCCGCGCGACCGTGATCAATCTGATGTTCTGCGGCTTCCCGCTCGGCGCCGCGTTCGGCGGCTTTCTCGCCGCGTGGATGATCCCGCATTTCGGCTGGCGCAGCGTGCTGATGCTCGGCGGCGTGACGCCGCTGCTGCTCGGCGTGCTGTTGCTGCTGAAGATGCCCGAATCGGTGCGTTTCATGGTCGCGCAAGGCCAGAGCATCGACCGGATCCGCGCGACGCTTTCGCGGATCTCGCGCGATGCGCTGAACGCCGGCTCGTTCGCGATGACCGAATCCGCGCCGCAGACGGGCGGCAAGGGGATAGGCGTCGTGCTGTCGCGCTCGTATGTCGTCGGCTCGGTGATGCTGTGGCTCGCGTACTTCATGGGCCTCGTGATCTTCTACGCGTCGATCAACTGGATGCCGATCCTGCTGAAGGATGCCGGTCTCACGCCGAAGAGCGCGACGCTGATTTCCGCGCTGTTCCCGCTCGGCGGTGTCGGCGCGGTGCTGTGCGGCGTGCTGATGGACCGCTTCAACGCGAATCGCGTGATCGCCGTGTGCTACGCGCTGACCGCGATCAGCGTGTATGCGATCGGGCAGGCGGCCGGAAACGTGGGGCTGCTCGTGCTGGTCGTGTTCATCGCCGGCGTGCTGATGAACACTGCACAATCGTCGATGCCGGCGCTTGCCGCCGCGTTCTATCCGACCGAAGGGCGCGGCACGGGCGTGGCGTGGATGCTCGGTGTCGGCCGCTTCGGCGGGATCGCCGGGTCGTTCCTCGTTGCCGAACTGACGCGCCGGCACTTCTCGTTCGCCGGCGTGTTCGCGACGATCGCGGTCGCGGGCTTGCTTGCGTGCCTTGCGTTGCTGATCAAGCAGATGGCCCAGCCGCATGGCGTCGCGCAGTCGAGCGGCAAGATCGAGTCGCTCGGGCATTGAGCGGAATCGGGGCCGGGGCGATGCGCCGGCCTTTTGCTGGTTGCGAAAGGTCGTGAGCCGGCCGACACGCAACGACAGACCGGGCCGCGTCGGCGGCCCGTCCACTTTACGGCCGTCGCGCCGCTACTCCTCCGCGTCGTGTTCCTTGACGAAGTTGCGCAGATACGCGCGCAGCGCGGCCTCCTGGCTGCGGTGATCGGCAAGGTTCGCGGCGCCCATCTCTTCCTCGTCGCCGAACAGCGTGGACGGCGCGCAGTACGTACCCACTTCGATGTTTTCGCGCAGCACTCGGATCTCGTGCGTGAGCGGGTGGTACTCGGCGATCCAGTGCATGCCCTCGATGTGCTCGCCGGCTTTCAGCATCGGCTTCATCGGCATCTCCATGCAGAACAGCGGTGCAACCGGCGAAGCGGCTGCACGCGCCCGTACCAAAAGGGTACGCCTGCATGGCGTGAAGCTCAACGGGGGCGCTTGTGAGCGCTTACTGCGGGAGCAGATGCGCGACGAGCGGGTATAGCGACAGGATCAGCAGCACGGCCATCGTCACGTTGAAGATGCGCAGCGCGCGGCGGTTCGACAGAAAGTGGCGCAAGCCCTGGCCGAACGCGGCCCACAGGCTGATGCACGGAAAGCCGATCAGGATGAACACGACGGCCATCCACGCGGCGTTCATCCCGTAGTCGGCGGACAGGCGGATCGTTGTCGCGGCGGTCAGCACCATCATCCACGCCTTCGGATTGACCCACTGGAACGCGGCGGCTTCGAGGAACGTCATTGGCCGCGGCTTGGCGCCCTGCGCCTTCACTTCGCCGGACGTGCCGATGCGCCATGCGAGGTACAGCAGGTACGCGACGCTCGCGATTTCGAGGATCGTGTACAGGACCGGCACGCGCCGGAACGCCTCGCCGAGACCGAAGCCGACGCACAGCATCAGGATCGCGACGCCGATGCTGATGCCGAACAGGTGCGGCATCGTGCGGCGGAAACCGAAATTGACGCCGGAGGCGAGCAGCATCGTGTTGTTCGGGCCGGGCGTGATCGACGTGACGAGCGCGAACAGCATGCCGGCGGGCAATGCGCTAAGGGTGAGGAAGTCCATCGCGGATTCTCCATTCGTGTTCGAGACTGGGATGGAGCCAGTGTAGCGACGGTTGTCTGTACAGTACCGGTACAGTTTGATTAACGATTGCCGGTACGGGGAGGGGGATGGGGGCCGGGACGGAATCATCGGTTGTTGTTTCTCGGAAAAGATGTTCGCGGTCTAAATATTTTGTTTTTGAATAAAGGGCGGAAACTTATGGTTTTGCGCGATTAAAAACATACCATCGAGAAAAATGTGCGATGAAATTCCAATTAAATCAAATTTCGCACAATTTTTGTCGGCGACTTCGTTTCTTTTCCGGCGCTCTCGGCCTATAGAGCGACTCCAGCACAAACGCGAGATCTGCACTATTTCGCGATTCACACACCCGCGGCAGTTGTGCAGTCCGAGGTTCGTGGCGTATCCCGAACCAACACCCAGCAAGTCTACGGCTGTGGCCGGAGCAAAGAGACGATCCTGCTCATGCAGGCGTTTTGGCGTTGGTTGACAACGCAGTTGGAACTCGCACGCTTCGTGCAACTTTCGCGGAGCAGTGATCCGGTGGCTGAGTGGTGTGGATCCGTGCCGGACGCGATGCAATGCAAGCCAAATGTTGAGGGACTGGCTCCAACGAGTATCGATTTGCTGTTGTCACACGCTATCTGATTCATGAACAAAGCTTCCCTGTATTTACTTCGGCGCACTTTTGTTTACTCTTACTTGGTCTTTCATTGTCTTTACGGTTTTGTGGTTCTTAATGAATCAAGAGGTATCGAAAAATGAAATTAGATTTGAATGCCACATTGACAGACGTTAGCCGGTTGACTAGATTAGTCGCATGAACGCACTTTTCGTCACGACTACCACGACCACCACCACGACCGCCAATGGCGGGCCGGGGGGAGGTTGCACGTCGTAGGTCAGTGCCTCAAGCGATCCCCAAGCCCCGCCGGAAACGGACGGGGCTTTTTTAATGCTCCGTTCGACCGGTACCAAATGTCAACGGAGAACATGATGGACGATTTCGACCACCGAGTGCTTGGTAACAAACTGGATCTGTTTCATCAGCAGGATGAAAGTCCAGGCTCCATTTTCTGGCATCCGCGTGGAATGGTTCTATATCGGGTCGTCGAGGAATATATTCGCGCCCGCATGCGCCAGGCCGGCTTTTCCGAAGTGCGGACCCCTCAGATTGTCTCGCGCAGTCTTTGGGAACAGAGCGGTCATTGGGAGAAGTTCGGGCGAAACATGTTTTCTCTCGAGAGCGATAACAACCCATACTGTCTCAAACCGATGAGCTGCCCGTGCCACGTGCAGATCTTTAAAAAAGGCTCTCGCTCGTACCGCGATCTCCCAATTCGATATTCGGAATTCGGGGCGGTCCATCGAGCCGAACCGTCCGGGGCGCTGCATGGTCTTATGCGCGCCCGTGCGTTCACTCAGGACGATGCACATGTGCTTTGCATGTCGGATCAGGTCGAAGTTGAGGTCGCACGATTCTGCGTGTTGCTGAAGACGATCTACGCAGACTTCGGGTTTGGAGAATTCGATGTAGCTTTGTCGACGAGGCCTGCGGTCCGGGCCGGCGACGATGCAGTGTGGGATCGTGCCGAAGCGATGCTGGCGTCCGCTGCGCGAGCGGCAGGCCTGGATTTCGCGATCCTGCCCGCGGAAGGGGCATTCTACGGCCCCAAACTCGAATTTCATCTGCTCGACCGCCAAGGACGGAAGTGGCAGTGCGGAACGATCCAGCTCGACTTCGTCTTGCCCGAGCGGCTTGGTGCTGCATATGTCGCAGAGGACGGCGCGAAAGCGACGCCCGTCATGTTGCACCACGCTGTACTGGGGAGCCTCGAACGGTTCATCGGCATCCTCCTGGAACACTACGAGGGGTGGCTCCCGACGTGGCTGGCACCCGATCAAATCGTCGTTGCGAACATCGGGCAGGATGAACGTGCATTTGCCGACAACACGGCGTTTGCCTTCGAAGACCTCGGCTGTCGGGTTCTGAGGGATTTCCGTTCCGAGCGCCTGCCGCGCAAGATCTTTGACGCGCGGGAACTGGCGGCGCCGATCGTTGCGGTGGCCGGACGGAAGGAGATGCTGGCCGGCGAGGTGTCGTTGCGAATGAGGGGCGGGGAGCAGCACGTGCTGACCATCAATGATGCGATCGCCTACCTGAAACAGCATGTGTGCCCCCCGTCTGCGACGCGGGTGTTCTGACCTGCCGGCAGGTATCGGCGGATAGCAAGTGCCTTGAGGATCAATCGAATCGATTCATAACCTTAAATCAATAAGTAATTCTAAAAAATTATGAGAGAAGCCAGAGATCGCGTCATTCAACGGGCCGACGAGTGTCGCGAGTCTGCATCGTGTCGGTGCAGCGAACGAATGCTCGAGATGGTGTTCGAGATTGGCAGTCGCACTTGCGTGGATGAACTGCGCCGGATGTTAATCGACATCGGGCATCTCGCGGGATTTGACCATGTCTGTTACCAGGATTGTCGAATGACTGGCGGGACACTGAAGATTGGCCGCATATTGTCGAACTATCCGGAGGCGTGGCTATCCCGTTATCGGGAGCGGGCTTATCTGATGATTGATCCGATCGCGCTGCACGCGATGTCGTCGTTGACGCCGATTATCTGGTGCGACCGCATCTTCGCGACAACCGAACAGCGCGAACTTCGAATCGGAAGTCGCATGTACGGGTTAAGCGACGGGGTGTCGTTTCCAGCTCATAACAGGCATGGCGACGTGGCATGCGTGAGCTTCGTCCGACAGGCGCGGGTGTCGGACGACGGCGATGCACCCTTCGACGTTCCGTCGTGGGGTGCACTTGCCGCGAATCTGATGCTCGACACCTGTCGCAGACTGGAGGCAATGCAATCCGATGCACCTTGTCTCAGTGCGCGCGAACTCGAGATCCTGAAATGGGTTGCCGAGGGAAAGTCCAGTTGGGATATCTCGCGGATTGTGTCGCTGACCGAACATGGCGTGCTTCATCACATCCGGAACATCATGAAGAAGTTCGACGTGCCGACTCGCCGGCAAGCCGTGCTGATGGCATCCAAATTCGGATTGCTGTAACGCCGGGTGGCGCGAGGCGGATCGAGAGCCTATTCGTACCGTGCATGCACCGATTCGTCATGCCATGTCGGAACGGGTACTACAAACCTTTGTAGTGTGAGACGGCATCGAAAATCGGCAAAGTGATACCGACGCAAGCGACCAGATCAAATTCTGATCGTCACACTCGGCGGTCGGCACTGGCGTGTGGTGCCGGCCCATCACAATCTCGACGATAGATGAGGTGAACGCATGGCTGATGTTTGTGAGGAAATTCTGAACCCGGTCGTCGAGGGAGAAATCGATTCGCTGTTGGTCGGTCTGCGCACCAGACTCGACGATCATCCGTTCCGGCACGTGTCGTCGTGTGCTGCACTGGAAAAGATATATCCGCATTACCTCGCGATGTCGCAGGCGTTTCCGTATCTGCAGGCGGGTGCACAAGTCCACGCCGTTCTAGATGCCATTCAATCGAATCGACCGGTGGCGCGGGACGTTGAAATCACGAGCGTGGTGGGAAATTTCCTCTGTTGGGATGAGACGGGTGGCGCATACGTCATCGAACGATATGGCAAGCAGGGTTTGCAACGCATTCTGGATACTGGCAAATGGTTTCACGCGAGCCTCTTGAAAAACGACATCGAGAGGCTGACCGGACGTCTCGCGGTTCCGGATTTCAGCGCACCGACGGGGCCTTATCTGAAGAAACTGCTTGCTGGACTGGGTGCGAAGTCGGCGCTTGAGCGGTGCGCGAACATGGTGGCGTTCGAACTGCACGCGAATGCGATGATCGACGCGCTTTGGGCGTCGACGAGCCGTTGTTATGGTGTCGACCGACAAGGGCTCATCTATTTTCAATGTCATGTTGGCGGTGACGATCCCGCCGAGGCGTATCACGTCGAAATGACGAGACGAATGATTCAGCTCCTTGTCAGCGATGACGAAATTCCGGGATTCGCCGTACGGGTTGCGCAGGCCGTTTCCGACAACGTGTCGTGGTGTGCGGCGCTTGTCTCGCTGGCTGAATGAACGTGAGCGCCGAATTTGGTCCGGACCCGGTGTTGCTCGAGATCGACGCTTATCGCGCGCAGCGACGGGGACTCCGCGATGCAGTTGCGATCGCGAAGGTCGTTGGCGCGATCGGGGTCGTCGTTCTGTTGGCATGGTTGGCGTGCCGATCCGGAAACGCGATTGGCCGGATCGTCCTGATGCTTGCCGAAGGTTTTGTGTTGAGCGGGTTTCTGAACCTCGCCCACGAATGTCTGCATCGAAGCCTTGTGAGTGCGAAAGTCGTCAACGCGATCATCGGCAATCTGGCTGCGAATGTCCTGTTCGTCAACTACACAGCCTACACCGACAAGCATCTGAAACATCACCGGTGTGTGGCGACAGAAGAGGACACCGAGTCGGCCTCCCGATTCGAAACCTTGCGTGCTTATGTGAGTGCGATGACCGGTGTTGGCTTTCTCGTTTCGAATCTGCGCCTGAATGTACATCTGATCGCCGGAGGCGCACCGCCCTATCTCGCAACCGTGAGACGGAAAGTGCGAGCGCGCAACGAAGCGCGGTGCATTGCAGCATGGTTGCTCGCCATCGCAGCGGCAACCGGTGCCTGGCCGTCGGCATTGTTTACGGTCTATGTCGGTCCGGTGTTTTTTGCCTACTTCTGGTTGATGTTCTTCGGACTACCGGAGCATTACGGCTGCGAACCGGTGCAGCCGCGTTACCTGGCATCGAGAACGACGACGACTAACGGGATCGTCCGGTTTTTCATGTGGAACGCCAATTTTCATACCGAGCATCATCGCTATCCGGGCGCTCCGGCACCGTTGCTCGCCCGAATCGGGGCGCGCCCGAATGTTGGTATTCATCGTGAATCGTCTTATCTGAAATGGCACTGGCGCGTTTGCCGGGAACTTATCCAACGTCGGGAGCACGGGGCAACTCATGGCTAAACTCATTGTGGGCAACGTCGATAACGAGGCAATGATCGGAGATACGAAGCGCGCCTCGCTTCCGCTTCGTCAGGTGTCAGCGATTGCGGCAAGGCGCCTCGTCTGGCAGATGACGAGCGACGATGTAGCGATTCTGCCGTCGCCGGTATCGGCCTCTATGATCGAGTATGTATCGGTCGTGATGAGGCGTCGTCTTTCCACTACGCAGATCGTGTCACCGTCTTCCGATATCTCCGATCCGGTGGTATTGACTTCCGACCGCCTGCTCGACGAAGCGACGCTCGCTGCATTGCGGAACCGTCGCGTCGGTGGGGCCGGGTGGACGGTCTACCCGTATTTTCATACGTCGTCGGTCGGGCTGCTTTGCGATCAGCTCGACATCGCGCAGCCCGTGTCGAACGGATCGCAATTCATGGAGCAGGCCGGCGCCGAACTGTTGAACAGAAAGGCAGTATTTCGCGCTCTCGCGTCGGGTCGGGTCGGATGTGCGGACGGGCGAGTTTGCCGATCATTCGGTGAGTTCTACTTGACGCTGCGTGAAATGCTTGCGAAATATGCAAGCGTGATTGTCAAGCAGGACGTCAATGCTGGCGGTGACGGAAACATCGCAGTCACACTCGAGCGTCGGACCAGTTATCCCGGTGTCCGCAAGGTGTATGCGCTGACGCACCTGTCGGACGTCGATACCATATTCGCGCGTGACTTGTGGTCGAGACAGACCGACACGGCGGGCAACTGCCAGGTGATCGTCGAGCGGTTCCACGAAGGTTCGGATGTCCTGTATGCGGAGTATGAGATCAACGCGGACGCCTTTCGGCTGGTGAGCTATGGCGATCTGCGGATGGATGCTTCGGGCGACAAGCGGGGTAACGGCATGATCATGTGGACCGGATTTCAAATCCCCAGCCAGCTGCCTCCGGGCGTGATCGACCCGTTTCTCGCGCAAGGCGACGTGCTTGCGTCGATCTCCCAGCGTCTCGGATTCGTCGGGCGCGCGAACTTCGATGCCATCGTGACCGACGACGGCGAAGTCGTGTTTACGGAGATCAATGGGCGTATCGGCGGTTGCAGCCATCTTGATGCGATCCTGTGCGAACTGGTGGGGCCGGACTATCTGTCGACGCACGCAGTCGTGACGCGCAACAGGGTGCCCGTTCGCGACCTGCGCGCAGCGCTGACTGTATCGCATCGACTTACGCAGCAGCGCGGCGAAGCCGGTGTCGTCGTACTCACGGAAGATATTGCGGGTACAGGCACGATCGAATACATGGTGTATGCGCGCAATTTGTCAGGTGCGCTTGCGCTTGAGCGCACGTTCCAGCGCGAGTTCGAGATGGCTCAAGAGTCAGTCGCTCTACCGGGGTGAAACGATGGATGCAATCAAGTTCACACGGCCCTCGGCATGGCTCACCGGCATGGCCGACGGCGTGCCGGTTTCGACGCGGATCCTGCTGAGCTTTCAGTTCCTCGTGAATTTGTCCGTGTTCGGGTCGCTTCCGCTGCTTGCAGCGTTCCTTGACCTGGAGCGTCATCTGGACGCGGGCAGCGTTGCCAGCGTACTGACGGTGAATTTGCTGGCGAGCCGGTTGTTGCCTCTGGTGCTGGGTGCGTCGACGGATCGCTTCAGCAGCCGCGTGTTGGCCACACTCGGTCTGATCTGCCGAGCCGCAGGATTTGTCGGACTGGCGCTTACGCCGTCGTTTACCGGACTGCTGATGTGGGCATTTTTGTCCGGGCTCGGCGCTGCGCTTTACGAGACGACCGCGTATTCGATCTTCGGTTCGCTCGACGTAGCGGTACGTCCAAAGGTATTCGCGCTGAATAATCTGGCGCTCAATCTCGGGGCGCTGATCGGTCCGGCGGTATTGATCGTCGTGCCGAACACCGACCGGACGTTACCGTTCCTGGTAAGCGGCATGATTTTCGCCGTGCTTGCGCTCGTGGCGCCTTGGATCTCGGGACGGAGAGCGAGCAACCCAGCCGCAGTACATCCGCTGCGTGGTTTGATGATCGCGTTTGGAGACAGACGGTTCCGCCGACTGTGCTGGGCGCTTGTTCCGTTTTGGACGGTGTATACGCAAATCTACGTCTTCGTCCCGCTGACGTTTTCGAACGGCGCGAGCGGCTATAACGGCGTCAGGCCGTTCTACATAACGAATGCGCTGGTTGGAATTGCTACAGCTTCGCTTGGCATGGGCTGGTTTCAGCGCACGACCTGGCGATCCATGATGACCATCGGGCACGCTGCGATGTGTTGCTGCTTCGCGATTGCCGCACTGCTTTTCGATCACGGTTGGGGCGCCGGTGCGTCGCTGGTCATTCTGATTGCCGTCGCGGTCGTCTTCACGTTTGGCGAAAGCCTGATTCTTCCTGCATCGAATATCGCGCTCGCCGATCTGACGACCGACGGCAACGCCGGCAGCTATTTCGGCGCATCAGCAATCTCGTGGGCGATTGGCGGGATGCTCGGCAACTTCATCGGCAGTGCTGCGGCAGGCTGGACCGTTCATACACTCGGGTGGGTCGTGTTCATGGGCATCTCCGTGATTGGTCTACTTGCATTCTGGAGATGGCAAAAATGAATCTCGAACCTGCCGCCGGGAAGGGCGCGACGGGCACTGCCCTGACCACGGTGAGCCGCCCGCCTGCTACACATTTCGGCTTCGTCAATCCACCGGTATATCGAGGGTCGACAGTCCTTTTCGAATCATTCGATGAAATGGCACCTGGCGCGGCCCCGTATCACTACGGGCGCTGGGGGACACCGACGACGGATGCGTTGTGCGACGCGATGGCGGAAATCGAACATGGCGTTGCCGCGCTCGTGATGTGTTCAGGACTGGCCGCTATCGCGACGGTGTTGCAGACGCTGGCTGTTCCTGAAGGGCGAGTGTTGATCTCGCGTTCGTCGTATCCGGCGGCACGTAAATTCTGCGACGAGGTCCTTTATCGACAGGGTGTATCGATCGACGAATTCTCGCTGGACGATCCGGATGAACTGGCGGCGAAACTCGATGAACGGACGTGTGTGGTTTACCTCGACCTGCCGGGCTCGTCGCATTTCGATATGTGCGTGCTACGAGACGTCGTCGAGATTGCCGGACCAGTTCCGGTCGTAGTCGACAACACCTGGGGCACGCCGTATTTCTTCAATCCGCTTGATCACGGTGCGAGCATCGCCATTCACAGCATGTCGAAGTACATCGGCGGCCATGCCGATTCGATGGTCGGTGCGGCGGTGTTTGCGAGCTTCGATATGTACGAGCGCGTGAAGAGTGTGAGCCGTCTGACGGGGCAGGCCGTCGGCGCAGACGACGCGAATCTGGCTTTGCGAGGATTGCGGACGCTGGCAGTCCGGATGGATCGGCATTTTCAGTCCGCATGCGATGTTGCGTCCTGGTTGCGGGATCATCCGCTGATCGAAAGCGTTCACTACCCGCCGCTGGTCGGCGACAGCGGTCACGCCGCATGGCGGACACAGTATTCGGGTGCGGGCGGTGTGTTTGCATGCGTACTCAAGGATGGCGGCGAGGGGGCGGTCAGAAACGCCATCGACGGTCTCTCGCTTATCGGGCGAGGCTGGGGCTGGGGCGGTTACGAGTCCGTAGCCTGTCCGATCATGGTGCCCCGAGACAATGCGAAGCGGATTGGTATCCGGTTGAGCATCGGGCTCGAAGATCCCGACACGCTTCGACACGATCTGGATACCGCGCTGCGTACAGGGCACCGATGAAAGGCAATGTGTATTTTCTGAAACGAGGGGCGATCAATGACGGAAGCAACGCAATATATCTACGGAAAATGCCATTGTGGTGCGATACGCTTTCGCATTCGATCGGCAGCGTCGCGCAAGGTGATCGATTGCAATTGCTCGATCTGTTTTGCATCGGGCTTCCTGCACGTTCCCGTCGAGCACGACGATTTCGAGTTGCTCGAGGGTGGCGAGCACTTGACGCTATACCGCTTCAATACTGGGATTGCGGAGCACACGTTCTGCCGAGTGTGCGGCGTGAAGCCATTCTATCGTCCTCGTTCTCATCCCCACGACTACAGCGTCAATCTGCGCTGTCTGGATCTTGCAGGGGCCAACGCTTTCGATGTTGTTCCGTTTGACGGCAGGAACTGGGAAGAAAACATTCAGTCCTTTCCACAATGACTCGGCCGCGATGCGACAACTTCCGGAAATAAAGCCCGTCGTCGGCGTGCTGTGTTCGGCAGAGGATATCGAGATACCGGGGTGGGGGTGCCTTTCTCATCAAGCCGTATTCGACCGATATCTGCAGGCTGCAACGGAGTTTGGCGGCGTCTTGCCCCTCCTGATCGGTTCCACGGACGATCTCGTATCTGACCGAAGTTTCGATACGCTGCTCGATCGTCTTGACGGAATCGTGCTGCCGGGCGGCGCGAGCAACATCGACGTGGCGTTTTACGGTGGCACGCATCCACACGTGGGATCCCTAGATCGACTGCGTGACAGGATGGCGATTCGTGTCGTCCGGGAGGCAGTGACATCGGGGCGTCCGGTGTTCGGGATATGCCGCGGCATGCAAGAGATCAATGTCGCGTTGGGCGGTACCCTTTACGCGACACTTCACGACGAACCGGGGAGAATGGATCACCGGGCGAATCGCGCTCTGGCTTTCGAGGAACGCTACCGGGACGCTCATGCGGTCGAGTTGGTGAGCGGCGGCTGGCTTGACGAGATGCTTCGGACAATACCGCCGGAGTGTCGGCAGGCTCATGTGAACTCGTTGCATGGGCAGGGCATTGCCGCCCTGGCGAACGGACTGAGTGTCGATGCATATGCCGACGACGGCACCATTGAAGCGGTGTCGCATATTAGGGCGCCAATCTTCGGAGTGCAGTGGCATCCTGAGTGGTATGTGCGGGATAGTGTGTTGAACCGTGCAGTCTGGGCACGGTTCGGTCGCGAATGTGCAGCTTATTTGCGGCGTCGATTCGACGACCAGTCCTGCCGTGATACGTCGACGGGGGCGGGCAACATTCCCAAAGACGGCTTTTCTGAGATTTTCCGGAGCCATGGACATCTTTTCTGAGGCGAGGCGCATACGGATTTCGCAAAAAAAGATGTCCAAGTCCTTGATCTGTCCAGGGGGCCAAAGATACCTTTTCTGAGAGCCCACATCGGTGTCGGTTCTCAGAAAAGATGTCCGCAGTCGCAATATGTTGTCTTTGAATAATTGACTGCGTTCCGTAAGTGAAGGGTTCGAGCCGCCTTCACTTACGGGAAATGCTCGGAGAATATTTTCTCACACAGGCCTCCGGCACAATGCTTGATCAAGCCTGTTGTTGTCGTATTGGAGACGCTTGCCTGCTCGTTTACGTTTGAAGCTCGTCCGCGTGAACTCGGTGCTTTGCGCTGCACGCTGAACCCCGAACCCGGTGCAGCACGCACTTGCACCCTAAGCGCTTCGCTTGGCGTCGGCATCCATATAAACGGGATGGCTGAGAGCTTCGTGAAAACGATGAAGCGCGACTCCGTCGCCTTCATGCCGAAGCCGGATGCAGCGACTGCTGCACGCAACTTGGCCATCGCGTTCGAGCATTGCAACGAGAAGCATCAGAGGTGGCCTCGCTCGTTCGGACCGTTTTCTGAGATTTCTAAGTGGAGCATCCGAGGCAATCATACTGCCGAATTGGTCGCAGGCAACGTCGCGACGTATGCCTCATTCGGCGTTTGATCCGCCAGGCTCGAATGGGGCCGTTTCCGGTCGTACAAGTTGATGAACTCATCCTCGGAGCACTCGCATACGATCAATTCGACATTTGCGCGCGTTCCACTCTAGCGATCTAGCCTGCCTTCCGAATCAATGCTGGAGAAATGTCGTCGGAATCGGTAGTGGTACGAGCGAGTTTCTCGCTACCGGTGAGAAGCGCAAGCAGGAGAAGAGATTTTATGATTCGATCGAGACTCTGAAAGCAATGCTTAGCGATGCATGGAGGGGGACCTAGGCGGTCACATCCAATATGGTGAGTGCAGGAAAGGCCACTTCCGGCTTCTTCCCGTGCTCAAGCCGAACAATGGAGAATCGGCACGTGGCCAATCGGCGTTCTTGGATGGGATGTTGCCGATGTGAAGGTAAGCGGATACAACTCCATGGAGCTTTGATGCGAGCGGACTGGGCTACCGGTTCCGCGCATCCAGTGCACGTTCTTTTCGTTTCGCATATTGTGCGGATCAGCATTCCCATAGACGTCAGGAAGCGGTCGTGCGCGCTCCTCGCGCCAATGACCATAGATGCGCCGATACCTGCCGGATACAGGCGCAGGGTCACGACGCTGTCGTATTGCGCGCTACAGCTGATATGAAGGTCCACGAACTACGCTCGTAGTGCGCTGGTCCGAGACACACAATTTCCGAGTAGACCGACTGTTAAGTGTGCGCGAAAAAGAAAGTGGCCACTCGTCAAGCGGGCATCGCGGAGGTGGGGCACGAGCATACCGCGGTATCACGCCCAATCCGGTAAGTCCCGCTCGCTGTTTTCTAATGCCACGTAGCCGTGAATTTGCAGATCTGCAAAGTGTGCATCGACCCTATCCAGCCGGACCGGCCTCGAGCGACGTGACGTAACACAGCAGGTCCTTAGTGCGTCCCTCCGATATCAACTGCTCGGCAGTCTTGTAGCCAAAGGTCGGCAGCGGTTCATTGCGATATCAAAGCAACTTGCTTCGTACGTCTCCGGAAATATCGGTTGCAGCTCGGATGACCTGGAGTGCGTCTCTAAGGTACTTTTGCACGCTTTCGGAACCAGCCAAGCGGCTCACCGTATTGCGATGTACACGGGCCAGCCGTGCGACTGTTTGCATATCGATATGCAGGGCGGACGCGAAGCGTCGCGCCGAGACGATCGGCGCGACACTATCTGAGTTTCTCAAAGACGCCATGAACTGGTCGAAATTGAGGGCGGCGTTGAATTTGGGAACAGGTCATGTTTCATGGCAGAGTACCCGCCGCACACTACTGCACATTTATTGCACAAAGAGTACCGACTGCACTGGCCGCCGAAACCCTTATTCATGGCGCTGCTGGTCGCCAAGCTCCGTCGAGACACCTAGGCAGGGCCGTGACATTCCCAAGGGCGACTTTTCCGAAAATTCCCGAGGCCGCGGACATCTTTTCTGAGACGAGAGGCGTGCAGATTTCTCAAAAAAGATGTCCAAGTCCTTGATTTGTCTAGGGTGCCTAAGACACCTTTACTGAGAGTCCACACGTGCCGGCGGCAATCGGCTCGCGTTGACGCTCGACGGCCGGGTCGCGAGCCGACACAGTCCGTAGCCGGATCGATTTCGACGAACTCGACGAGCGTGGACGCGCGCCGGTTGCCAGGTGTGTGCATCACGCCGGCACCACGCGTAAAGCGCTTCGTCGATGAATCGCGCAATCAGCCACGGGCATGCGATGCGGTCGACCTTCGGCCGTTCGCGCGTAATCCACTTCATGCATGGCGCGCCTCCTGTATGCCGGACGAATGTCGTCCAATGCGTCACGGCCGTCTCCTCCGCAGTGCGGCTCAATGATGGAGCAGCGGGTAGGCCACCAGCCCGACGAGCGCGGCAGCCATGACGATGACCGGCTCCTGCAGCTTCTTGAAGCGCCACAGCAGCAGCACGGTAGCGACGGCGAGCAGTGCGGTCGGCACGTCGACGATCGAGCGTTTCGCGATGACGAGCACGGAGCCCGTGATCGCCCCGACGGCTGCGGCGGTGATTCCGTCCACGAACGCCCTGACGCCCGGGCGGTGCCCGTACTTCTTCACGTACGGCGCGGGAATCACGGTGAACAGATAGCAGGGCAGGAACGTGCCGAGCGCCGCGACGCACGCGCCGGGCAAGCCCGCCACGAGATACCCGATGAAGCCGACGGTGATCACGACGGGGCCGGGCGTAATCATCGCGACGGCGACCGCATCGACGAACTGCTTGTCGTTGAGCCAGTGATGTTCGGTGACGACGCCGCCGTAGAGGAACGGCACGATCGCAAGCCCGGAGCCGAACACGAACGTGCCTGCCTTCATGAAGAACGCGCCGATCTGAACGAGCTGCGGCAAATCGATGCCGCTCAGCATTCCGCTGGCCGCCGGCAGGTTGGCGGCGGCAACCGCATTCAGCCCGCCCCGGTGCAGCCACCTGGGCGGAGCGCGCCACAGCCAGCCGACCAGGCCCGCGACGAGGAACAGCCACGCGATTTCCGATTCCGTGATGAAGGTCACGGCGGCGAGCGTCGCGAAGATCGCCCAGAGCAGCTTGTCGCGGCCGACCGTTTTCGTCGTGAGCTTGTACGCGCTCATCGCGATGATGCCGACCACCGCGGCGCCGACGCCGTAGAAGACGGCCTGCATCCAGGACAGCCCGCCGAAATGCGCGTACGCGAACCCGAGCGCGAGCACCATGAGGAACGACGGCAGCACGAATGCGAAGCCGACGAGTGTCGCACCGACGATGCGGTAGTGAACGAAACCGAGATAGATCGCGAGCTGGGCCGCCATCGGCCCCGGCGCGAGCTGGGCCAGCGTGAGTCCTTCCTTGTAGTCGGCTTCCGTGATCCAGCCGCGGCGCTCGACCAGGTCGCGACGCATGTAGCCCGCAAGCGCAACCGGCCCGCCGAAGCCGAACGTGCCGAGGCGCAACATGTAGGCGACCAGCTCGCCGAGCGAGTAGGTCGGTTCGGTTGTGGCGATGGCAGTGGTCATGACCTGGCTCCGGTCTCGTTCTTTCCGCTCGACGAGAAATGCGCGTGCAGGGCGTCGAGCACGGCGCTCATCTGCTCGAGCAATTGATCGTCGTTCTCCGTGCGCTGGCGCGTGCCGGCCATCACGGCCTCGAAGCCGATCGCCTCGGGCGCGGCGGGGCCGCCCACGTCGAGCGCGTGCACGATCTCGGCGAGCCGCGCGAGCGCAGGGTCGTTGTCGAGTCCGAAACTGGCCAGCAGCACCTCGAACGTTACGCGCTTGCCGACGTGCGTGAACGTCGCACCGTCGAAATCGAAGCCCAGCGCGTCAGCCGGACAATCGGCAGGCGATGCGAGCCAGATGAAGCGGGCGCGTGCGTCGATGAAGCGGTGGATCAGCCACGCGCTGGCGACGCGATCGACCCACATCCGCTGTCGCGTCGCCCAGGTGCGGCCCTGATATTCGTCGATCGCCAGCGGGCGGATCGCGCGGTCCGCGGCGTGCGGCTCCCCCGGCGACAGCACGGTGTCGATCAGTGCGACGAAATCCTGCAGGGCGACTTCGGCACGGGTGGCCGAGTCGCCCGGGAAATAGTCGATCGCGCGGATGGCGTCGAAATCCTTGCGCACGCGCCGCAGCAAACGTGTCAATTCCGTGGCCGACTTACCGGCGAGGGTCTTGCGGGCATCCGCAAGGGTCTGGATGAAGGCGGCGTCATCCTCCCCGCGATCGAAGAGCGCGCGGAATTCCAGTTCCTGCGATGCGTCCAGGCTCGGCGCCCGTAACAGATGAGCCGTGCCGCCACTTTCGGCAATCGCCCCCGCGAGGTCGCGCAGTGTCTCCTCATGCTCTTCGCTGTACGGCAGCAGGTAGATACCGTCGCGCAACACCGCACAGCCCTTTGCCTTCAGCGCGCGCCAGAAGCGCATGCGGGCCGTCGCGTTTTCGGTCGGAAGGGTCAGCACGAGGAGCGACCACGTAGAAATAGTGTTCATGTAGTGAACTCTATCCAATTGTTATTCACTCTACAAATTTTTTTCGGCGCAGTCGCTGTGTCGCGTCGCACCCATGCCCGCTTCATCGTGGCCAGGCTTGTTGCAGATCCGCGCGCAGTGGGCCGAAGCGAGCACGGTGCAGGTCCGTTCGAGCACCGGGGCGCCGCTTTCCGGCATAGACCTTTCGTTAGCCCGATATATACCCCTCCCCCCTATATGGAAATGCGATTTCAGATATAGTCCCCCCCCCGGTATATAGGGGAACCACCATGAGCCACACCATCAAGGACAAGCAGAAGCTGCTGAACCGTGTCCGCCGCATCAAGGGACAGGTTGAAGCGCTCGAACGCGCGCTGGAGGACGAGCGCGGTTGCAACGAAATCCTCCGCCTCATCACGAGCGGCCGCGGCGCGATGAACGGCCTGCTCGCAGTCGTGCTCGAGGATCACATCCGCAGCCATCTGGTCGACGCCGAGGGGCACGACGACGAAGGCAGCGCGACCGAGCAGTTGATCGAAGTCGTACACAGCTACTTCAAGTAAACGGAGGCGGAATGAGCAATTTCAGCGATGACGCCTTCGGCGCAGGGCACGACCACATTTTTCTTGGCGCGGCGCACGAGCAGAACGAGCGCAGGACCTGGATGGTCATCGCGCTGTGCGCGGCGATGATGGTGGCCGAGATCGTCGGCGGGTCGCTTTTCGGCTCGCTGGCGCTGATCGCGGACGGCCTGCACATGTCGACGCACGCGGGCGCGATGCTGATCGCCGCGTTCGCCTATACGTATGCGCGCAAGCATGCGAACGATCCGCGCTTCGTGTTCGGCACGGGCAAGCTCGGCGACCTCGCGGGTTTCACGAGCGCGATCGTGCTCGCGATGATCGCGCTGCTGATCGGGTACGAAGCGGTCGCGCGTTTGCTGGCGCCCGTTCCGATCCATTTCGACGAGGCGATTCCGATCGCGGTTGCCGGCTTGCTCGTCAACATTGCGAGCGTCTGGCTGCTGAGCGGCGATCATCATGGCCATAGCCACGGTCATGGCCACGGCCACGGCCACGGCCACGGCCATCATCACGGGCATGGTCATGGCGATCACGACGATCATGCGCACGACCACGAAGATGAAGCGCACCGGATCTTCGACCAGCAGGGCATATTCGTCGTGTCGGTGTTCGAGGAGGGCGTCCCGCCGGTTTTCCGCGTCGCGCCGGCGACACACGAGACGAAGCGCGTCGATGCGAGCGCCGTGTCGGTGACGACGATTCGCCCGGACGGCACACGCCAGACGTTCGCGATGCAAAGCCGCGATGGTTATCTGGAGTCGACCGAAGCCATTCCCGAACCGCACGAATTCAAGGCGATCGTCCGCTTGAACGGTCGCGAACACGAACTGGCGTTCGAGGAGCACGATCATGGCGCGTCCGCGGCGGCGGCGCGCGATCACAACATCCGCTCCGCCTACATCCACGTGATCGCCGATGCCGCGGTTTCCGTGCTGACGATCGTCGGGCTGCTGCTCGCGCGTGCGTTCGGCTGGGTCTGGATGGATCCGCTGGCCGGCATCATCGGCGCGATGGTGATCGCGAACTGGTCGTACGGCCTGATGCGCGACACGGGCGGCATCCTGCTCGACATGAATTCCGATCGCCGTCTGACGGACAAGGTGCGTGGCGCCATCGAAGGCACCGGAGACCGCGTCGCCGACCTGCACGTGTGGCGGCTCGGGCCGGGGCACATGAGTGCGGTGGTGTCGGTGACGACCACCGATCCGGATCGGGATGCGCGCTTCTATCACGGCGTGCTGCAGCGATTCAGGAACCTGTCGCACGTCACCGTCGAAGTCGTGCCCGCGACGCGAGGACGATAAAGCATGGCGGTCAAGTCCCCTTGTGTCGACGTGTGTTCGTTCGACGGTCGCACCGGCTACTGCGTGGCATGCCTGCGGACGCGCGACGAAGCGCGCGGCTGGAAGAAGATGACGGATCACCGGCGTCATCAAATCGTGAACGACCGCGCGCGGCGGCATGCGAAACTGACGCGGGAAACGACCGACTGAACACATCATGAGCGCCCCGTCACCGATTGCCGGCAAACCTGCGATTCCGCGGACCGTCTGGGCCCTGGGTCTCGTGAGCCTCTTCATGGACCTGTCGTCCGAGCTGATCCATGCGCTGTTGCCGATCTACCTGGTGTCGACGATGGGCATGAGCGTCGCCGCGCTCGGCGTCCTCGAGGGGGCGGCCGAAGCGACGGCGATGATCGTCAAGGTGTTCTCCGGTGCGATCAGCGACTGGCTCGGGCGCCGCAAGGGGCTGCTGCTGGTCGGCTACGGGCTCGCGGCGTTGACCAAGCCGTTGTTTCCGCTGGCGTCCACGCCGGCCGTCGTCGTGACGGCCCGTCTGCTCGACCGCGTCGGCAAGGGGATTCGCGGCGCGCCGCGCGACGCGCTGGTGGCCGACATCGCGCCGCCCGAAATTCGCGGCGCGTGCTTCGGCCTGCGTCAGTCGATGGATACCGTCGGCGCGATTCTCGGCCCGATGCTCGCGATCGCGCTGATGCTGTGGTTCGGCGATCGCATCCGGACCGTGCTCTGGTTTGCCGTGGTGCCGGCCTTCGTCGCGATCGCATTGATCGTCTTCGGCGTACAGGAGCCCGAGCAGTCGAAACCGGACCGGCGCTTTCGCTCGCCGCTGCGCTGGAACGCCCTGCGCGAGTTTCCCCGCAGCTACTGGTTCGTCGTCGCGGCCGGCGCGACGTTTACGCTCGCGCGATTCAGCGAGGCGTTCCTGGTGCTGCGTGCGCAGCAGACGGGGCTCGACGCGGCATGGATTCCGGCCGTGATGGTCGCGATGAGCGTCACCTATGCGCTGTCGGCCTGGCCGGTCGGCATCCTGTCGGACCGGCTCGATCGCCGCGTGCTGCTCGCGGCCGGCATGGTGTTGCTGATCGCGGCCGACCTGCTGCTCGGCATCGGCACGTCGACGATCTCGATGTTCGCCGGCGTGGCCGTGTGGGGGCTGCACATGGGCTTCACGCAGGGCATCCTCGCCGCGATGGTGTCGGAAACCTCGCCGGCCACGCTGCGCGGCACCGCGTTCGGCGTGTTCAACCTGGTGAGCGGCGTCTGCATGCTGCTCGCGAGCAGCATCGCCGGCGCACTGTGGACGCGTTTCGGCGCATCGACCACGTTTCTCGCGGGCGCGGCGCTGGTCGTGCTGCCGCTGTGCCTGTGCCGGTTCATGCCGCGACCCGGCGCGTCGCACGCGTGACGCGGCGCCGGCCGGGTCTGCCGACGTTCGGCGCAAGGCTGAGCTGACGGCCGGGCACGACGGTGCCCGAAGACCAGACCCGCCGTCGCGGTCCGCCCGTCCCCGGCCCCGGCCCCGGCCGGCGAAGGCCGGCCTCGCCTCCTTTCCCGCGCCGCGCATCGCTTGTCGCTTTCAGATTTGAAAGATTGTCCGGCGTTTGCGATAGAATGCCCCCCCTGTTCGCCGTGGCCATGCCCACGGACGGGCACCGGCACTCGAAGCGGCGCGCGCCGCGCTCGCGGTCCACCGTTCCCATGTCGATGCCGGCGATCTCCCTGCCGTTGGAAACACAAGTTCTGTAATTTGGATTGCTAATGAAGAAGAAGCACAACATCACCAAGTACATCGTCATCGCGATGGTGCTTGGCATTGCCGTGGGCTACGCCTGTCATAGCGCGTTTCCCGACCCGAAAATGGCCAAGGAAGTCGCCGGCTACGTGTCGCTGCTGTCCGACGTGTTCCTGCGGCTGATCAAGATGATCATCGCGCCGCTGGTGTTCGCGACGCTGACGGTCGGCATCGCGCAGATGGGCGACAGCGGGTCGGTCGGCCGCGTGGGCGTGAAGGCGTTCGGCTGGTTCTTCATCGCGTCGTTCACGTCGCTGGTGCTCGGCCTCGTGACCGCGACGATCCTGAAGCCGGGCAGCCACCTGAGCCTGCCGTTGCCTGCCGCCGACGCGGCGCTGAACCTGAAGACGGGCGCATTCACGCTGAAGGACTTCGTCGTCCACCTGGTGCCGAAATCGATCGCCGAGGCGATGGCGAACAACGAAATCCTGCAGATCGTCGTGTTCTCGATCTTCTTCGGTACCGCGCTGTCCGCGCTTGGTGACGCCGGGAAGCGCCTGACCGGCGTGATCGACGATCTCGCGCAGGTCATGCTGAAAGTGACGGGCGCGGTGATGTGGTTCGCGCCGGTCGCCGTGTTTGCCGCGCTGGCGTCGACGATCACGACGGAAGGGCTCGGCATCCTGCTCACGTTCGCGAAGTTCATGGCGAGCTTCTATCTGGCGCTTGCGCTGCTGTGGGGCGTGCTGACGCTCGCCGGCGTGGCGTTCCTCGGCAAGCGCGCGTTCACGCTGATTCGCCTGATTCGCGAGCCGTTCCTGCTGTCGTTCGCGACGGCGAGTTCCGAAGCCGCGTATCCGAAGCTGCTCGACGCGCTCGACCGGTTCGGCGTGAATCGCAGGATCTCGAGCTTCGTGCTGCCGATCGGGTACTCGTTCAACCTCGACGGCTCGATGATGTACTGCACGTTCGCGGTGCTCTTCATCTCGCAGGTGTACGGGATCGACCTGCCGCTCGGTACGCAGATCACGATGCTGCTGATGCTGATGGTGACGTCGAAGGGGATGGCGGGCGTGCCGCGCGCGTCGCTCGTCGTGATCGCGGCGACGCTCAACCAGTTCCATCTGCCGGAAGCCGGGCTGCTGCTGATCATGGGCGTCGACATGTTCCTCGACATGGGGCGCTCGGCGACCAACGCCGTCGGCAATTCGATCGCGGCTGCGGTGGTCGCGAAGTGGGAAGGCCAGCTCGGCGAACCGCGCGCCGACTCGGATTCGGACGGCGGTGGCGAAATCGAGCAGGTGAAGGTACGGGAGACGGCGACGTCCGCGTGATTTCCCTGTTGTGAATGATATGCGCCGGCCCGGATTCGACACGGACTCGGGCCGGCGCGATACCCGCCAGCGGTCATTCCTTTACCCGTCTTTACCCGTATCCCGGCGATTTTTCCGATTCGCCGAAAAACCTTCCGCCATTTCCGATACGCGGCATTCGAAACCGCGGCGATATTCCCGCCATCGAAAGCCGTACTGCCCCGATAGCACACGCGAACGCTTAAGTGGTCGTTCACTCTCGCGCAGTCGTACGCCCGGCCGTCGCGAGCAGCGCGCAATTTTTTTCGATTTATATGACGCTATTCTCGGCGTTGCCGATTATCGAGCGCACGCGCGATGTAATACCGACTGCACCGGGTGATTTAGCGGAAGTATTTACGCATTGCCGATTTTCAAACCACCCGGCTGCCCCCTCACGTGAATGACTCCACCATTCAGGAGAGCATCAGCCATGGTCGCCAGAAAATCGATTCAGGCCGTGCTGCTCGCCGCCGCGGTCGCCGCGATCGCGCCGGCCGCAAACGCGGGTAACACCACCGACTGGATCGCGAATACCTACGGCACGCTCGCCGCGCACGTCGGCAACGTCGCGCGCTCGATGTGGGTCGCGCCCGAAGGCGTGATCTACACGGCGTCGATGTGGGACGAGGATGAGGGCGGCGTCGCGATCTACCAGAACGGCAAGAGCGTCGGTTCGATCGGCACGCATTCCGAGTTCCAGGGCAGCGCGATCACGGGCAATGCGACGTCGCTGTTCGTCGCGCTGCAGCCCGGCAGCGGATACGGCAGCGGCGCGGTCGGGCGCTACAACCGTGCCACGCGGTTTCGCGACAAGCTGATTCAGGTCACCGCGGCGACCAACCAGCCGCGCATCGACGTCGTCACGGGGCTCGCCACGGCCGGCTCGCTGCTCTATGCGAGCGATTTCTACGGCAATCGCGTGCGGGTGTTCACGACCGACGGCGTGTGGCAGCGTGACATCGGCGTGTCGGCACCCGGCGCGCTCGCGGTCGACGGTGCGGGGAACATCTGGGTCGCGCAGAAGAGCGCAGGCTCGGTCGTCGAATTCAGTCCGGCCGGCGCGCTGCTGAACACGATCCGGCTGGCCGCCGGGTCGCAGCCGTCGGCGCTCTATTTCGATGCGGTTGCGGGGCAGCTGATGATCGGCGACGAAGGCCCCGACATGAACATCAAGCGCTACTCCGTCTCGGGCCGACCCGCGCTGGCCAGCACGTTCGGCGTGCCCGGCGGCTATCTCGACACGACGACGGGTATCAAGGGGCAGGTCGGCGCGAAGCGCTTCACCCGCATCGCCGGCATCGGCAAGGACACGGCCGGCAACCTGTATGTGCTCAACAACCCGTGGGGCGGCAGCTGGGATCTCGGCCGCAACGGCGCGACCGACATTCACGCATACAGCAGCGCCGGCAGCCTGCGGTGGACGCTGCAGTCGCTCAACTTCGAGGGCATCGCCGCACCGGATCCGGTCACCGACGGCGCGCTGTTCTACAGCGGCACGCACGTCTACAGTGGCACGGCGGGCGGCACCTTCGTCGCGAACACCGTCGATCCGTTCACGTATCCGTCGGACCCGCGCATCAACATGAGCGATACCCAGCGCGACGAGCACTTCGGGCTGCTGACGTCCGTTGGCGCGAACCGGATCCTCGTTGCAGCGGGGCAGAATCCGCCGGTCTACTACTTCTTCCACTTCAACGCGGCCAACGGCTACGTCGCGATTCCGGACGGATCGATCCCCGGGCCCGCGTTCAACACGACCCGGCGCGTGTCGGCCGGCTTCAGCCTCGACAGCAAGGGCGGCGTCTGGGCCGGCCTCGACAAGACCGGCGCCATTTATCACTATCCGCTGAACGGTTTCGACGCGAGCGGCAAGCCTTCGTGGGGGGCGGGCGTACCCACGCCCGTGCCAGCCAGCATCCAGCCGCTGACGCGCATCGTCTATCTCGCCGACAGCGACACGATGGTGCTCGCGCAGGGTGTGGTCGGGAGCACCGACTGGACGTCGATCGGCACGCGCATCGAGGTGTATCACGGCTGGAGCGCCGGCAACACGACGAAGCCGAATCCGGTCATCACGCTGCCGCACAGCGGCGCGAAGTCGATCGACGCGGCCGGCAACCATCTGTTCGTCGGCTACTGGTTCAGCAGCAGTGGGCCGCTGTGGCCGAACATCGACGCATTCAACCTCGACACCGGCAATCTCGACACGACGCTCGTCAACGCGAGCCCCGCGACCGTGGATACCAGCAGCGCGATCGACGCGATGTACAGCGTGTGCGCGTATCGCCGCTCGAACGGGGAATACGTGGTGACGAAGAACAACGTGAAGGGGAACAGCATCACCGTCTATCGGTGGACGCCTTGATGGGCGAGGCGCGGCACGCCACGGTTCAGGCGCGCCAGATCAGGCTCGCGCTCGTCTCCGTTTCCGACGCGAGGGTGAAGCCGAGCCGCTCGTAGAGGCGCCGCGCCGGGTTGCCGCGCAGCACGCCGAGCGATACGGGCACGTGCTCGCGTGCGGCTTCGATCAGCAGCTCGCGCAGCACGGCTTCGCCGATGCCTTGTCGCTGTCGCGACGGGAGGATCTGGATCTGGTGAACGTGCCATTCGTCGGCGGAGCGCGTGACCTTCAGCAAACCGATTGCATCGGCGCCGTCGCAGATGATCATCGCGTCCTCGAAGTTCGAGCGGATGCGCTGATCGTGCGCTTTGTCGTCGGTGGGTGCGCCGACGCGTCGCAGATGCTCGGTCATCGTGAGTCGGCGGAGCCTCAGCAGGAACGGCAGGTCGGCGGCGGTCGCCGGGCGCAGGCAAATGGCAGGGGGCATGGTCGAGGAGCGTGGGCGGGTGGATTCCATGGCTCGAAGCGAATGATCCACGAACGCGGTATGGCGGTCAAAGGCCGGGCAGCCGGCATTGTCATGACGGTCGACCGAAAGCCTGCATCAACCGACGGCGGCCGGCTGACGCGCTCGGGTGAACGGCCCGACTGCCCGGTAGCCCGCCCACATTCGCGCCGGCGCGACGAGGCCGTGCTGCTCGCGGAACCGCAGCGCCTCGACCGATACGCCGAGCCGCGCGGCTGCGGCCGAAGCGCTCGGGCGCAGGGTGGGCGTGCTCATTCGGCGTCTCAGTTTGCTGTCGATTCGTGAAACCAGTGTTCGCTGGATAACCCGAAGAACACCCCGCGCATGCGCGTCATTGTGCGGCGTGCGCGCGCCGCCGAGATACGGCAGGAACGACGGCGCCCGGGCGGGTTCGCGTCGTTGCCGGGTTGGCATTCATCGCCGGCTTTTGTAAAGAAGCCACGGCAGCGCGATCGAACGATGCGTGCCTGCGCAACAGGCACGCGTCGTCACACTCAAATGCGACCCAGCAGCACCAGTATCACGACGATGACGACGATCAGCCCGACCGAGCCCGATGGCCAGTAGCCCCAGCTTCGGCTGTGCGGCCACGCCGGAAATGCTCCGATGAGCAGCAGAATCAGAACGATGATAAGGATCGTACCGAGCATCGCACCCCTCCTGAACGTGGTGACATGACGGTGGCTCCTGCCGCAATTCGCGTGCCGCGGCGGGGAGTCGGGCGAAAGCCGGCACAAGCGCGCTGTATTAATACGTGGAATTCATGCGATGAATAGTGGGCGATTCAGAAAATAAATTTCAAAAATGCGACCCCGGTCGCTATGCTGGGCCTTCGGTTTCCCCTCAGGCGGGCACGCAATGGCTGAACTTTTTCTGGTGCGGCACGGGCAGGCGTCGTTCGGCACGGACGATTACGACCGGCTGTCCGCGGCCGGTGAGCAGCAGGGCGTCTGGCTCGGCGAATACTTCGCGCAGCAGGGCCTGACGTTCGACCGGGTGATCTGCGGCACGATGAACCGGCATGCGCAGACTGTCGATGCGATCCTGCGCGGGATGGGCGGCGAAGGCGCGCAGGTCGACCGCCATCCCGGCCTGAACGAATACGACTTCCACGGGCTGTTCGCGGCCGCGGCGAGCGACTATCCGGAGATCGCGCGGCTCGCGGCCGGTTCGATGAAGGAGCACTTTCGCGCGCTGCGGCAGGTGCTGCACCTGTGGTCCGACGACAAGCTGGGCGACACCGCGCCCGAAACCTGGGCGCATTTCCAGCAACGCGTCGCCGACGCCCGCGCCGCGATCCGCGAGGGCGGCAGCCAGCGCGTGCTCGCGGTGAGTTCCGGCGGCCCGATCGCGGTGACCGTGCAGCAGGTGCTCGCGGCACCGCCGTCGAGCGCGATCGCGCTGAACCTGCAGATCCGCAACAGCAGTCTTTCGCAGTTTTTCTTCAACGCCGAAGCGTTCCACCTGGCGTCGTTCAACGGCATACCACATCTCGAGGATACCGAACGACATGCGTGGCGCACCTACGGCTGACCCTACGAACGATCGCGACGATGACGAACCCTTCCCAGCCCCTCGACGTAGCTCGCCTCACGCGCTATCTGGAAGCGCACGTGCCGGGTTTCGAAGGCCCGCTCGACATGGAGAAGTTTGCCGGCGGCCAGTCGAACCCGACCTTCCTGCTGCATGCGAAGAGCGGTCGCTACGTGCTGCGCCGCCAGCCGCCCGGCGAGTTGTTGAAATCCGCGCATGCGGTCGATCGCGAATTCCGCGTGCTGAGCGCGCTGTCGGGCACCGCCGTGCCGGTCGCGCGTCCGTATCACCTCTGCGAAGACCGCGACGTGATCGGCAGCCTGTTCTACGTGATGAGCTTCGAGGACGGCCGGATCTTCTGGGATCCGGCACTGCCGGAGTTGCCGAAGGCCGATCGTGCGATCTGCTACGACGCGCTGCTGCGCACGCTGGCCGCCCTGCACGACGTGGACGTCGACGCGGTGGGCCTCGCCGACTTCGGGCGCCCCGGCAACTACTTCGAGCGCCAGATCGGCGTGTGGACGAAGCAGTATCGCGCGGCGGAAACGGAGCGCCTCGACGCGATGGAAACGCTGATCGACTGGCTGCCGAAGGCCTGCCCTGAGGACACCGGACGGCCCGCGCTGGTGCACGGCGATTTCCGGATCGACAACCTGATGTTCGCGCGCGACGACTATCGCGTGCAGGCCGTGCTCGACTGGGAGCTGTCGACGCTCGGCAATCCGCTCGCCGATCTCGCGTATTTCTGCATGTGCCTGCGGCTGCCGCCGGGCGACCAGGTGCGCGGGCTCGCGGGCCAGGATCGTGCCGAACTCGGCATTCCCGACGAAGCGGCGATCGTCGCGCGCTACTGCGAACTGCGCGGGATCGAGCCGATCCGCGACTGGCATTTCTATCTCGCGTTCAGTTTCTTCCGGCTCGCGTCGATCGCGCAGGGCGTGAAGGCGCGCGCGCTGCAGGGCAACGCGTCGAGCGAGCAGGCGCTGCGCGTGGGCGCGATGGCTGGCCGGCTGGCCGAAATGGCGGTCGACGTGATCGGCGCGCATCGCTGACATAGGTGACATCGCGGACATCGCCGCGCGGCCGCACGAAAAACATCAATGGAGGAGCACAGCAACATGGCAACGAATCTGTTCGATCTGACGGGCAAGATCGCGCTGGTGACGGGCGCGAGCCGCGGCATCGGCGAGGAAATCGCGAAGCTGCTCGCTGAGCAGGGCGCGCACGTGATCGTGTCGAGCCGCAAGCTCGACGACTGCCAGGCGGTCGCGGACGCGATCGTCGCGGCGGGCGGCCGTGCCGAAGCGCTGGCCTGTCACGTCGGGCGGCTGGAGGACATCGCCGCGACGTTCGAATCGATCCGCGGCAAGCATGGCCGGCTCGACATCCTCGTGAACAACGCGGCCGCGAATCCGTATTTCGGGCACATCCTCGATACCGATCTCGCCGCGTATGAAAAGACCGTCGACGTGAACATCCGCGGCTACTTCTTCATGTCGGTCGAGGCCGGCAAGATGATGAAGGCGCAGGGCGGCGGCGCGATCGTCAACACCGCGTCGGTGAACGCGCTGCAGCCGGGCGACCGTCAGGGCATCTACTCGATCACGAAGGCTGCGGTCGTCAACATGACGAAGGCGTTCGCGAAGGAATGCGGGCCATTCGGCATCCGTGTGAACGCGCTGCTGCCGGGCCTCACGAAGACGAAGTTCGCGGGCGCGCTGTTCGCCGACAAGGACATCTACGACACCTGGATGGCGAAGATTCCGCTGCGCCGCCACGCGGAGCCTCGCGAGATGGCTGGCACCGTGCTGTATCTCGTGTCGGACGCGGCGAGCTACACGAACGGCGAGTGCATCGTCGTCGACGGCGGCCTGACGATCTGAGCGCGCGATGAAACTCGACAGCTACGCCGGGCAGGCCGTGATGATCACGGGCGCCGCGAGCGGCTTCGGCGCGCTGCTCGCGAGCGAGCTGGCCGCGATGGGCGCGCGGCTCGCGCTCGGCGACCTGAACGAGGCGGCGCTCGAACGCGTGGCCGCGCCGCTACTGGCGGCCGGCGCCGACGTGATCGCGCAGCGCTGCGACGTGCGCATCGAAGCAGAGGTCGCTGCGTTGGTGAAGGCGGCGGTCGAGCGCTTCGGCCGGCTCGACGTCGGCATCAACAACGCGGGCATCGCGCCGCCGCTGAAGGCGCTGATCGATACCGAGGAAGCGGATCTCGATCTGAGCTTCGCGGTGAACGCGAAGGGCGTGTTCTTCGGGATGAAGCACCAGATTCGCCAGATGCTCGCGCAGCGCGAAGGCGTGATCCTGAACGTCGCGTCGATGGCCGGGCTCGGCGGCGCACCGAAGCTGGCCGCGTACGCGGCGTCGAAACACGCCGTGGTCGGGCTCACGAAGACGGCCGCGCTCGAATACGCGCGGCATGGCATTCGTGTGAACGCGGTGTGCCCGTTCTATAGCACGACGCCGATGGTGACCGACAGCGACATCGGCGATCGCCAGGATTTTCTCGCACAGGGCTCGCCGATGAAACGGCTCGGCCGCCCCGAGGAAATCGTCGCGACGATGCTCACGCTGTGCGCGAAGGAAAACACCTATCTGACCGGGCAGGCCGTCGCCGTCGACGGCGGTGTCTCGGCCTTCTGAGCGAAACGAACGGAACAACGGAATCTCGAGGAGTCGATCATGGACTTTGGCTACACCCCGAAAGTGGAAGAACTGCGCGAACGCGTGCGTGCATTCATGGACGCGCACATCGTGCCGCGCATCCGTCAGTGGAACGAGGAAGTGCATGCGGGGCAGTATCCCGTGTCGTTCATGGAGGCGCTGAAGGAGCGCGCGAAGGCCGAAGGGCTGTGGAACCTGTTCCTGCCGCACCTGAAGGAGGACGAGCCGGGCACCGGGCTGACGAACCTCGAATACGCGCCGCTCGCCGAGATCATGGGGCGCGTGGGCTGGGCGTCGGAGGTGTTCAACTGCAACGCGCCGGACACCGGCAACATGGAGCTGCTGCACATGTTCGCGACGCCCGAGCAGCGTGAACAGTGGCTGCTGCCGCTCTTGCGCGGCGAGATCCGTTCGGCGTTCGCGATGACGGAGCCCGACGTCGCGTCGTCGGACGCGACCAACATCACGACGCGCATCGAGCGCGTGGGCGACGAATACGTGATCAACGGCCGCAAGTGGTTCATCACGAACGCCGCGCATCCGAACTGCCGGATCTTCATCGTGATGGGCAAGACCGATCCCGACGCGGAATCGCACCAGCAGCAGAGCATGATCCTGGTGCCGCGCGACACGCCGGGCGTGACGGTCGTGCGCAACATCACGGTGGTCAATCACTATGCGCCCGAAGGGCACTGCGAGATCACGTTCGACAACGTGCGCGTGCCGGCGCGCAACCTCCTCGGCGAGGAAGGCAGCGGTTTCGCGCTCGCACAGGCGCGCCTCGGGCCGGGCCGGATTCACCACTGCATGCGTTCGATCGGCGCGGCCGAGCTCGCGCTGGAACTGATGATCGACCGCGCGCAGTCGCGCGAGGCGTTCGGCAAGCCGCTGAACCGGCACGGCACGATCGGCGAATGGATCGCGCGCTCGCGCATCGAGATCGACCAGGCGCGCCTCCTGGTGCTGAAGGCCGCATGGATGATCGACAAGGTCGGCGCGAAGGCGGCGCGCAAGGAAATCTCGATGATCAAGGCGCTCGTGCCGACCGTATACACGGACGTGTGCGACCGCGCGATGCAGGTGTTCGGCGCGATGGGCCTGAGCCCCGACACGCCGCTCGCCGATCTGTGGACCTGGGGCCGCGCGCTGCGCTTCGCGGACGGCCCGGACGAGGTGCACCTGCAGGCGATCGCGCGCATGGAGATCAAGGACGCCGTGCGCGGTTCGACCGAGCCGTACCTGACACGGCCGCCGCGCGGCTGAGCCGCGCGCCGCGCGGGGACGCGACGTGGAGGAGCGGGAGACGCACGCCGTATTAAGATGCCGGCAAGGAGATCCGGCGATGCGTCTTTCGAAGATTGATCTGAACCTGTTCGTCGTATTCGAGGCGATCTACAACAAGCGCAACCTGACGCGCGCGGCCGAGGTGCTGAACCTCACGCAGCCGGCCGTCAGCAACGCGCTGGCGCGGCTGCGCAAGACGCTGAACGACCCGCTGTTCGTCAGCACGCCGGCCGGGATGATGCCGACGCCGATGGCCGAGAACATCGTCGGCCGCGTGCGCGAGGCGCTGCAGCTGCTCGATTCGAGCGCGCACGAAGGCGACGTTTTCGATCCCGCTTCGTCCGAGCGCGTGTTCCGGCTCAGCATGAGCGACCTGACCGAGGCGCTGCTGCTGCCCGCGCTCGGTGAACTGCTGCAGACGCATGCGCCCGGCATGCACGTGCGCAGCTACACGATGGACCGCCGCGAAGTGGCGACCGCGCTCGCGAACGGCTCCGTCGACATCGCGATCGACGCGCCGCTGATCGGCGACCCGCACCTGCATCAGGCGCTGCTCGTGCGCGACCGCTACGCATGCATGATCCGCGACGATCACCCGTTCAAGGGCGACGCGCTGACCATGGACGACTACCTGTCGATGGGGCACATCCACGTGTCGAGCCGCCGCAAGGGCAGCGGGCACGTCGATGCGGAGCTGACGCGGCTCGGGCTGCGCCGCAACATCCAGATGCGGGTGCAGCACTACATGGTCGCGCCGCTGATCGCGATGCGCGGCGATCTCGCGCTGACGGCGCCGCTCAGGCTGCTGCAGCGTTACCCGGCGCGGATTCTCGAACTGCCGTTCGAGATGCCGGGGCTCGAATACTTCTGCTACTGGCACCGCAGCGCCGATCAGGATCAGGGTAGTCGGTGGCTGCGTGAGCAGTTGATGATGCTGATGGGCGGGATCGGCGAGCCGCAGTGAAGGGCGCGGCGTGCGCATCGCGCGTTTGCCCGCGCTTGCCGGCTCAATACGAATCCTCGTCGAAGCGCGACGATGCGCGCCGGCGCTTCATGTCCTTCAGCCAGCTCCTGACCTGATCCGGATCCTCGAACTCGCGCAGCGCGACGGCCAGGTCCTGGTTGCTGCGCTGCATGCCGGCGATGTCGCGCGCGAGCATGCGCAGGACCGTATCGGGCGCGACCTTGTTCGACGACGCGATGCCGTAGGTCCGCCGGAAATCGTTCTCGACGTGCACGATCTCCTGATCAAGTTCGCGCAGTTGTTCCTCCAGGATGCCGTTGTAACGCGTGAGCCGCGCTTCGCTGAGGCCGTCGATTGCACGGCGGTCGATCTGTTCGATCTCCAGCTGGAGCTCCAGCAGCTGCAACAGGTTGCCCTTCTCGTAAGCGCGGTTGACCCGCTGCATCAGCACGGTCTTGCGTTGTTGTTCCAGCGGATCGGTTTCGCGATCGGGATGCAGCGCGCTCGCGAGCTTGCGATAGATCTCGCGGATCGACTTGCTCGATTCGGCCTGCTCGGCTTCGACGCGGGCCTGCGCGGCCGATTGCTTCGGCGCTTTCTTGCGCTTCGCGCGCTGGGCCTCGCGGGCCGCGTGAGCGGCCATGTCGCGCTCGAACTGTGCATCGAGTTCGGCTTGCATCCGTTCGGCCAGCTCGTCCGGCGACAGTGAGTCCAGATCCTCAGCAGGTTGCGATTGCGGTTGGGGCTCCCGCGCCGGTTCCGTTGGCTCGGGCTCGGCCGCTGCGTTGCCGACGTGCCCGGATTCGGCGTGCCGGTTGTAAATGATCTTCAGCGCCGCGTCGTCGCTCACATTCAGCAAATCGCGCGCCATGTCGGCGATCAGGTCGGACAGCGTGCGCTGTTCGGCCTTGCTCAAGCCTTTCTGCAGAAACGTGTCGTCGAGCAGATGAATCAGCCGGATCCGCAGCGCCGTCGCTTCCTGTTCGAGCGGCAACAGCGCGTCGACGAACTTCTTCTGGAACGCCGGCATCACGGCTTCCCACGCGCCGAGCCGCTCGCGCCGCTTTTCGATGTGCTTGACGAGCGTATTGAACGTTTTCTGGGCTTTCGACAGGCTGGCTGTCTCGTGACCGGGCGCGATGGCGACCGCGGCACCGCGACGTGCGGTCATGATGAATGTCCTCCGGCCGCGGCGGGGGGCGCGGCAGGCCGGTATTTTAGCCGGACGGACGCACTCCTTCCGGCGTGCGGCGTTACAGCACGGCCATCGATTCCGTCATGTTCTGCTTCATGTAGTCGAGGAAGCGCTTCCGGAACAGCATCGTGTGCTCGTGCGCGGCGCGTTCGGCGGCGTCGGCATCGCGTTGCGCGATCGCGTCGATCAGTTCGTCGTGGTCGCGCCCGAGTTTCGCAGCCGTCAGCGAACTTACGGTGAAGTCGCACGCTGCCGTCGCGGCGAGTGCTTACGGTATCGCGGTGTCGGCCGGCGAGCGGGCCGGCCTGAATGCCGATCGAGGCGTGCGCAACCCGAGGCCCAACAGGATGCGAAGCGGTTGCGAACGCAACCGTATGAAGATATTGGCTAGCGCAGTACCGCGTGTCGTCAGTCGCCGAACAACTGCCCCTGCCCGGAAATCACGCGTTCGAAATCGTCGCGCAGGAACGGCAGGATCGCATCGGCGACCGGCTGCAACTGACGGCTCACGTAGAACGCGTAGTCGATCGGCGAGCGCATCGTCTCGAGCGGCTCCGGGCCGGCCGTCGTCATCACGTAGCTGATCCAGCCGCCGCGCTGGTACTGCAGCGGCCGGCCGCGCGCCTGGTTGAATTCGTCGGCGATCCGCGCGGCGCGCACGTGCGGCGGCACGTTGCGCTGGTATTCGCTCAACGGCCGGCGCACGCGCTTGCGATAGATGAGTTGCGCGTCGTATTCGCCGGCGAGCGTGCGGCGCACGTAGTCGCGAATGAAGTCCTGATACGGTTCGCGCTTGAACACGCGCCGGTAGAGCTCGCGCTGGAATGCCTGCGCGAGCGGCGTCCAGTCGGTGCGCACCGTTTCGAGCCCCTTGAACACGAGGTCCTCGCCGCCGTTCGCCGCGAGCGCGAGACCCGCATAGCGCTTCTTGCTGCCTTCTTCCGCACCGCGCACGGTCGGCATCAGGAAGCGCCGGTAATGCCGCTCGTACTGCAGTTCGAGCGCGCTCTCCAGCCTGAAGCGATCGCGCAGGTGCGCTTGCCACCAGCGGTTCACGTGCTCGACGAGCGCGCGGCCCTTGGCGGCGGCTGCGTCGTCGTCGTGCTCGCGCCCGAGCCAGACGAAGGTCGAATCGGTATCGCCGTAGATGACTTCGTAGCCCTGCGCCTCGATCAACTCGCGCGTGCGATGCATGATCTCGTGGCCGCGCATCGTGATCGACGACGCGAGGCGGGGATCGAAGAACCGGCAGCCGGTCGAGCCGAGCACGCCGTAGAACGAATTCATGATGATCTTCAGCGCCTGCGACAGCGGCGCGTTGCGCTGGCGTTTCGCTTCGTCGCGGCCTTCGGACACGCGCCGCACGATGTCGGGCAGGCAATGCGCGGTGCGCGAGAAGCGCGCGCCGAGAAAGCCCGGCACCGACGTGTCGTCGCCCGGATGCGCGAGCCCCTCGATCAACCCGGCCGGATCGATCAGGAACGTGCGGATGATCGACGGATAAAGGCTCTTGTAATCGAACACGAGCACCGAGTCGTACAGGCCGGGCCGCGAATCCATCACGAAGCCGCCGGGACTATTCTGGCCCGTCACGTCACCGAGGTTCGGCGCGACGTAGCCGAGCCGGTGCATGCGCGGCAGGTAAAGGTGCGTGAACGCGGCGACCGAGCCGCCGGTGCGATCGGCCGCGAGGCCCGTGACGGTCGCGCGTTCGAGCGCGAAGGACAGCAGGTCGGCCTTGTCGAAGATGCGCGTGACGAGTTCGCAATCCTTCAGGTTGTAGCGCGCGAGCGCGGGCCTGTCGTGATCGAAGCGGCGCTGGATCTCGTCCATCCGCTGATACGGATTGTCGATCGACTTGCCTTCGCCGAGCAGCGACTGCGACACGTATTCGAGGCTGAACGACGGAAACGTCCACGTCGCCGATTTCAGCATGTCGATGCCGTCGAGGATCAGGCGGCCGGCCGCGCCCGCGAAGAAATGGTCGGGCTGCTGGCCGTGCGCGCGCCACTCGAGCACGCTGCCGCCGCGGCCGAGCTTCAGCGGCACGCCGTATTGTTCCGCATGCGCATGCAGGATGCGCAGGTCGAACTGCACGAGGTTCCAGCCGATCACCGCATCGGGATCGTATTCATCGAACCATTCGTTGAGGCGTGTGAGGATCTCGGCCCGGCTGTCACAGTAGTCGAGACGGAAGTCGACGGCCGACGCGTCGCCGTTCGGCGGGCCGAGCATGTAGACCTGCCGTTGTCCGCAGCCCTCGAGTGCGATCGAATAGAGCTCGCCGTGGACGCTCGTCTCGATGTCGAGCGACACGCAGCGCAGTGTCGGCCGATAGCCGGTCGCGGGTTTCAGTTCGGCGTCGGTCAGCGTGCCGTCGTGGCCGGCCGTGCCGCGAAACAGCACCGGTGCGGTAATGAAGCGCTCCATCGCGTAGCGGTCGGGCGGCTGCACGTCGGCTTCGTAGACGTCGACACCGGCCGCGGCGAGGCGTTTCTGGAGTCCGGACAGGTGGCGGTAGCGGCGGCAATAGAGGCCGGCCACCGCGCGCTGGCGGAAGTCGCGCAGCGCGAGCGGGCGCAGTTCGGCATCGCGTTCGCCGGCGAGCGTGTGTTCGGCGAGCGCCTGCTGCTCGACCGGCACGAACGCGACGGCTTCCTGCGGGCGCAGCCGCACGCGGCGCGGACCGTGTTCGGTTGCCAGCCAGAACTCGATCTCGATGCCGGATGCGGTGTCCCGCCAGTGGCGGGTGAGGATGAAACCTTGCTCGAACTCCGTCAAAACGCTTGCTCGTCGTGGATGCCCAGGCGGCGGATTTTAGCGCCTCTCGCGCGGTTCCCGCCGAAGGGCGGATCGATGGCATCAGGTGGCAGGAAGCCGCCGCGTGACCCGCCACGCAGCGCATCGACCGCGTGCGGCAGCCGGCGTCACGTGCGGACCGGACGACGCGTGTGCGTCACGTATTCGCCGACCGGGCGTTTAGCGCCGATGCGGCATTCAAGCCGGCATCGGCGCGAAATTCCGCTTCAGGTGTTCCGCTCGCCGTGGCCGCTGATACAGATAGCCCTGCGCGTACTGAATCCCGACCGCATGCAGTGCGCGATGCTGCTCTTCCGTCTCCACGCCCTCGGCAATGATCTTCAGGCCGTAGTGGTGGGCGACCGCCGCGATTCCTTCGATCAGTTTCGCGTTGCCCGTCGTGAGCTGCGAGATGAACTGTCGGTCGATCTTCACGTAGTCGAACGGAAAGCGCGACAGCATGTCGAGGTTGCTGTGATGCGTGCCGAAGTCGTCGATCGCGAACTTCGCGCCTTTCGCGCGCAGTGTGGCGAATATCTCGGTGGTGCGCGGATTCTTCTCGAGCAGGATGCGCTCGGTCACTTCGAGGACCAGCGTGCTGCCTTGTGGAAGCCTGCCGATCGTGTCTTCGACGACGGACACGAAGCGCGCGCGTTCAAGATCCTTCGGCGCGACGTTGATCGCGATGCGTAGCGGCACCGACGGCGCGAGTGCGGTCAGTTCCGATACGGCCCTCCGAAGCACGAACTCGGTCACCTTCGGCAGGACCGCACTTGATTCGACCTGCGGCACGAACACGGCCGGACTGATGGCTCCCCATTTCGGATGGTGCCAGCGCAGCAGCGCCTCGACGCCGACAGTCCTGCGCGTTTCGACTTCGACGATCGGCTGGTAGACGACATGAAATTCGTTGCGCTTCAGCGCATTGCGAACGGCCTTCAGCAACAGCCGGCGCGGCGCCATCGCGAGCAGGTACGTGGCCGCTACGAGGCCGTTGACCAGCAGCGCGATCGTCAGGCAGATGAGTCGGTAGCGCCGCTGCACCTGCGAAACGTAGGGTTCCGCCGAGCTGACGGAGACTGTGAATGGCCACGCGTTCGACGCAATCTTGCTGCCCGTGGCCGGCGCCGCGCTGAGTGACGGGACGAACGTACCATGCCGATCGATGCTTCCCGCGCCCTCGATCGACAGGGTGGCCGTTTCCGCCCCGAAGCGGGTTCCGTGCGCGAGCACGTCTGCCACATAGTCGCCTTCGACCAGATAAAGGACGCCGGAGTCGGGCGCGGTCGCGCGAAACGCCACCAGCACCGGAACGTCACGCTGAAACGGCGTTTGCCGAAGCAGCGTGATGGCCGTCATCCCCGGCGCTGGCGCGTGAATGTAGGCGTCGAGCGGGACGTTGATCGCGCCCAGCGCCGACGAGCAGGTCGCGACCGCTGTTCGCCAGCCCGACGGCCCGAAGATAGCGCAGGTGAGTGCCCACTTCGGCGAGCGTCCTGAAGATCGTCGTGCAGGGCCGCCCGACCAGCGCGTTCAACTCATCCGGATGCCGCGTGCGAATCCCGTCGAGGATGCGGTCGACCGATATCACGATGTCGTTCGCGACGTCGCTTTCGTGCCGTGCAATCGAGTCTCGCGCCAGACGCCCTGCAACGACGAGCGCCAGCACGAACACGAGGATGCAGACGATCAGGGCAACCGGGAAGACGATGTGCGACCACGCGCCGCTGCGCTGGAACGCGGGTTTCGGGCGCGGTGCGAGCGCGGATGGTCCTCGGGTCGTACTTGTTGTTGTGCGCATGTGAATGCAGGTCGAACCGGTCGATGAATTGGCGCGAGGCATTCGCCGTGCCTGGCCGGGGCACCGCGGCTCGCGCCCATATCGGGACGCAAATCGATTCTACGCTCGCGAAACGCACGAAGCGACATCGCGGCGGGAGCACAGGATTCGAGGCGCTCTTTCGTAACATACATCGACAACGGATGTATGTCGGTATCGCACACCCCAAAAAAAACCCGGCCGCATCGATGTGCAGCCGGGACAGAAGACACCGTCTCTTGGCACGAGGATGGTGCGCGGCAAGTATAAGGCGTGTTACGCGCGATTACGAAATATTGTTATTCAAAAAATAGCGCAATATCGAGATTGATGCTTGTCGAGAAATATTTGCATCGCGCGTCACATCTAGCGGCCGCGCTTCAGAAGTCGTTGCGCATCTTGTGGAGCAGGTCGCGAGGCGATTGATGCGTGTCCATGGCGGTGAGGACGTCGGTCAGGAACCACGGCAGGTTCAGTTGCGTATCGGAATCGCCGACGCAGATGCGGATCGGTGGCGCCTTCGACGCCGTGCGGGAGCCGGGCGCTGCGCCGGCGGACGTCGAGGACGGCACGCAGTTTCTCGCTTGCTGCGCAACCGGCGCGGTGGCATTGTCCGTGGCGGTGCCGGCGACCGCCGGCAAGCTGACGGCGGCAAGCAGGATCAGGATGGCGAAAGGGGCGGCGCGTTTCATGTGATTCTCCGGCGATGCACGTTCGACACCGTCGGCGGGCCCGAGTTCGGCAGGTTGCCGATGCCGCACGCGTGACAACATCGGCATGTCCGACGCGGTCGAACGCGGTACGTGAGTGGTCTCGCGCACAGGATCGATCATTCAAACGTCAAGAATCGTTTGGATCCCCCTCAGACGCTTGCGATGCTGAATGCGCTCATTTATCGTGCCGCCACGACGGCGCCGATACAGGGCGTCGAGCCAGTTCGCAAGGAGCATTCGTCATTACCGCATTCAATCGTCGCACGCATGTACGTGCCTTTCTCGTCGCATCGGTCGCGTATCTCAACCTGTCACAGCCCGCGTCGGCGGCCTATACGGAATCGTGGATGAGCGACCACGACGTCAAGGAATACGCACACCAGGTCAAGCATTCACCCGTGGCAGCAAGCGGTGCGGCGGCCGTGAAGCCGGGGCGGCAACCCGGTTCTTGGCGGTCGAATGCGCCGGCCGCGGCGCATGCCGACGCGAAACCCGTGTCGAAGGCGCACGCGGCACCCGCGAAGACCCGCAAGGTCGAGCATGCGGTCGGCATCGATCCGAAGGCGCCCGTCGTTGCGAAGCCGAAGGCCGTGCGGGCGACGCACAAAAGCGTGGCCATTCAGCACTGACGTTGCACGCAGGCCGGCACGTATCGATAACCGAAGCGTTCGAGCATCACGGAGAAACCCATGTCGCTGATGGACCGCCTGCTGTCACGCGGCGTGCAGAACGGCACGTCGAGAAGGCGCGTGATCGTGCGTGTCTGGCTCGACGAGCACGGGCGTGTCCGCGATCTCAAGGTCAGGCGCAGTTGCGGCGACGCCGCGCTCGACGAGAAAGCGCTTCACGCGATTGCGGTCATGCGCTTCCCCGGCGGTCATCTTGGCTCGGGCGGGAAATCGGCGAAGCGCTGGCACGATCTCGATTACCCGGTGGACTGACGACGCGTCGAGGCTATCCGTCACAGCGCTTCAATCCCGTGTAATCGTAGAAGCGGCTTCCGGCGGCGAGTTTCTCGCCGTCGCACGCCGCCCTGGAAATCCGTCGCGCGCTTGTTTAACAGCATCTTCACGATGACCCGCGCGCCGTTGCGATACACGTCCCGCGCGAGCCGGCCCGTATGCAGGTGCTCAGGTCAGTGCAGGCCTGCCGATGCGATCGAGCGCATCGTGTCGGTGATGCGCACGCAACGCGACAGGCCGAACGTCTCGGCTTCGCGGCGTTCCGGTTCGCTGCTCGCGACGGCCACCGCGCGCTCGGGCGGCACGCCCAGCGCCTGCAGCGCGATGTCGAACGGATGCTGGCTTGATACGGAGTCCTGCTGATTGGCGTCGGTCACGACGACCGAGAAGCGGTCGAGGTTCGCGCGGCCGAACTGGCCTTCGAACATGTCGCTGAGCCGGGCGGCAGGCAGCGTCGTGACGAGACCGAGTCGATATCCTTGCTCCGACGCGCTGTCGAGCCACTGGATGATCGCATCGCGCTGGTTGCGCGATTCGTGCGAATCCGGTGTCGCTTCGATCTGCGCGAATGCGGCGTCGAGACGGGTGACGATGGCTTCGATGACCACGGTGATTCCTCTCCTGAGACGTGACGATCCGTTCGCGGACGGGAATGCCCAACACCTTAGCGTCGATCCGGAAATTACAACCAATTAATATTTATAGTCGACTCATACGATTCGACTAATGAATGGGGCGGTGAGCCAACACCGGCGCGGGATGCGCCCGATCCCATGTTTTGCGGATGATTTGCATCGTATCGACGGGCTTCCATGTGATGCACCAAACGTGCGCACGCAACGAATGCACCGGATCCGTGCAGACAAGAAAACGGCGTATCGGGCGAGGTGCGCCCGATACGCCGTCTTGCGATGCCGTGTGGCAGTCGGCGATCAGTGCAGCTTGATCGACGGCTGGTTGAGCCTTTGCAGCCAGTGGCTCAGCGACTGAAACAGCGCGCGCTTCAGACCGTACACGCTGAACAGATGCTTGCGGTACAGGAACTTGTACAGCCCGATCGCGGCGAGCCCGTCGACGATCAGCGAGCGCGAACGCACGCCGAGGTCGGCCTGATACACGGCTCCTGCCCGGCCGAGCGACACGACGGTGCCCGCGTCGCGGAACGTGAAGCCCGGCGTCGGCTTGCCGGCGAGGCGCCGCGCGAGCGCATCGCCGAGGTACACGGCCTGCTGGTGCGCAACCTGTGCGCGCGGCGGCAGGAAACCGCTCGCATCGGCCGACGGGCACGCGGCACAATCGCCGAACGCATACACGTGCGGATCGTCGGGCGTCTGCAGCGTGTCGGTCACGATCACCTGGTTCGATCGGTTAAGCGCGATGTCGCCGAGTTCCCGCAGCATCGCGGGGCCCGCGACGCCGGCCGCCCAGATCGTGATGTCGCTCGCAAGCCGCTCGCCGGTCGCGGTCATGACCGCGTCCGCGCCGACTTCCGCGACGCGCGTATCCGTCAGCACGTCGACGTTCATCGTGCGCAGTTGCGCCTGCATCCTGGCCGACAGCCTTTCGTCGAGCGCCGGCAGGATGCGCGGGCCGCCTTCGATCAGCCGGATGTGTACGTCGCGCGCCGACACCAGTGCCTTGAAGCGATACGTCGTCAGCTGCTGGATCGCATGACGCAGCGCCGCGGCCAGTTCGACACCCGTCGCGCCCGCGCCGATCACGTTGATGCAGATCGGTGCCGCGCGCCGCGCCGGCTGCTGCTCGGCCAGGTGGTTCGCCTTCGTGCAGGCGGCGAGGAACTTGCGGCGGAAATCCTCGGCCTGGTCGAGGTTTTCGAGCGGCAGCGCGTGACGCGCGGCGCCCGGCACGTTGAAGAAGTTCGTCACGCTGCCGACGGCCAGCACCAGATCGTCGTAGCCGAGCTCGCGTTGCGGCAGGATCTCCGTGCCGTCCGCGTCCTGCACCGGCGCGATGGTCGCCGTGCGTGCCGCGCGGTCGACCCGCTGCAGCGCGCCCTGCACGAAGCGGAAGCCGTGGCGCTTCGCCTGCGCCGCGTATTCGATCGAGTGCGAGGCCGGATCGCGATGGCCGGATGCGGCTTCGTGCAGCAGCGGCTTCCAGAAGTGCGTCGGGTAGCGGTCGACGAGCACGACGTCGGCTTGCCCGCGGCGGCCGACCGTGTCGCCGAGGCGCGTGGCGAGCTGCAGGCCGCCGGCGCCGCCGCCGACGATCACGATGCGCGGCACGCGCGGTGCGCGATCCGTGGCAAGGGTAGGCGTGATGTGGTCCATGTTGTGGCTCCCGCTGATGACGATTCGGATGACATTGCTCAAGAACCGACGATATAGTTTTGAACCTACGCGAACAATTTAATGTTTATAAGCAACTCATATGTATTCACTTATAGGAAAGGCCGCGACGTTCCGGCAGCTGAAGGCGCTGGACATGATTGCGCGGCTCGGTAGCGTATCTCGCGCGGCCGAGGAGCTGAACCTGACGCAGCCGGCCGTGTCGCTGCAGGTTCGCCTGCTCGAGGAGGCGGTGGGCGCTGCGCTGCTGCAGCGGGTGGGGCGCGGCGTGCAGCTGACCGCGGCCGGTGAAATCGTGGCGCGCTATGCGCGTGAGATCCTGTATCTGTGGAGCGAGGCCGGCGACGAAGTGGCCGCGCTGACGGGCGACCTCGGCGGCACGCTGCGGATCGGCGCGATTACGACGGCCGAGTATCTGATTCCGCCGCTGCTGGTGAAATTCACCGCGACGCGCCCGCACGTGAAGACCTATTTCAAGGTCGGCAATCGCGACGACATCATCCGCATGCTCGCGACGCATGAAATCGATCTCGCGGTGATGGGCAGCGCGCCGAGGGAGCTGCGCACGCACGCGGTCGAGTTCGCGAAGCATCCGATGGTGTTCGTCGCGGCGCCCGGCCATCCGCTGATGCAGCGCAAGCGCGTCGCGCTGAAGGATCTCGAATCCGCGCACCTGCTCGTGCGCGAGCGCGGTGCGGGCACGCGCTCGACCGTCGAGAGCCTGTTCAAGACGGCAGGCCATCGCTTCCATGTGGGCTCCGAACTGTCGAGCAACGAGGCGATCAAGCAGATGGCCGAAGCGGGGCTCGGCGTCGCGTTCCTGTCGTTGCACGCGTGTGCACTCGAGTTGCGCACCGGGCTGCTCGGGCAACTGCCGTTTCCGGGCAACCCGATCGAGCGCGAATGGTATGTGGTCACGCTCGCCGACCGGCGGATCTCGCAGGTGACGGGGTTGTTTCGCGACTTCCTGATCAAGCAGGGCGCCCCGGTGATCGACGGCGCGACGGTGGCGCCGCACGAGCGGCGGCGCAAGTAGGCGCACGCCGGGGACGCGGGCGGCGTGTGCGAGCCGTGCGTTCCGCCGGTCAGACGATCCCGAAGTCGTCGTTGCTGTCGGGAATCGACGCGAGCAGCCGTTCGAGGCGGTACCAGCCGATCATGCGCAGGCACCGCGCGGCGAAGGCGGTCCGGTTGTTGCGGGGAGCGGGGCCGGCAGGACGGCGAGCCGCACGGGACGACGAAGCGAGGATGAACGCCGCGCGTCGTGGGCAGGAATGGGGCATGACGGTCTCCGTAGGTGTCGGATGAGGCCATCGTAATCGTCGCGGCGTCCGTCCGCGCGCAGGCAAGGATGCGGCGGAGCAGGAACGGATGATCTTTTTCTGCCCGGCGCGGGAATGGCGGTGCGCGCCCGGCAAGCGGCCCGGAAAAGCGTCACAATGCGCGTTCGACACCCGATCTGGTGGAGGGGAACCATGAGCGATCCGATTCTCGCCGCGCCGACTGACAACGGCGTGCCGGTCAGCCTGCGCTCCAGCCGCGGGCTCGGCTGGCGCGGCTTCGGCGCGTCGCTGCTGGAGATTCGCGCCGGTACGTACCGGATTCCGGCCACGGATCATCACCGCATCGGCGTGCATATCGGCTCGCCCGTGCGCGCGGATTGCGTGTGCGACGGCGAACGCGTGTCGCGCATCCAGGCCCACGGCGACATCGACGTGATTCCCGCCGGCCTGCCGGGCCAGTGGACCGACAGTGCCGACTGCCGGATCCTGCACGTCGCACTCAGCGACACGTTCGTGCGGCGCACGTTCGAGCAACTCGAGCTGAAGCCGTCGCAGGCGCAGATCCGCCGGCGGCTGCAGGTGCGCGATCCGCGCCTGCAGCACATCGCGTGGGCGATGGCCGCCGAACTCGAAGCGGAAGACGCGTCGGATCCGCTCTATGCGGAGAGCCTGTGCACGGCGCTCGTCGCGCGGCTGGCCGACAGCCAGCCGGTGTTTCGCGAGCGCCGGCGTATGCTTGCGCCGAAAGCGGCGGCGCGCGTGATCGACTATGTCGAGGCCAACCTCGAACGCCGCATGACGCTGGCCGAACTCGCGGCGCTCGTGTCGATCAGCGTGCCGCATTTCAAGGTGCTGTTTCGCGAGACGCTCGGGATGCCGGTGCATCAGTACGTGGTGCGGCGCCGGGTCGAGCGTGCAAAGGCGTTGCTGCTCGAAGGCCGGCTCAGCATCAGCCAGATCGCGCTCGAAGCCGGGTTCGCGCATCAGAGCCACATGGCGAACTGGATGAATCGCGTGCTGGGCGTGACGCCGACGGAGGTCGCGCGCTCCGGAGCGCGGGGCGGGCTGCGGCTCGCTTATGACGGCGAGGACCGTTGATCGACCGCTGTACCGGATTGGCCCCGCGGGGGCCGACGATCGGCGAGCCCATGATCTGCCGGAGCAGGCGACGCAGCGGACACACTCGGCAACCGTGTAATCCGTCATCCGTTCCTGTTCCGATCATCCGTCCGTGCGCGTCACGTTGGCTGTGAGCGCCGAGAATCACTGCACCATCATCCCCCGGGAGCGGATCGTGTTCGTGATCTTCGGAGCATCAGGCAACGTCGGACTGTCGACTGTAACGACCTTGCGCCAGGCAGGCCATCCGGTGCGCGCGGTGCTGCGCGACGCACGCCGGCGCGAACGCTTCGCGCAACTCGGCTGCGACGTCGCGATCGCCGATCTGACGGACGCCCGCGCGGTCGCCGCGGCGATCGATGGCGCGCAAGCCGTGCAGATGTTGTGCCCGGTGCCGATCGCCGACAGCGACCCGGCGGCAACGATGGAGCGGACGATCGACCTCGTGACCGGCGCGCTCGTCGCGAATCCGCCGCCGGCGCTGCTCGCGCTGTCGGACTATGGCGCCGAGCGCGACGGCAACACGGGCATCACGCGGCTCTTTCATCGTCTGGAGGAAAGGCTGAGGACGGTCCCGACGCGGCTCACGCTGCTGCGCTCGGCCGAACACCTGCAGAACTGGACCCGCGTGCTGCCCGTCGCACTCGCAACCGGCGTGCTGCCGAGCTTTCACCATCCGGTCGACAAGGTGTTTCCGACGGTCTGGGCGCCCGATGTCGGTGTCGCGGCGGCGCGGCTGCTGCTCGATTCCGCCGAAACCGGCAATGGGCCGCGTATCGTCAGCATCGAAGGGCCGCGGCGGGTGAGCGTGCGGGACATCGCGGATACGCTCGGCGCGGTCGCGGACCACGAGATCGTCGCGCGCGAACTGCCGCGCGACGCATGGACCGCGACGCTGTTGCGCGCGGGGCTCAGCGAGCGTCATGCGCAACTGATCGTCGATCTCTATGACGCGCACAACGCGGGGCAGATCGATGTCGAGGCCGACGTGTCGGAGCGGGTGTATGGCGCGACGACACCGGCGGAGGCATTCGCCAAGCTGGTGCGCGAGCATGCGCGGTGAGCGACGCGGCGGCTGAGCGGGCGCGCGCCGCGCGTTACGTTTGCCGCCGCGCCCAGCTCGTCACCCCATACGCGATCGACCCGATCACGATCCCCCAGAACGCAGACCCGAGCCCGAGCCACGTCATCCCCGATGCGGTCGCCAGGAACGTGATCACCGATGCCTCGCGATGCGCCTCGTCCTCGAAGATCCCGTGCACGTTCGCGCCGATCGCACCGATCAGCGCGAGCCCCGCGAGGATCGCGACGAACGCCTTCGGCAGTGCAAAGAACAGCGTGACGATCGTCCCCGCGAAGAGCCCGCCGATCAGGTAGATCACGCCGTTCGCGATGCCCGCGATGTAGCGCCGGTCCGGATCCTCGTGCGAATCCTTGCCGGTGCACAGCGCCGCGGTGATCGCCGCGACGACGATCGTGATCCCGCCGAAGCACGCGACGACGAGCGACATCACGCTGGTTGCGGTGATGATCGGCCGCGCGGGCGTGTGATAGCCCGAGACGCGCAGGATCGTCATCCCCGGCAGGAACTGGCCGGTGAGACTGACGACGACGAGCGGCAGCGCGAGGCTGAGCGTGGTGCCGAGCGTCCATTCGGGCGCGATGAAGATCGGCCGCGCGATGCTCGGCGACACGTTGCCGAGATGCGCCATCCCGAGCAGCGTCGCGAGCGCGGCGCCCGTCAGCAGCACGAGCACGATGCTGTAGCGCGGCAGCAGGCGCTTGAAGAGCACGTATGCCGCGATCATCCCGAACCCGAGCACCGGCTGCGCGGTCGCGGCGGAGAACGCATGCATGCCGAACGGCAGCAGGATCCCCGCCATCATCCCGCACGCGATGCCGCGCGGAATGTGGCGCACGAGCCGGTCGAAATAGCCGGTGATGCCGATCACGAGGATGATCAGCGCGGCCGTGATGTACGCGCCGACGGCCTGGTTCAGCGTCAGCTGCGGAAAGAGGCCGACGAGCAGCGCGGTGCCGGGCGCCGACCATGCGGTCACGATCGGCACCTTCAGTTTCCAGCTCGCGAAGAGGCCCGACACGCCCGCGCCGATCGAGATCGCCCAGACCCACGACGCCACCATCTCGTTGGGGACATGCGCGGCCTGCGACGCCTGAAAGAAGATCGCGAGCGGGCCTGCGTAGGAAATCAGCACCGCGAGAAAGCCCGCGGTCACCGCGGAGACGGACCAGTCGTTGCCGATCGAGCGGATCGCGCCGGGCGAGGTGTTCGGTTGCATCGTCGTAGAGGAGTGCGGCGCGCGGCCGGGCGGCTGAGCCGGGGCGAATGATTGTCGGAGGCCCCGGACGATCCGTCATTCTGGGCATTGCCGCCGAAATTGGCAATTTGCCGATGAAGATCGGTGTTGTCGGCTTTTCGTAAGAAATGCGCGTCGGGGCGGCCGTGCTGCATTGCGCGGGCGTCGTCGCATCGGACGCCTTCACGGCGAAGCGCGACTCACTCAAGCACTACGTACTGATCTGAAGATACCCGTCGACGGCGGCGACCTTCGCACCACTGCCCGTCGACAGCGACGCCGTGCCCTGGTCGAACGGATGCACGGATGTGTCGGTCGGCGTCCACGCATGGCGCGCCAGCAGTTCGCGATAGCCGCCGCGGATCACGAAGCCGCCGCATTTCTCCGCATACGCATCGCGCCGCATCCGGTACGCGCGCGGCAGGTCGTACCACGGCAGTGTCGGCAGGTCGTGATGCACGAGGTGATAGTTGTTGTTCAGGTACAGCAGCCGCATCGCGAAGCCGGCTTCGTTGATCGCGATGCGCGCCTTCGGGTGCCGCGCGGCGCGATGCTCGTACAGCGAACGGATCATCGCGAGCGACAGCGCGGGCCACGTGATGGCCAGCAGGTAATACCACCACGGCACGCCGATTGCCCACTGCAGCCATGCGAGCAGCGCGACCACGCAGGCGGCATGCGTGATCCACATCCGCAGATTGCGGAAGTCGCCGCGCCGGAACGCGGCGAATGCGTCGGCGAACATCGCGGCGACGCTCGTCGGCGGCCCGAACACGAGGCGTCCGGCGAAGGTGGTGCGCGCAACCGTCAGCGTGCGACGCCAGCGCGGCAGCCGCGCCCACCGCTCGCGCGACACGTAGTTCGTTTCCGGATCGACGCCCGGCACGGTCAGGTCCTCGTCGCGGTGATGATCGAGGTGCGTGTCGCGATAGAGCGTGTACGGATACCAGATCGTCAACGGCGGGTAGCCGAGCAGCCGGTTCACGAACGCGGAACGCGTCGGATGGCCGTGCAGCAGCTCGTGCTGCAGCGACATGTGCCATGCGCCGAGCAGGATCAGCGGCGGCGTCGCGGCCGCGAGCGACAGGCGCTCGGCGCGTACGAGCAGCAGCACGGCGAGCCAGCCGCCGTAGATCGCGACGACCAGCAGCCACGTCGGCCACTCGGTGCGGGCAGTGAAGCGGGCGTTGAGTGCGGCGATCGCGCGCGCGTGGTCGACGTCGAAGTATTCGGCCATGGTGCTGGGGCGGGATGAAGCGGGTGATTCGGGTGCTATACGGGTAACGGGTAGCGGACGATCGCGCCGGTGCGGGCCGCGATGCTGTTGACAGAAACGGGGCGCGGCTCGCGGTCGGCCGCTACAGCGGCTTGCGACGGTGTCGCGACACTGGAACGCTAACCGGCTCGCGTAGTCAGGCCAACCAAGCAATTCGCATTTGCTTATCGCTGCGCGGCAGATAAGCATTGACCGACCCTGCGCGTGCCGGACCGGCGCGAACCCCGGGCGAACGGGCTTTCTCCAACGCATCGCCGGTGCGTAGAATGCACGCATGAGCCCATGGATCGCCGGACTGCCGATGTACAACGTGACGCCGCGCCACGCCGCACTGTGGCGCGCGTTGCTGCGTGACGCGCTCGATGCGTTCGCGCGTGCCGGCGGGCCTGCCGGCGTCGCGCTGCTCGACGAGCCGTTCGGGGATCTGCACGCGCTGTGGCACCGCAACGACTTGCTGTTGTCGCAGACATGCGGTTATCCATACCGGATGCTCGGATTGCGCGATGCCGTGCACCTGATCGCGACACCGGCATTCGATGCGCCCGGCTGCGACGGCGCGCGCTACAGCAGTGTGCTGGTGGTGTCGGCGCGCGTGTACGCGGGCGGCGCGACGACGCTGACTGCCTGTCGCGGATTGCGGGCAGCATTCAATGGCGCGGATTCACACAGCGGGATGAACGCGTTCCGGCATGCGGTCGCGCCGCATGCGCATGACGGGCGTTTCTTCAGTTCGGTCGTGTCGTTCGGCTCGCACCTGAACGTGCTGCGCGCGCTGGCGGCAGGCGTTGCCGATTGCGCGGCGATCGACTGCGTGACGTTCGCGTATGTGCGTGACGCACTGCCCGAGTTGTTGAACGACGTCCGGATCATCGGCATGACGGCGTCGGCGCCGGGCTTGCCGTTGATTGCGTCGAAGGCGCTGGACGCAACGCTGGCAGGCGCGTTGCAGGATGCGCTCGATGGTGCGGTCTCGGTCGATCCGGCGCGAGCGAACGCACTGCGGCTGAAGGGTTTCGAGCGTCTGCCGCCGAGTGCCTACGACACGATTGCCCGGCTCGCGCAGGACGCGGCCGCGCACGGGTATCCCGAGCTGGCGTGAGCGCAGCGTCCGCGCGACGGTGGCTAGAACGGCAAGGTGCCGGGCGGCGCATTGCGTACCACGGCGAGCGTCGTGCCGATATGATCCTCGAGCGCGAGTGCCGCGCGCGCATCGGCGCGGCGCATCGCGGCCTCGAACAGGCATGTGTGCTCCGCATGCACGTCGCGCTTCGAATCGCCGAGCCCGATGCACACGCGCCGATAGCGTTCGCTTTGCTGCGACAGCATGCGCAGGATCAGGTACGTCCAGGGCGTCGCGGCCGCCGAAATCAGCGCTTCGTGAAAGCGCCGGTTGCACGCTTCCCATGCGGCGCGGTTTTCGATGGACACCGGCTGCTCCCAGGCCGACAGCATGTCGAAACTCTGCCGCACGCGTTGCGCCCATGCGTCGTCGCCGCGCCGCACGGAGTCGCGCAGCGCATCGACCTCGATATGAATGCGCAGCCGCGTGATGGCTTCGAGATCGTCGACCGACATCGGCGTCACGCGAAACCCGCGCTGCCCTTCGGCGACGACCAGCGCATCGCTGACGAGCCGCGTGAGCGCCTCGCGCAGCGTGCCCGCGCCGACGCCGTACACGTCCTTCAGATGCTCGACGCGCAGCTTCGTGCCGGGCGGGTGATGTCCCTCGATGATGTGTTGCCGGAGCTGGTGATACGCATGCTCGCTGAGCGTGCGGGCATGCGGCTCGGCGGCGTCGGCGTCGGCCGGCTCGTGCGCCGGCGGCGGGTCGTCGAACGGATGGGCGGGCAGGATGGTGTTCATGTCACGCGTCCTCCTGATCCTGTTTGCGGTTGAGCCGATAGCTGAGTTGCGCGCGCGTCAGGCCGAGCAGGCGCGCGGCGGCCGACAGGTTGCCGTTCGCGCGGTCGACGGCCTCGTGCAGCAGCGCCCGCTCGAGGCCGTCGAGTCCGCCGCCGCCCTGCAACTGGTCGAGGATGGCGCCGCAGTCGATCGACATCGCGGCCGCCGGCCGGATCTGCCCGGCCCGATCGACCGTCGCGCCACCGGGCGCGCCGACGCCGGGGAACAGGTCCTTCGCGTCGACCGGACGGTTCGGGCGCGACAGGATCACCGCGCGCTCGATCAGGTTCTCGAGCTCGCGCACGTTGCCGGGCCAGCGGTAGCCGCGCAGCGTGTCGTAGGCGTAGTCGGTCAGCGTCGGCGTCGGCTTGCCGTGCACGGCCGCGAAGCGTTCGAGCATTGCGTCGGCGAGCGGCGCGATGTCGTCCTGCCGGTCGCGCAGCGGCGGAATCAGCACGGGGTAGACGTTGATCCGGTAATAGAGATCGGCGCGAAAGGTGCCGTCGCGCACGGCCTGCTCGAGATCGCGGTTGGTCGCCGCGACGACGCGGACGTCCACCTTCCGGCCCTCGGTCGCGCCGAGCCGCTCGACCTCGCCCTCCTGAAGCACGCGCAGCAGCTTTGCCTGCACGTCGAGCGGCAGCTCGCCGATCTCGTCGAGAAACAGCGTGCCGCCGTCCGCGCGCTCGAAGCGGCCGGCGCGCGCGGCTTGCGAGCCCGTGAACGCGCCTTTCTCCGCACCGAACAGTTCGGACTCGATCAGCGCATGCGGAATGGCCGCGCAGTTGATCGCGACGAACGGCTTCTGCGCGCGCGGGCTGAGGCCGTGCAGCGCACGCGCGAAGCGTTCCTTGCCGACGCCCGTTTCGCCGGTGAGCAGCACGGCGACCTTGGTCGGCGCGGCCGTTTCGAGCAGCGCATAGGCTGCACGAAATGCGTCGGAACGCCCGACGAGCCGAGTCCGGCTGTCGTCCGGCGCGATCTCGAGGCGCAGCGATTCGACTTCGGTCTGCAGGTCGCGGATCGTGTTGATCAGCGAGTCGGCCTTGAACCACGACGAGATCTCGTCGGCATCCGGCCATTCCTCGGCTGGCTTGCCGACGATCGTGCAGTGCGGGTCGTGCATGCCGACGCAGGTCGTTTCCTTGAACAGGATCGTCCGGCCGATGAACGCGCTGGTGTAGCCGGTCGCATAGCCGATCAGCATCCAGCAGACGGGTTCGGGCTGCGGCCCGAACGTGCGGCGGTGCACGTCGGCTTCCCATGAATGTTCCCAGCGGTATTCGCAATAGAACGCGCCCGTCGCGGGATCGGCCTCGAACCGCAACGGCGTGACCTGAACGGCGCCTTCGAGCATGTGCAGTTGCGGGCCGACATGGAACATGTCGAACAACGACGCGCCGCTGCGAATTTCGCGGGCGAGCGCGGCGTCCCGTTCTCCGGCGGCGAAGCCGACCCGCGTGAAGAAGCGTCGCGTCTGTGCCGGTCCGACGCTTTCCATCAGTTCCTGGCGCAGCGTTGCCAGCGCGCCGGCATGCAGCAGCACCATCCGCTGACCGGCCAGCCAGATGCGACCGTCGCTCGCCGAAAAATGGATCAGCTTGCGCAGGTCGGTGTCCGGCGGCAATGGGGGCAGGCTGGGCCGCATCGTGTCTCCTCCGTCGAGATTTCTCGTGATTTTCAAGGTTTTCGCCAGCGGCGCCGCGGCGGGCGGATCGATTTGATCATTTCGTCAAATGCGTTCTACCGGGTTGCTCAAATGATGAAAGGCGCCACCAGATATGGGTTCGGGCGCGGTCGCAAGCGAGCGATTTCCGTTCTGGTTAACCGCCATTGTGGATCGCGAATTTGAACTTCGCGTCAGGGCTTTCCCTCAATTATCGAGATTTTTTGAGCGCGTGCCCGCACGTGGCACGGATGCTGCATTGAAGTGCGGCATGGAGGCGACACCGATCATGAATCAGCACCCGACCGATCTTTCCCCGCTCGACCCTGGCCGCAAGTGCGCGCGCGTGACCGGCACGAACGTGCGCGGCTTCGTCGAATTCGAGTTTTCGCTCGGCGGCGCGCCGGATCTGTTCGTCGAGCTGACGTTGTCTCCTGCCGCCTTCGACGCGTTCTGCCGCGAACAGCAGGTGACGCGGCTCGACGTCGAAGCGAACCCATGACCTTGAGGAGCAAGAAGTGACCATCGAGCTGAAGACAGTCGACATCAAGCCGCTCCGGCACACCTTCGCGCATGTCGCGCAGAACATCGGCGGCGACAAGACGGCGACGCGCTACCAGGAAGGCATGATGGGCGCGCAGCCCCAGGCGAACTTCCATTACCGGCCGACCTGGGACCCGGACCACGAGATCTTCGATCCGTCGCGTTCGGCGATCCGGATGGCGAACTGGTACGCCTTGAAGGATCCGCGCCAGTTCTACTACGCGTCGTGGGCGACGACGCGCGCGCGCCAGCAGGATGCGATGGAGTCGAACTTCGAGTTCGTCGAATCGCGCCGGATGATTGGCCTGATGCGCGACGACGTGGCCGCGCAGGCGCTCGACGTGCTGGTGCCGCTGCGCCATGCCGCGTGGGGTGCGAACATGAACAACGCGCAGATCTGCGCGCTCGGCTACGGTACCGCGTTCACCGCGCCCGCGATGTTCCATGCGATGGACAACCTCGGCGTCGCGCAGTACCTGACGCGCCTCGCGCTCGCGATGGCCGAGCCCGACGTGCTCGATGCGGCCAAGGCCAGCTGGACGAACGACGCCGCATGGCAACCGCTGCGCCGCTATGTGGAGGACACGCTGGTCGTGGCCGACCCGGTCGAGCTTTTCGTTGCGCAGAACCTCGCGCTCGACGGCCTGCTGTATCCGCTCGTCTACGACCGCTTCATCGACGAACGGATCGCGCTCGCGGGCGGCTCGGCGGTCGCGATGCTCACCGCGTTCATGCCGGAATGGCACGCCGAATCGAATCGCTGGATCGACGCGGTGGTGAAGACCATGGCCGCCGAATCCGACGACAACCGCGCGCTGCTCGCCCGCTGGACCCGAGACTGGTCCGCACGGGCCGACGCGGCGCTCGCACCGGTCGCGGCGCGCGCGTTGCAGGATGCCGGCCGGGCAGCGCTCGACGAAGTGCGCGAGCAGTTCCATGCACGCGTCGCAAAACTCGGCCTCGCGCTCTGACGCCGCGCATATCCCCTCAATCCAAGGAAAGCCAGCATGTCGAACGTATTCATCGCCTTTCAGACAAATGAGGACTCCAGACCGATCGTCGACGCGATCGTCGCCGACAACCCGCACGCGGTGGTGGTCGAGTCGCCCGGGATGGTCAAGATCGACGCGCCGGACCGGCTGACGATCCGCCGCGAAACGATCGAGGAACTGACCGGCACGCGCTTCGACCTGCAGCAGCTGCAGGTGAACCTGATCACGCTGTCCGGCCACATCGACGAAGACGACGACCAGTTCACGCTGAGCTGGTCGCACTGAACGCTGCGCAACACGCACCGACAACACCGGAGACACGAATGGACACGCCAACGCTCAAGAAAAAGCTCGGCCTGAAGGACCGCTACGCGGCGATGACGCGCGGCCTCGGCTGGGAGACGACTTACCAGCCGATGGACAAGGTCTTCCCGTACGACCGTTACGAAGGCATCAAGATCCACGACTGGGACAAGTGGGTCGACCCGTTCCGCCTGACGATGGATGCGTACTGGAAATACCAGGGCGAGAAGGAGAAGAAGCTGTACGCGGTGCTCGATGCGTTCACGCAGAACAACGCGTTCCTCGGCGTGACCGACGCGCGCTACATCAACGCGCTGAAGCTGTTCATCCAGGGCGTGACGCCGCTTGAATATCTCGCGCATCGCGGTTTCGCGCACGTCGGCCGGCACTTCACCGGCGAGGGCGCGCGCATCGCGTGCCAGATGCAGTCGATCGACGAGCTGCGGCACTACCAGACCGAAACGCACGCGATGTCGACGTACAACAAGTTCTTCAACGGCTTCCATCATTCGAACCACTGGTTCGACCGCGTCTGGTACCTGTCGGTGCCGAAGTCGTTCTTCGAGGACGCGTATTCGTCAGGGCCGTTCGAGTTCCTGACGGCGGTCAGCTTCTCGTTCGAATACGTGCTGACGAACCTGCTGTTCGTGCCGTTCATGTCGGGCGCCGCGTACAACGGCGACATGTCGACCGTCACGTTCGGCTTTTCCGCGCAGTCGGACGAATCGCGTCACATGACGCTCGGCATCGAGTGCATCAAGTTCCTGCTCGAGCAGGACCCGGACAACGTGCCGATCGTGCAGCGCTGGATCGACAAGTGGTTCTGGCGCGGCTACCGGCTGCTCACGCTGGTCGCGATGATGATGGACTACATGCAGCCGAAGCGCGTGATGAGCTGGCGCGAGTCGTGGGAGATGTACGCGGAGCAGAACGGCGGCGCGCTGTTCAAGGATCTCGCGCGCTACGGCATTCGCGAGCCGAAGGGCTGGCAGGACGCCTGCGAAGGCAAGGACCACATCAGCCACCAGGCATGGTCGACATTCTACGGCTTCAACGCGGCGTCGGCGTTCCACACGTGGGTGCCGACCGAGGACGAGATGGCGTGGCTGTCCGCGAAGTATCCCGACTCGTTCGACCGCTATTACCGCCCGCGCTTCGACTACTGGGGAGAGCAGGCGAAGGCCGGCAACCGCTTCTACATGAAGACGCTGCCGATGCTGTGCCAGACCTGCCAGATCCCGATGCTGTTCACCGAGCCCGGCAACCCGACGAAGATCGGCGCGCGCGAGTCGAACTACCTCGGCAACAAGTTCCATTTCTGCAGCGATCACTGCAAGGAAATCTTCGACCACGAGCCGCAGAAGTACGTGCAGGCATGGTTGCCCGTGCACCAGATCTATCAGGGCAACTGCTTCCCGCCCGATGCGGACCCGAGCGCGGAAGGCTTCGATCCGCTCGCCGCGGTGCTCGATTACTACGAAGTGCAGATGGGCCGCGACAACCTCGATTTCGACGGCTCGGAAGACCAGAAGAACTTCGCGGCCTGGCGCGGCCAGGCCACGAGCAACTGATCGATACACAACCTTGAACGAGACCGGCGTACGCGCGAATGCGCAAACGCCGGCCGACAGGAGACAAGCATGACCGTCATCGCGCTCAAACCCTACGACTTCCCGGTGAAGGACGCGGTCGAGAAGTTTCCGGCGCCGCTGCTCTACGTGTGCTGGGAAGACCACCTGATGTTCCCGGCGCCGTTCTGCCTGCCGCTGCCGCCCGATATGCCGTTCGGCGCGCTCGCGCGCGACGTGCTGCCGCCCATCTACGGCTATCACCCCGACTTCGCGAAGATCGACTGGGGCCGCGTCGAGTGGTTTCGCTCCGGTGAGCCGTGGGCGCCCGACGCAGCGAAGAGCCTGGCCGACAACGGCCTCGGGCACAAGGACCTGATCAGCTTCCGCACGCCGGGCCTCGACGGCCTCGGCGGCGCGAGCTTCTGACCGCCACGCTGACGAGCGAACCATCATGAGCCACCAACTTACCATCGAGCCGCTGGGCGTCACGATCGAGGTCGAGGAAGGACAGACGATGCTCGATGCCGCGCTGCGCCAGGGCATCTACATTCCGCATGCGTGCTGTCACGGCCTGTGCGGCACCTGCAAGGTCGCGGTGCTCGACGGCGAGACCGATCTCGGCGACGCGAACCCGTTCGCGCTGATGGATTTCGAGCGCGAGGAAGGCAAGGCGCTCGCGTGCTGCGCGACGCTGCAGGCCGACACCGTGATCGAGGCCGACGTCGACGAGGAACCGGACGCGGAAATCATTCCGGTCAAGGACTTCGCGGCTGAAGTGACGCGCATCGAGCAGCTCACGCCGACCATCAAGTCGATCCGACTGAAGCTGTCGCAGCCGATGCATTTCCAGGCGGGCCAGTACGTGCAGCTGGAGATTCCCGGTCTCGGGCAGAGCCGCGCGTTCTCGATCGCGAACGCGCCGGCCGACGTCGCGGCCACCGGCGAGATCGAGCTGAACGTGCGGCAGGTGCCGGGCGGGCTCGGCACCGGCTACCTGCACGAGCAGCTGGCCACCGGCGACCGCATGCGGCTGTCGGGCCCGTACGGGCGCTTTTTCGTGCGTCGCTCGGCCGCGCGGCCGATGATCTTCATGGCTGGTGGATCGGGGCTGTCGAGCCCGCGCTCGATGATCGCGGACCTGCTCGCCAGCGGCGTCACCGCGCCGATCACGCTGGTGTACGGCCAGCGCAACGCGAAGGAGCTGTACTACCACGACGAATTCCGCGCGCTCGCGGAACGCCACCCGAACTTCACGTACGTGCCGGCGCTGTCCGAAGGCGCGCCGGATGCCGGCGGCGAAGTCGCGCAAGGGTTCGTGCACGACGTCGCGAAGGCGCATTTCGACGGCGACTTCTCGGGGCACCAGGCATACCTGTGCGGCCCGCCCGCGATGATCGACGCGTGCATCACGACGCTGATGCAGGGGCGCCTGTTCGAGCGCGACATCTATCACGAGAAGTTCATCTCGGCGGCCGACGCGCAACAGACGCGCAGCCCGCTGTTCCGGCGGGTGTGACATGGATGCGGGTCGCGTATGCGGGACGGTCAGGATCGCGCAGACCGACGAGCGCTATGCGTGCGTGTCGGGCGAGTCGTTGCTGGCCGGCATGGCGAAGCTCGGCCGGCGCGGCATTCCGGTCGGCTGCCTGAACGGCGGGTGCGGCGTGTGCAAGGTGCGCGTGCTGCGCGGCGCGGTGCGCAAGCTCGGGCCGGTCAGCCGCGCACACGTCAGCGCGGACGAGGAGAACGACGGCTACGCGCTCGCGTGCCGTGTGGTGCCGGACGGCGACGTGGAACTGGAGGTGGCCGGCCGGTTGAAAAAGCCGTTCTTCTGCGGCGCGGCCCGTGCCGGCGCGCCGACGATCGACAAGTAACCAGGAAACCAGGAGGAGACACATCATGGGTGTGATGCGTATTGGTCATGTCAGTCTGAAGGTGATGGACATGGAAGCGGCGCTGCGTCATTACGTGCGCGTGCTCGGCATGCAGGAGACGATGCGCGACGCGGCGGGCAACGTCTATCTGAAATGCTGGGACGAATGGGACAAGTATTCGCTGATCCTGTCGCCGTCCGACCAGGCGGGGCTCAAGCACGCCGCGTACAAGGTCGAGCACGACGCCGACCTGGACGCGTTCCAGCAGCGTATCGAGGCATACGGGATCGCGACCGAGATGCTGCCCGAAGGCGCGCTGCCGGCGGTCGGCCGTCAATTGCGGTTCCTGCTGCCGAGCGGGCATGAACTGCGGCTGTTCGCGAAGAAGGAGCTGGTGGGCACCGCGGTCGGCTCGCTGAACCCCGATCCGTGGCCCGACGATGTACCGGGCTCGGCCGTGCACTGGCTCGACCACTGCCTGCTGATGTGCGAACTGAACCCCGAAACCGGCGTGAACCGTGTCGAGGAGAACACGCGCTTCATGGCCGAGTGTCTCGACTTCCATCTGGCGGAACAGGTGATGGTCGGCCCCGGCAACACGATCCGGGCCGCGACGTGGATGTTCCGCAGCACGACGCCGCACGACATCGCGTTCGTCGGCGGCCCGAGCAACGGCCTGCATCACATCGCGTTCTTCCTCGACGACTGGGCCGACGTGCTGAAGTCGGCCGACGTCATGGCGAAGAACAACGTGAAGATCGACGTCGCGCCGACGCGGCATGGCATCACGCGCGGCACCACCATCTATTTCTTCGATCCGAGCGGCAACCGCAACGAGACGTTCGCGGGGCTGGGTTATCTCGCGCAACCCGATCGCCCGGTCACGACGTGGACCGAGGAGGAGCTCGGGCGCGGGATCTTCTTCCACTCCGGCGAGCTGAACGAAGCATTCACGACCGTCTACACCTGAGCCGCAAGGAGCCCAGCGTCATGGATCGAAACGACACGAACCGCAGCATCGACACGCGCGTGATCGACTGGCCCGCCGCGGCGCGCGCGGCGCAGGCGGCGGCCGAGGCCGCCGAACGGCTCGGCGTGCGCGTCAACGTCGCGGTCGTCGATGCGGCCGGACTGCTCGCGGCATTCGTCCGCATGCCCGGCGCACCGTTGCATTCGATCGATATGGCGATCGACAAGGCGTACACGGCCGCGAGCTTCGGTCTGCCCACCGGCGCGTGGCACGCCGCATTGGCGTCGCACTCGGACGCGGTGCGGCAGGGCCTCGTGCTGCGGCCGCGCTTCGTCGCATTCGGCGGCGGGTTGCCGATCGTCGAAGACGGCGCGTTGATCGGCGGCATCGGCGTATCGGGCGGTAGCGAGGCGCAGGACGAGCAATGCGCGAACGCGGGGCTCGATGCGGCCGGCTTCGGCGGGCCATGACGCACGGCACGCAAACGCGCTCCACGAACCCACGGATTGACGACTATCGGCACACACATCATGTACGACACCGAACCCATCGCCGCGACACGCGGCCCCGCCGGCGGGCAGCCGGAACCGCGGCTCGTCCGCAACTTCATCGATGGCGACTATCGCGCGGGCGAACGCTGGTTCGACAAGCGCTCGCCGCTCGACAACGCGGTGATCGCGCGCGTCGCCGAAGCGAGCCGCGCGGATGTCGACGCGGCGGTACAGGCCGCACGCGCGGCGCTGGCCGGCCCGTGGGGCGGCCTGACCGTCGCGCAGCGCGTCGAGCTCCTGTATGCGGTGGCCGACGGCATCACGCGCCGCTTCGACGATTTCCTCGAAGCCGAAGTGGCCGACACCGGCAAGCCGGTGAGCCTCGCCAGCCATATCGACATCCCGCGCGGCGCCGCGAACTTCAAGGTGTTCGCCGACGTGGTGAAGAACGTGCCCGGCGAAACCTTCGAGATGGCGACGCCGGACGGCGCGGGCGCGCTCAACTACGCGATCCGCCGGCCGGTCGGTGTGGTCGGCGTGATCTGCCCGTGGAATCTGCCGCTGCTGCTGATGACGTGGAAGGTCGGGCCCGCGCTCGCGTGCGGCAACACGGTGGTCGTGAAGCCGTCGGAGGAGACGCCGCAGACGGCCGCGCTGCTCGGCGAGGTGATGAACGCGGCCGGCGTGCCGCGCGGCGTCTACAACGTCGTGCACGGCTTCGGGCCCGGCTCGGCCGGCGAATTCCTGACGACCCATCCGGGTGTGAACGCGATCACGTTCACCGGCGAGACGCGCACCGGCGCGGCGATCATGAAAGCCGCGGCCGACGGCGCGCGGCCCGTCAGCCTCGAGATGGGCGGCAAGAACGCGGCGATCGTGTTCGCCGATTGCGATTTCGATGCGGCCGTCGAGGGCACGCTGCGCTCGTGCTTCGCGAACGCGGGGCAGGTTTGCCTCGGCACCGAGCGTGTGTATGTCGAGCGTCCGCTGTTCGAGCGTTTCGTCGCCGCGCTGAAGGCCGGTGCCGAACGGCTGCGGCCCGGCCGCCCGGAAGCGGAGTCGACCGGCCTCGGCCCGCTGATCAGCCAGGAGCATCGCGACAAGGTGCTGTCGTATTACCGCAAGGCGGCCGAACTCGGCGCGACGGTCGTGACGGGTGGCGGCGTGCCCGACATGCCGGAGGACCTGCGCGGCGGCGCGTGGGTGCAGCCGACGATCTGGACCGGCCTCGGCGACGATTCGCCGATCGCGCGCGACGAGATCTTCGGGCCGTGCACGCTCGTGATGCCGTTCGATTCCGAAGCCGAGGTGATCGGCCGCGCGAACGCGAATGCGTATGGGCTGTCGACCGCGATCTGGACGACCAACCTGTCGCGCGCGCACCGCGTCGCGGCGTCGATCGACGTCGGCATCGCGTGGGTCAATTCATGGTTCCTGCGTGACCTGCGTACCGCGTTCGGCGGCGCGAAGCAATCGGGCATCGGCCGCGAGGGCGGCGTGCATTCGCTCGAGTTCTACACGGAGCTCCGCAACGTCTGCATCAAGCTCTGACCCTCTGTTAACGACCGGAAAACTCTTATGGACTCCACGTTGATTACCACGCTGGGCGACCGGCTGTACGACGCGATGACGTCGCGCGAGCCCATCGCGCCGCTGACGTCGCAGCACGAGGACCTGTCGGTCGACGACGCGTACCGGATCCAGCAGCGCTTCGTGCAGCGCCGCCTGGATGCCGGCGAGACCGTCATCGGCAAGAAGATCGGCGTCACGTCGAAGGCGGTGATGGACATGCTCGGCGTCTACCAGCCCGACTTCGGCTACCTGCTGTCGGGCATGGTGTACGGCGAGGGCGAATGCATCGCGCTCGACACGCTGATCCAGCCGAAGGCCGAAGGCGAGATCGCGTTCGTGCTGAAGCGCGACCTGCTCGGCCCGGGCGTGACGAACGCGATGGTGCTCGCCGCGACCGAGTGCGTGATGCCGTGCTTCGAGATCGTCGACTCGCGCATCCGCGACTGGAAGATCCGCATCGGCGACACGGTGGCCGACAACGCGTCGTGCGGCGTGTTCGTGCTCGGCGACCGGGCGGTGAGCACGCGCAGCGTCGATCTGTCGACCTGCGGCATGGTGCTCGAGAAGAACGGCGACGTGATCGGCACCGGCGCCGGCGCGGCCGCGCTCGGCTCGCCGGTCAATGCCGTCGCATGGCTCGCCAACACGCTCGGCCGCCTCGGCATCCCGCTGAAGGCCGGCGAAGTGATTCTGTCCGGCGCGCTCGCAGCGATGGCGCCGGTCGGGCGCGGCGACAACTTCCGCGTGTCGATCGGCGGAATCGGCGCGTGTTCGGTGCGGTTCGCGTGAGCGCCGCCCGTTCCCCTTTCCACGCAAACGAGGAATTCCCCATGACCCGAAAGATCCGTTGCGCGCTGATCGGTCCCGGCAACATCGGCACCGACCTGCTCGCCAAACTGATGCGCAGCCCCGTGCTCGAACCCGTGTGGATGGTCGGCATCGATCCCGATTCCGATGGCCTGAAGCGCGCGCGCGAACTCGGCCTCAAGACCACCTCGGACGGCGTCGACGGCCTGCTGCCGCATGTGCAGGCCGACGGCGTGCAGATCGCGTTCGACGCGACGAGCGCATACGTCCACGCGGAAAACAGCCGCAAGCTGAACGCGCTCGGCGTGCTGATGATCGACCTGACGCCGGCCGCGATCGGCCCGTACTGCGTGCCGCCCGTCAACCTGAAGGATCACATCGGCTCCGGCGAGATGAACGTGAACATGGTCACGTGCGGCGGCCAGGCGACGATTCCGATGGTGCGCGCGATCTCCCGCGTGCAGCCGGTCGCGTACGGCGAGATCGTCGCGACCGTGTCGTCGCGCTCGGTCGGCCCCGGCACGCGCAAGAACATCGACGAATTCACGCGCACCACGGCCGCGGCCGTCGCGCAGGTCGGCGGCGCGAACGAGGGCAAGGCGATCATCGTGATCAACCCGGCCGACCCGCCGCTCATCATGCGCGACACCGTGCACTGCCTGACCGAAACCGCGCCCGACGAAGCGCGCATCGTCGAATCGGTGCACGCGATGATCGCGGATGTGCAGCGCTACGTGCCCGGCTACCGGCTCGTCAACGGGCCGGTGTTCGACGGCAACCGCGTGTCGGTCTATCTCGAGGTCGAAGGTCTCGGCGACTACCTGCCGAAATACGCGGGCAACCTCGACATCATGACGGCCGCCGCCGCGCGCACCGCCGAGATGTTCGCCGAGGAACTGCTGGCCGGCCGCCTCACGCTGGCATCGGCCGCCCAGGCGGCCTGACGCCGGCAGACGCGACTTCCACGACCGGACAAGAAAGGAACGGCAATGAATCTCAAAGGCAAACGAATCACCGTCCACGACATGACGCTGCGTGACGGCATGCACCCGAAGCGTCACCAGATGACGCTCGACCAGATGCGCTCGATCGCGAGCGGGCTCGACGCGGCCGGCGTGCCGCTGATCGAAGTCACGCACGGCGACGGCCTCGGCGGCTCGTCGGTCAACTACGGCTTTCCCGCGCATACCGACGCGGAATACCTCGGCGCGGTGATCCCGCTGCTCAAGCGCGCGAAGGTGTCGGCGCTGCTGCTGCCGGGCATCGGCACCGTCGATCACCTGAAGGAGGCGCACGCGCTCGGCGTGCATACGATTCGCGTCGCGACGCACTGCACCGAGGCGGACGTCTCCGAGCAGCACATCGCGATGGCGCGCAAGCTCGACATGGATACCGTCGGCTTCCTGATGATGAGCCACATGAACAGCCCCGACGGGCTGGTGAAGCAGGCGAAGCTGATGGAGTCGTACGGCGCGAACTGCATCTACATCACCGATTCGGCCGGCTACATGCTGCCCGACGACGTGAAGGCCCGCCTGGCAGCCGTGCGCGACGCGCTGATGCCTGAAACGGAACTGGGTTTCCACGGCCACCACAACCTCGCGATGGGCGTCGCGAACTCGATCGCCGCGATCGAGGCCGGTGCGAACCGGATCGACGGCGCGGCGGCGGGGCTCGGCGCCGGCGCGGGCAACACGCCGCTGGAAGTGTTCGTCGCCGTCTGCGAGCGGATGGGCATCGAGACCGGCATCGACGTGTGGAAGATCCAGGACGTCGCCGAGGATCTCGTCGTGCCGATGATGGACTTCCCGATCCGCATCGACCGCGACGCGCTGACGCTCGGCTATGCGGGCGTGTACGGCTCGTTCCTGCTGTTCGCGAAGCGCGCGGGCGAGAAGTACGGGATTCCGGCGCGCGACATCCTCGTCGAGCTCGGCCGGCGCGGCATGGTCGGCGGGCAGGAGGACATGATCGAGGACACCGCGCTGACGCTCGCGAAGGCGCGCGCGGCGCAACCGAAGCGGGAGGCCGCATGAATCTGACGACCGACACGATCGAGTCGCTGGCCGCGCATCTCGACGACTGCATGCGCGAGGCGCGCGACACGCCGAAGATCACCGACCGTCATCCGGAGATGGACTGGGACGACGCGTATGCGGTGCAGGATGCGATCCGCCGCCGGCAGCTTGCGCGCGGCGCGCGGATCGTCGGCTACAAGGCCGGCCTGACGTCGCACGCGAAGATGCGGCAGATGGGGGTGGACACGCCCGTGTTCGGCTTCCTGACCGACGTCCATGACCTGCCCGACGGCGGCGAGTGCGATACGTCCGCGCTGATTCATCCGAAGGTGGAGCCGGAGATCGCATTCGTGACGAAGGCCGAACTGAAGGGGCCGGGCTGCCATGTCGGCGCGGTACTCGCCGCGACGGACTTCGTCGTCGCCGGGATCGAGGTGATCGACAGCCGCTACCGCGACTTCAAGTTCGACCTGAAGAGCGTGGTGGCGGACAACACGTCGGCCGCGCGCTTCGTCGCGGGCGGCCGGCCGCTGGCTGTGGATGGCGTCGACCTGCGCACGCTCGGCATCGTGCTCGAGAAGAACGGGCTGCCGGTCGCGTTCGGTGCCGGTGCGGCCGTGCTCGGGCATCCGGCCGCCGCGATCGCGATGCTCGCGAATCACCTGGGCGCGCGCGGCGAATCGATTCCGGCGGGCAGCCTGATCCTGTCGGGCGGCATCACGGAGGCGGTGGCCGTCGCGGCCGGCGACAACGTGACGCTGCGCGTGCAGGACATCGGGTCGGTCGGCCTGCGATTCATCTGAACGTTCCGAACGCAAAGGGAGGCCATCGTGCCGGTAGCACATCTGTACATCCTGGAAGGCCGCGACGACGACAAGAAGGAACGCCTGATCGCCGAAGTCACGGAAGCCATCCATCGCTCGCTCGACGCACCGCTCGAATCGGTGCGCGTGATCATCACCGAGATGCCGAAGGCGCACTTCGGGATCGGCGGGCAGAGCGCGAAGAAGCGCGGGCGCTGACGCGCCGCGCACCATCGAAATCGACTGGAGGACGTCATGTCAACCAATCCCGAACTGGGCCGCCGGATCGTCGCGGGCGGCCTCGACACCAACTATCACGACGTCGGCGACGGGCCGCCCGTGCTGCTGATCCACGGTTCGGGGCCGGGTGTCACGGCCTACGCGAACTGGCGGCTCACGATGCCCGCGCTCGCCGAGCAGTTTCGCGTGATCGCACCGGACATGGCCGGATTCGGCGAAACCGAGCGGCCGCGCGATTACGTGTATTCAATGGACCACTGGGTCGACCACGCACTCGGCCTGCTCGATGCGCTCGGCGTCGAGCGCGCGCACGTGATCGGCAATTCGTTCGGCGGCGCGCTGGCGCTCGCGCTGGCGATCCGCGCGCCGGAGCGTGTCGGCCGGCTCGTGCTGATGGGCGCGGCCGGCACGCGCTTCACGCTGACCGAAGGGCTCGACGCGGTGTGGGGCTACACGCCGTCGATCGCGAACATGCGCGGCCTGCTGGACATCTTCGCGTTCGATCGCACGCTCGTGAACGACGAGCTCGCGAAGCTGCGCTACGACGCGAGCGTGCGGCCCGGCTACCAGGAAGCGTTCGCGAACATGTTTCCGGCCCCACGCCAGCGCTGGGTCGATGCGCTCGCGAGCGACGAGGTGAAACTGCGCGCGGTGCCGCACGACACACTGATCGTCCATGGCCGCGAGGATCGCGTGATTCCGCTCGACAGCTCGATGAGGCTGCTGGAACTGCTGCCGAACGCGCAACTGCACGTGTTCGGCAACTGCGGACACTGGACGCAGATCGAGCATGCGGCGCGGTTCAACCGGCTGGTGATCGATCATTTCAGCGAGTCGACGGACTGATCGACCCGCGCCGAAGACGGTATGCCGTGCGACTGTGCGCGGCAGGTTGGGTGGGGCACGAGGAATCGCATGTCGTGATCGTGCGGATTGCCGGACGGAGGCCGGCGAGATCCCGCTGATCGCGAGCCGGGCGCAATTTCAAGCGATGGATAGCAGCTTTCTAAACGATTAGCACTATTTAATTATAAATGGGTAAGGAGACGTCCGTGAAAGGCATGTATGTTCGATTGGCGGTCGTGGCATGCGCCGCGGCATGGGGCACGCATGCGCGTGCGACCGACGTGTTCAATCTCGAAGGCTATGGTCCGGTCTCGCGCGCGATGGGCGGGACGGGCGTGGCCTACGACGTCGGCGGGGCGGCGATGATGCTGAACCCGGCCACGCTCGGCCTGATGACCGAGGGGCGCTATGTGGACCTCGGGCTCGACGTGGTCACGACCAACATTCACGTGAAGAACGCGTCGACCGGCGAGGGCGCCACGTCGGGCAATCACGGCAACAACAACGGGCCGTATTTCGCGCCGCAGCTGGCCGTCGTCTATCGCCGCGCGAACTATGCGTTCGGCATCGGCGCGTTCGCCGAAGGCGGGCTCGGTACGCAATTCGGCGCCAGCAGTTTCCTGTCGCGGACGGCGACCAACAACGTCGATACCGGGCTCGACCAGTTTTCGCGGCTGCTGGTGCTGCGCGTCCCGCTGTCCGCGGCGTACAACGTGAACGACCGGTTGACGGTCGGGGCGTCGCTGGACGTCGTCTGGACCTCGCTCAACCTGGGATCGCTGCTCGACGTGTCCCAGATCGGCACGCTGGCCGCGCAGCGCCGCGTGTCCGGGTCGCTGGTGCCGGCGCTGCTGAGCGTGCCCGGCCTGTCGGGCGGCTACGTCGGGTTTTCGCACAGCGGCATCGTCGGCGGCGGAGCCGACGCCTGGGGTGTCGGCGGCAAGCTGGGCCTCACGTATCTGCTGACGCCCGACACACGGGTCGGCATGGCATACAGCTTCAAGACCGCCGTGGGCGATCTGCGCGCCGGACATGCGAATCTGACTGCCGTCAGTTCGGTCGCGGGCAATATTCCGCTGAGCGGCGACATCGTCGTGAAGGATTTCCAGATGCCGGCCCAGTTCACGATAGGTATCAGCCACCGCTTCAACGACCAGTGGTCGGTCTCGGCCGACTACCAGCGCGTGTTCTGGTCGAGCGTGATGAAGGACCTGAACATGAGCTTCACGCAGGCCGGAACCGGCGCGAACCTGAACCTGTCGATCCCGCAGAATTATCGCGACATCAACGTCTTCGCGGTCGGCGCGGAATATCGCTACAACGCGAAGCTGACGCTGCGTGCGGGGTTCCAGTACGCGCAGGAGGCCGTACCGAACGACACGTTGCTGGCCGTCGTTCCGGCGATTCCGACGACGCACCTGAGCGCGGGCGCGTCCTACGCGTTCGACAAGGACGATCTCGTCAGCTTCGCACTATCGGTCGGCCTGCAAAAGACGTTGTCGAACGGCAGCCAGCCGAACACCGCGGTGCCCATCGTCGCAACGCACTCGCAAATCAACGCGGTCGTCGGATATCAGAAGCGCTTCTGACCGGACGCCGGGCGACGCGCATCGATGCCGCGTCGCCCGGCGCTTGTCGGGTCATTCGGCGGCGATGCCGTACTTGCGCAACCGGTAGGCCAGTGTCGGCCGGCTGATGCCGAGCACACGCGCTGCCAGCGAGAGGTTGCCGTTCGCCTCGGCGATCGCGGCGCGCAGCATCGCCACCTCGGTTTCGGCGAGCCCGGGGCGCGCGCCGGGGCCGGTCGAGGCCGGGGCCAGGGCCGTCTCGACCGGCTCGTCCATCAAGGCGATGTTGCCACTGCGTTTCAGAATGAACGACGACACGTCGATTTCCTCGCCGGTCGTGAACAGGTGGCAGAGGTCGAGCGCACCGCCGTCCTCGGCGAGAATCACCGCGCGTTCGATCATGTTCTCCAGTTCGCGCACGTTGCCGGGCCAGTCGTAGTTGAACATCGCGTCGACCGCGCGCTCGCGAAAGCCGGTGATGTGCTTGTCGTGCTTCTTGGCGAGCCGCTGAAGGAACCAGTTCATCATCAGCGGGATGTCGTCGCGCCGTTCGCGTAGCGGCGGCACCTGGATCGGAAACACGTTGAGGCGGAAAAAGAGATCCTCGCGGAATTGCCCGGCCTTGACGGCTTCCCGCAGGTTGACGTTCGTTGCGGCGATCACGCGCACGTCGATCTTGCGCGTCCGTGTGTCGCCGACGCGCTCCAGCTCGCCCTGCTGAAGCGCGCGCAACAGCTTGCCCTGCGCGGTGAAGCTGAGCGTGCCGATTTCATCGAGAAAGAGCGTGCCGCCATCGGCCCGCTCGAACCGGCCGGGCCGCGACGAGGTCGCGCCGGTATAGCCGCCGCGTTCGACGCCGAACAATTCGGATTCCATCAGGTGTTCCGGAATCGACGCGCAGTTGACGGCCACGAACGGCTTCTCGGCCCGCTTGCTGAGCCGATGCAGGTTGTTCGCGAACACCTCCTTGCCGACCCCGCTTTCACCGAGAAACAGCACGGTGGCCTCCGTGGGTGCCACCTTGTTGACCATGTGGCACACGGTGTTGAAGCCGGCCGAGATGCCGACGACGCCGAAACTGTTTTCGGGCGCGCGCGCGATCCGCTCGGCGATCCGGCTGGTGGCCGGCGGCATGGTCTGCGGCTCGAGCGACCATTTGACGAAATCGCCGATCTGCAGGAAGCGCAGATCGTCCTGCGGATCGTCCCATTCCTCGACCGGCTTGCCGACGACGCGGCATTTTGCATGCCCCATCCCGCGGCATTCGATTTCCCGCCACAGGATCGGCCGGCCCATGAACGAGCTGGTATAGCCGCACGCATAGCCGATCAGCATCCAGCAGACGGCGTCGTTGCCGATTCCGTAACTCGCGATGTGCGCCTCCGCCTCCGACGAGTCGATCAGATAGAAGTCGCCGAAATAGTGGCCGCGCTCGACATCGATGTCGAGCGCGATCGGTTCGCAGTGGACGATCCCTTCGAGCGAGACGAGCTGCGGGCCGGCCAGGAAGTCGTCGTAGGTGTTGAAGCCGGCTCGCACCTTGCGCGCCATGGCGGCATCGTGCGTGCCGGCCTGGTAGCCGATGCGGGTGATGAGGCCGCGTGCGGTTTCCTTGCCGAGGCTCTCGATCAGCTCCTGGCGCAGCGCGCCGAACGAACTGATGTGCATCAGCATCATGCGCTGGTCGTCGAGCCAGATCCTGCCTTGCTGGGGCGCGAATCGCAGACGCTTTGCGAGGTCGTGGATGGCGGGTACGCGAATCTCCGGATGCCCGGCATCGCGCGGAGAATGTCCCGCGCGATGCCGGGGCGCGGAACCCGGTTTGCCGTCGTGCATTTCGCTCCTTGACATGCTTGCCTCGCTTGCGGCCGGTTCGGCCGGTGCTCCCCTGTGCTGGTGATGCATGTGGCGCACGGGAACATGCATGCCGGCACGCATTGCGACCGAATCGCCCGGGTCAGCTTAGCGGGTGCGTGTCGTCGTGGCGATTGGTGAAACTACGCGCGGGAAATTCGCAGAGGAATGCACGCGGCCCGCCCGGGCGGGCCACGTGCAACGGGGTCAGACGAATCGATCGAAGTGGAGCTGCGCGAAGGGGACCTTGTGCCGGAGCATCAGCAGGTCCTGCACGGCCTCGATCATGGGTGGCGGGCCCGCGAAGTAGAAGCGGTAGCGGTCGAGTGGTTGCGCGAGCCCGCGCTCGGCCTCGTCGTGGACGAAGCCCGTCGCACCGTGCCATGGCTGCGACGCATCCGGGGCGGAAAGCACGACAGAAACCGACAGTCGTTCGTGCGCCAGCGCATCGAGTTCCGCCGCGGCGCCGAGATCCGCCTGCGAGCGCGCGCCGTAGAAGAAGTGGATACGCGGAGATCCCGGTTGCGCCAGCGCGCCGCGTGCGATCGACAGCATCGGTGCGAGCCCCGAGCCGCCGGCGATGCAGACGATGTCGCGGGCGTCGTCGTCGCGCAGGTAGGCGTGCCCGTAAGGCCCGTCGAGCAGCACGCGCTCGCCGATGGCGATACGGTCGAACAGCGCGTTGCTGCCCGCGCCACCGGGCAGGCGCCGGATGACGAACTGCCAGAGGCCGTCGCCGTTCGGCAGATTCGACATCGAATAGGCGCGTGCGCCTTGTGCCGAAGGCGGATAGAGGAGTGCATACTGGCCGGCGCGGAACGCCGCCTCGCCCGGGGCGCGGAACGTGAATTCGCTCATGTCCGGCGTCACGCTGCGACGCGCGACCAGTTCCGCCTCCCGGCGCGACGGGGTGACGACGGGCAGGTAGCTGTCGTCGCAGCGCACGCGGATCGTGCAGTCGCCGGTCGGGCGCGACTGGCATGCGAGCCGTTTGCCGCGCTTGCGATCGCGTTCGGAGAGGCCCGGTGCGTCCTGCCACAGCGTGTCCATCGCGCCGGACACGAGCTCGAAGCGGCAGGCGCCACAGCCGCCCACGCTGCATTCGTGCGGCAGTCCCACGCCGGCACGCAATGCGCCGCGCAGCAGCGCGTCTTCCGACGCGTCGACGGCGAATGTCGCGCCGCCTTCAATCGTGATCTGATGTTCCATCTTCAGGTTCCGCGTTACGGGGGCCGGCACGGGCCGGCCCCGGGTTCATCCAGCGGTCACAGGCCGATGCCGCGCCGGAATTCGCCGACCGCCGCGCGCGCACGCGCTGCCGCATCCTGCGCGTCGGGCAGTGCATCGCAATACGCGTCGATGGCGGCATCCGCGAGCGGCGCCCACTTGTCGATCCAGGCAGCGAGCACCGCGCGGTTGCCGTCCTGTTCCAGCGCCATGCGCACGAGCTCGCCTGCCCAGCGGCGATGCCGTTGCGCGTCGGCCAGTTGTGCATCGGTCAGCAGGCCGAGCAGCGTATCGCCGTTGTGGCGGGCCGTCTGGCCGAGCGTGCGCAGCACGGTCTCGTCGATGGCGGGCCGTGCGACCAGGTTCAGCGCGACGAAGCTCTCGGCCCAGTCCCATGCGACGAGCGCTTCCTCGACGAGCCGCCGCCAGCCCTGCCATGCGGGGCTCTGTTCCCAGATGCGACGTTCGTCGCTCGCGAAGCCGAGATCGGGAAAGGCCTGCGACAGCTCCCTGGTCCGATACGCGGTATGCGTGAGCCAGCGCAGGGAGTCGGCCGTCTGGTAGGCGGCGCAGTTGGAGATCGTCGACGCGGGCGCGAGCTGCGTCAGATAGGCGGAGCCCATCTGCAGCGCGTGGAACAGGTAGCGCGCGGGGGTATACAGATGCGTGAGGTGTTCCGCCCAGTCGCGCCCGAGCATCGTGTCATGGCCGCGCGACGAGAACTGGTCGAGCAGACCGAAGACGTATGTCTCCTGGCCGTCCTGCAGCATGTTGTAGGTGCGATAGACCAGCTCGTCGGGATCGCGGAACGCGTTCCAGTCGGCGTGTTGCAGCGGCGACGCGTTGCGGTATCGCTTGAACCACTGCGCCATCCCGAAGTTGGGGTCCAGTTCGAACGGCGCGTCGGGGTTGTCGGTCGTGTAATGGAGGTTGGTCGAGACGATCTCGTATTCGCTCGGCTTGCGCCGCCGCGCGGCCAGATGGCTCCACGTCTTGAGCGGCTTCAGGATTTCGGGTTGCGTCATGCTGGTCTCCGGTCAGAGCGTCTTTTCGTAATAGAAGCGGACGTAGTCGTCCGTCGTCTCGATGCGGCCCGCGAACGAGCTGAGGTTGATTTCCAGTTCCGACATCTTGAATGGCCGGCCGAGCGCGGCCTCCAGGGTCGCGCGGCGCAGGACCAGTTCGCCGTCGGTGTCGATGCGCACGTAGGCGAGCTTGTCGTCGATGCGGATCTCCTTGTCCGGGTTGTCTTCCTGGGCGGCTTCGATGACGCCGGCCGTGATGCTGCTCGCGCGCAGGATGGGGCCGACGCGGTTGTTGCGATAGGCGTCCGCCGTGTTGTCGTGACTCATGGTGTGTCCTACGTCAGGTCAGGAATGGGCGAAGAGCGGTTCGACGCCCTCCACGGCAACGAGGATGTCGTCCCCGTCGAGTTTCACGGCATATTCCGCGAGCCGGCAGTCGCCGGGATTGATGCCCTTGCCCGTATTCGCATCGAAGGTCCATTGATGTGCGCGGCACATCAGCACGCGGCCGTCGAACTTGCCTTCCGCGAGCGGAATGTCCTGGTGCGGACAGATGCCCTGGAACGCGCGCGGCTCGCCCCCTTCGGGGCGGACCAGCACGATCACGTGGCCTTCGACCTCGACTTCGGTCATGTCGCCTTCCCACAGCTCGTCGAGCGTGCATGCTTTGTGAAATGTCATGTCGGCCTCACGCGTCGCAGAAAATGAACTCGAGCGCTTCCATCGGCCGGATGTCCGTCTCGCCGAGCCGCGCGTCGCGCGGGAAGAACGTCTCGCTGCCCTGGCGCCGCACCCTCACGACCTTGTCCGGCCGCGGCGCGACGCGCCGGCCGACCGAGTGATGCGCGGCCGCGGCCGCGACCTCGTCCATGGTGTTGTCGGTATCGACCGCCACGAGTTGCAGCAGGAAGTCGTACTGGAAATTGGAAATCACGGGAAAAAGTGCCATGTCGTCCTCCATTGATCGGCCGTCTTACGCGGCTTTCTGTTGATTGCCGCGATTGCGGTAGGCCTCGACCCACGCGTATCGATGTGCGTCGTCGCCGCTCTCGCCGGGGGCGAGGCTCATGTACTTGAGCGCGCCCATTAGGTCGGGCGGCTGGATATGCCCGGCGAGGAAGCGATCGACGAGCGTCATGTGATCGCGATAGCGCAGCGGATCCTGCTGGAAGACCCAGCGGTCGATTTCGGAGTTGAAGTGATAGGTGCGGCCGTTGTAGTCGAGCGGGTAGTCCTTCACGTTCCAGCCGTTGCCGGGAATCGCGCAGATCGGCAACTGGCTCATGTTGCAGACGACCGGCAGGGTTTCCGGCATCGTCAGGTGCGTCCGGCCCGCGACCAGGTTGTCGATGATGACGTCCCAGGCCTTGCCGAACGTGTCGTTCCAGCCGGGATACTTCTCTTCGAGCCAGTCGCGGCAATCCGGCGTCATGCCGGCGGCGGGGTTCCACCAGATGGTCGGCCGCCAGAACCAGATGCCCATCTGGTACGCGTGATGCTGGTAGTCGAACTCGTTGATCATCTGATCCCAGTACCACGGCAGGTCGAGGCCGAGATCGATCAGCGTGCGTTCGAACTGGCCGACGATCCACTCGCGCATGAACTCCTTGAACGATTGCTTGCGGTGATGCAGCGGCGTCGCGTAGTCCATCGAGGTGCCGGTCAGCAGGCAGAAGAGACGCCATGCGCGGGCGATGGCGACGTCGACGAGCTTCTGCGCCTCTTCCTTGCGGCCGTTCGCGATCAGGATCTGCAGCGCGGGGCCGCCGATCTGCGCATGGCGCGATTCGTCGGTCTGGATGCTCGAGATCAGGCTCGCGAACGTGAAATCGCCGGCTTCGGCGGCGTCCGCGGCGAGGCCCAGGAACTGCATGTTGGTGAAGCCGGTTTCGAACGCGAACGTCAGCATCACGGCGATCTCGAGCGCGCTGCGCGACATGAACAGGTCGTCGAACGTGCTGCGCGCGGCGATCGCACCCCACTCGTTCGTGTGGTAGGCCTTGTGGGCCCAGTCGAACTGACGGTCCTTGTGGCAGTAATCGTGCGGGAAATACAGCTGCAGTTGCCCGTGGCGGTTTTCGTCCAGCATGCCGAACGTCGCCATGTTGCGCATGCCGGGGGCGCGGCCGAAGCGGGCCATGCGCGCTTCCGCGCTCATGGCGGCGTATTCGCCGAGCGCGATGGCGCCGTAGTGCGACTTCAGGATCGACAGCCAGCCGGGATCGGCCTCCTCGAACATGCGGCTGCGCTCCAGCGCGGCCTTCACGGAATAGGCGCCGGCGTCCTTTTCGCGCTGAATGCGGACGTATTCGGAATAGGAAGTCTTGTACGGCTCGTCGTAGGCTTCCCACGTTTCCATCGGAATGCCTTGCGCGCCAGTCATGATCTCGGGGAAAAGGTCGGACTCCGTAACATATCGGGGGGTCCAGTTCGTCGAGCGGGCAATGTCGTACCACGCCGACCGTTCCAGTAACGCCATGGTCATGTCTCCTTGATTGGGATCGTTCGAACCGGTTGTCTGCGCACGGAGGGTGTCGCGCAAGGGGCCGGTGTGAATGACTGAGCAAGGGCAGTGCCAGGAACGGGCTGCAACGGGAATGTGTGCGCTGCAAAAATCCCGACATTCCTGGTTTGACGGTATGAAGGGCGCGGCAGATATTTGGTATGGTGCGACGCACAAGCAACCTGGAATCAGGCCGATTTGATGATTTGGTCAAGCGAGTCCGGCCTGCGCGCGACGAACCCTGCTGATCTTTTGATAAAAATCTCGATATTCGTGCGTCGACAGTCGGCGATGCGCGCTCGCTTCACGGCCCGGCGTGGCTGTTTTCGGTACGAAGCTGGCGCGGCGGACGGCATGCAACCGAGCTGGGAAGGAGGCGCGACCGGCAGCCGCTCGCGAAGCGGCGCTCGATGAGCGTCGCGGCGTTGGCGGACGAACCGTTCATTTTTTATGCGGCCGACGGTGACGACGAAGGGCAGCTGGCGATCCTGCGGCGGGTGCTCGGCCGGGCGCCGCGCATCGTGCACAAGGTGAGCAGCACGCTGTCCGTGCTGGCGCTGGCGGGGGCCGGCCTCGGCGTGGCGCTGGTGCCGGCGCCGCTCAGCCGGATCGCGGCGCCGAACATCGTATACCGGAAACTCGCGGGCAACGTGCCGGGCACCGAACTCGTCGTGCTCTGCCGGATCGGCGGGGAATGGGGAGCGGTACAGCAGTATCTGGCGATGCTGGGCGGGCGCGCCGCGTAAGCGTTGCGGCCCGCGCCGGCATCACGCCGTCATTCCTCGTCCATCAACCGGACCTTGACCCGCTTGCCCTTGATCTTCCCCGCATTGAGCTTGCGCAGCGCGTCGTGCGCGACGCCACGCTCGATCGCGACGTAGGTCGAGAACTCGGTCACGTTGATCTTGCCGATCTGCTTGCCGTCGAACCCCGCGTCGCCGGTCAGCGCGCCGAGCACGTCGCCCGGCCGGATCTTGTCCTTGCGGCCGCCGAGGATCTGCAGCGTTTCCATCGGCGGCAGCAGCGTATCGTTGCCGGTCGGCTTCAGTTCCGCGAGCGGATGCCATTCGACTTCGCGCTTCTGCGCCTGCTCGATCGCGCCGACGCGCCCCATCTCGTCCATGCTGGCGAGGCTCAGCGCCCAGCCTGCCTGGTCCGCGCGGCCGGTGCGGCCGATGCGGTGCACGTGCACTTCGGGGTCGGGCGTCACGTCGACGTTGATCACCGCCTCGAGCTGCGCGATGTCGAGCCCGCGCGCGGCGACGTCGGTCGCGACCAGCACCGAGCAGCTGCGGTTCGCGAACTGGATCAGCACCTGGTCGCGTTCGCGCTGTTCGAGCTCGCCGTGCAGCGCGAGCGCGTGGAAGCCCTGTGCGTGCAGCACGTCGAGCAGGTCGCGGCATTGCTGCTTGGTGTTGCAGAACGCGATCGTGCTCACCGGCCGGTAGTGGTTCAGCAACTGGCCGACCGCGTGCAGCCGCTCGTTCTCGGTCACTTCATAGAAGCGCTGGCGGATCTTGCTGTCGTCGTGGCGCTCCTCGAGCTTCACTTCCTTCGGATTGCGCAGGAACTGCTGGCTCAGCTTCGCGATGCCGTCCGGATAGGTCGCCGAGAACAGCAGCGTCTGGCGCGTCGTCGGGCACATCCGCGCGACCTTCGCGATGTCGTCGAAGAAGCCCATGTCGAGCATCCGGTCGGCTTCGTCGAGCACGAGCGTGTTCAGCGCGTCGAGCTTCAGGTTGCCGCGGTCGAGGTGATCCATGATGCGGCCCGGCGTGCCGACGACGATATGCGCGCCATGCTCGAGGCTCTGCGCCTGCGGCCGCATCGGCGTGCCGCCGCACAGCGTCAGCACCTTCACGTTTTCTTCGGCGCGCGCGAGGCGGCGCACTTCCTGCGCGACCTGGTCGGCGAGCTCGCGCGTCGGGCACAGGATCATCGCCTGCACGTCGAAGCGGCGCGCGTCGAGGCGCGCCAGCAGCGCGAGCGAGAACGCGGCGGTCTTGCCGCTGCCCGTCTTCGCCTGCGCGATGAGGTCCTGGCCGGCCAGCGCGATCGGCAGGCTCGCGGCCTGGATCGGCGTCATGTCGACATAGCCGAGCTGCGCGAGGTTCGCGAGCGAGGCGGGCGTCAGCGGCAGTGCGCTGAACGGCGTGGCGGTCGGCTGGCTCATTCCACGTCTCCGAGGTAGGGGCGGCCTTCCATCTGTTCGTAGACGACGTTGCCTTCGTCATCTTCGAAACGTTCGAGGTAGTTGCGCGCGCCGCACAGCGGGCAGCGGAACAGCAGCCCCTGGCCTTCGTCCTTGATGACGACGTCGGACTGTTCCCACTGCGTGCCGCAGCTCTGGTTTCGGCAGGTAAACAAGGTCTTTCTCCAACTGAATTCGGTTGATGTGGCGCCCGGGCGGGCGCGGCAACGGCGGGCGGCGCTCGCGCGGCTCGGGCGCGGGCCGCATCGGGCGTCGCTTAGATTGCGTCGATGCGGATGATGGATCGGGCGGCGACGGGGTCGCGCGTGCCGCAATTCTAGCGGAAGCGAGGAGGCGAATGCGGACGATCGGCTGCGAGGGGCCGGTTGCGGACGACCGGTTGCGGGCGACCGGTTGCGGGCGACCGGCTGCGGGCGATGCCTGCAAGGACAGTGCGCATTCAGCGCCCGTTGTTTCCGGAAACAGGCCCCGATCGCCGCCATGACGAAAAACGGCCGCCCCGGAGGGCGGCCGTGTCGTGCGGCGCAACGGTGCCTCGCGGTGCCGCGCGGCACCCGGACGCGTTACAGCGCCATGTCGGCCGCAGCCTTTGCCGGGCGCGCCGGGGCGGCGCCCGTCGCCTGCGACGGCACCGTCAGGTCGATCTTCGGCGGCGGCGAGAGCTGCAGCACGTCGCTCGTGTAGGTCCATTCCTCGACAACCTTCGCCGGGCTGTCGTTCAGCTTCGTGCCATAGCTCGGCACGATCTGGCGGATCTTCTGTTGCCATTCGGGCGTCGCGACCTTGTCCTTGAACACCTTCTGCATCAGGTTCAGCATGATCGGCGCGGCCGTCGACGCGCCCGGCGATGCGCCGAGCAGGCCCGCGATGCTGCCGTCCTGCGAGCTGACGATCTCGGTGCCGAGCTTCAGCACGCCGCCCTTCTTCGGGTCGCGCTTGATGATCTGCACGCGCTGGCCGGCCTGCCACAGGCGCCAGTCTTCCTTCTTCGCGTCCGGGAAATATTCCTTCAGCGCGTTGAAGCGGTCGTCGTCGGACAGCATCAGCTGGCCCGCGAGATACTGGACGAGCGGGAATTCGTCGACGCCCACGCGCATCATCGGTGCGACGTTGTGCAGGTTGGTGCTCTTCGCGAGGTCGAAGTACGAGCCGTTCTTCAGGAACTTGGTCGAGAACGTCGCGAACGGCCCGAACAGGATGATCTTCTTGCCGTCGATGATGCGCGTGTCGAGGTGCGGCACCGACATCGGCGGCGAGCCGACCGACGCCTTGCCGTACGCCTTCGCGAGGTGGCGCTTCACGACCTCGGGGTTGTCGGTCACGAGGAACGAGCCGCCGACCGGGAACGCGCCGTAGTCCTTCGCCTCGGGGATGCCCGACGCCTGCAGCAGGTGCAGCGCACCGCCGCCCGCGCCGATGAACACGAACTTCGCGTCGACGGCCTGCGGCGGTTCATCCGAATGCAGCTTCACCCACGACACGTGCCACGTGCCGTCGGCGTTGCGCGTGATCTCGCGCACTTCGCTCGACAGCGACAGCGTGAAGTTCGGCTGCGTTTTCAGGTAGCCGACGAACTGGCGCGTGATCTCGCCGAAGTTCACGTCGGTGCCGATCGGCGTCCACGTCGCGGCGACCTTCTGCTTGCGGTCGCGGCCTTCCATCATCAGCGGCACCCACTGCTTGATCTGGTCGTAGTCTTCCGAATACTGCATGCCGCGGAACAGCGGGCTCGCCTGCAGCGCGTCGTAGCGCTTCTTCAGGAAGCGGACGTTGTCGTCGCCCCACACGAAGCTCATGTGCGGCGTCGAGTTGATGAACGAGTGCGGATTCTTCAGCACGCCCTGCTTGACCTGCCACGCCCAGAACTGGCGCGAGATCTGGAACGACTCGTTGATCTCGATGGCCTTGGAGATGTCGATCTTGCCGTCCGCCTTCTCCGGCGTGTAGTTCAGCTCCGCAAGCGCCGAGTGGCCGGTGCCCGCGTTGTTCCAGCCGTTCGAGCTTTCCAGCGCGACGCCGTCGAGGCGTTCGACCATCGTCATCGACCAGTCGGGCTGAAGCTCGTGCAGCCACACGCCGAGCGTCGAGCTCATGATGCCGCCGCCCACCAGCAGGACGTCGACCTTCTTCGTATCGGCCGCGTGCGCGGACGACGCGGCGACGCACAGCGCGAGCGCCGACAGTATTACCCGTAACGTTTTGATCACAGCAGATCCCTTCTTCAACTTGAATGCATCGGTTTGCCATGCCGCCCGGCCGATGCGGATTCGCGTTCGGCCCGCGCATCCGGATATCCGGACCGCGAATCCGGAACTCCGGACCGGCCGCGTTCGCCGTTGCATTTGCGCACGCGAAGCCGTTGCGAAGGACACCTTCGGATCGGCTTCATGCGCTCGCGCAATCGCATGCTTCACGTTCGCGCCACGCGTGCGCAAGCCCGTGCTGCAGGCCTCGCCGGACGGCGCTTCAGGCTGCGTCGAAAGAGGCCGCGCACCATGCGTTCCGCGGGGGCGGGATGGCAAGGGGCGCGTAATATAACCGAACTCGATTCCCGTGTCGCACGCGCGGAATATCCTTGTTTTCGTGGGGTTTCTTGCGTGTCCGGGTTTCCGGAATGACGGTGCGCGGAACCGGAAAAATGGCGGGGACGGACGGGGCGCGACGCGCGCGATATCGATACTGCATCCGGACCGCGGCGTTGCACCGCGATCCGGTTCCGATCACTTCATCACTTGGACGAACCGCTCCGGCAGAACTGGTCGTACCCCAGCGCCGAATTCGCGAAGCCTTGCGCCTTCGCGAGTTCCCACGGACGCTCGCATTGCTGCGTTCGCTCGCACCATGCGTAGCCGGCCGAGCCGATGCAGCCGTGCGCGTCGCGATCGCCGCCGACGACCGGCGGCGCGGCCTGGGCGGTTTGCGCCGTCTGCGAGGCCTGTGTGTCGTGGCCGGCGACATCGGGCGGGAGAGGATAAACCGGCTCATTCGCGCACGCGGCCAATGCAAACGCGCAGGCGATCATCGCGGCGATCGACGCGGAAGAAATGAAATGCTTCATACGGTAGCGCTCCATGGGATGAGGTTCGACGGTGGATGCCCGCGAACGGGCGCTTGAACGATTCGATCACGCATCCGGCACCGGCACGCGCGACGAGAACTTGACCTCGCGCAGCGCGAGGCTCGACTGGATCGACGACACGCCGGCCTGCTTCCTCAGCACGCGTTCGACGAATTCCGCATACGCGTCCAGATCGGCGGCGACGACCTGCAGGATGTAGTCGGCCGCGCCGGTGATCTTGTGGCACGACGTCACTTCGTCGTGACGCCGCATCACGTCCTCGAAGTGGTCCGAATCCTGGTCCGAATGCATGTTGAACGTGACCTGCACGAACGCGAACACGTTCATCCCGAGCGCGCGGCGGTCCAGGTTCGCCTGGTAGCCGGTGATCACGCCTTCGTCCTCGAGCCGCTTGCGCCGCCGCCAGCAAGGCGTGACGCTCAGCGACAGCCGTTCGCCGAGCGTCGCGTTGGAGAGCGCGCCGTCTTCCTGCAGCAGGCGGAGCATCGCGCGATCGACGCCGTCCAGTTCCACCGAAGCGCGATTTTTGCTCATTCCAGGGTCTCCGTAGGCGGTTTTCTCAAAATTGTATGAAACGGGGAGGCGAAAAGCAAAGTTATTGCCGGCCGGCGTCAATAGACTGTTGCCATCCCCTTGAAGCGTTCAATGCAACGGTCAACCATGCTCACGGTCTACAGCAGCGATCACCATCTGCATCGCGGCGTCGAACTGAAGGACGGCGCGATCACCGATTCGTTCGAGAACCCCCTTCGCGCCGAGACGGTGCTCGCGCAGGTCCGCGCGTCCGGTCTCGGTGACGTGATCGCGCCGCGCGCGTTCGACCGCGCGTGCTATGCCGGCGCGCACAGCAAGCGCTATGTCGACTTCCTCGCCGGCGCATGGGACGAATGGACCGCGACCGGCCGCACCTGCCAGGCGCTGCCGCTCGTATGGCCGGTGCGCGCGATGCCGTCGGCCGCGACGCTGCCCGACTTCATCGACGGCAAGCTCGGCTTCTTCGCGATGGATGCCGGGGCACCGATCAACGCCGGCACGTGGGACGCGGTGAGCGCGAGCGCGAACTCGGCGCTCACCGGCACCGACCTGCTGTCGAACGGCGGTGCGCGCGCGGCGTTCGCGCTGTGCCGCCCGCCCGGCCACCATGCGGGCCGCGAGTACATGGGCGGCTACTGCTACCTGAACAACGCGGCGATCGCCGCGCAGCACGGCATCGCGAGCGGTGCCGCGCGCGTCGCCGTGCTCGACGTCGACTTCCACCACGGCAACGGCACGCAGGACATCTTCTACGAGCGTTCGGACGTGCTGTTCGCGTCGCTGCACGGCGAGCCGGCCGTGTCGTACCCGTACTTCTCCGGCTACGCGGGCGAGCGCGGCGCGGGCGCGGGCGAAGGCTTCAACCTGAACCTGCCGCTGTCGAAGGGCACGCAGTGGGACACCTATGCGACGGCGCTCGGCCAGGCCGCCGCCGCAATCGCGAAGCACGCACCCGACCTGCTCGTCGTGTCGCTCGGCGTCGATACGTTCGAGCACGATCCGATCAGCCATTTCAAGCTGCGCTCGCCCGACTACCTGCGGATCGGCGAAGCGCTCGCGCGCCTGAACCTGCCGACGCTGTTCGTGATGGAGGGCGGCTACATGGTCGAGGAAATCGGTATCAACGCGGTGAACGTGCTGCTCGGCTTCGAAGGGCGCGCGTGACCGCATCGCTTCGCCTGCAATCAACGACGGTCCTGATCACGAACCAAGAGCGACAAGGAAGGAGACGAACATGAATCGACATCGGAAGAAAACGGCATGCGCGACCGCGGCCGCGCTGGCGTGCGCATTGCCTGCGTTGTCCGCGCACGCGGACGACGTCGTGCGCATCGGGCACGTCGCGCCGCTGACCGGCGCGATCGCGCACCTCGGCAAGGACAGCGAGAACGGTGCGCGGCTCGCCGTCGAGGAGATCAACGCGAAGGGGCTCGTGATCGGCGGCAGGAAGGTCACGCTGCAGCTCGACGCGCAGGACGACGCAGGCGACCCGCGCACCGCGACGCAGGTCGCGCAGCGGCTCGTCGACGACAAGGTGGTCGGCGTCGTCGGCCATCACAACTCGGGCACGTCGATCCCGGCGTCGCGCGTCTATCGCGATGGCGGCGTCGTGCAGATCTCGCAGGCCGCGACCAACCCGACGTACACGCAGCAGGGCTTCAAGACGACCTATCGCGTGGTCGCGACCGATGCGCAGCAGGGGCCCGCGCTGGCGATGTATGCGGCGAAGAACATGGGCATCAGGACGGTGGCCGTGGTCGACGATTCGACCGCGTACGGGCAGGGCCTGGCGACCGAGTTCGAGAAGGCGGCGAAATCGGCCGGGATCAAGGTCATCTCGCGCGACGCGACCAACGACAAGGCGATCGACTTCCGCGCGATCCTCACGAAGATCAAGGGCGAGAACCCCGACGCGATCATGTACGGCGGGATGGACGCAACCGGCGGCCCGCTCGCGAAGCAGGCGCGCCAGCTCGGCATTCGCGCCAGGATCCTCGCCGGCGATGGCGTGTGCTCGACCGACCTGCCGAAGCTCGCGGGCCCGGCATCGGACAACGTCGTGTGCTCGGAAGCCGGCATCGCGCTCGAGAAGATGCCGGGCGGCGCGGCGTTCGTGAAGCGTTACGACGCGCGCTATCACCAGTCGATGCAGGTGTATGCGCCGTTCTCGTACGACGCGGTGTACATCATCGTCGACGCGATGAAGCGCGCGAACTCGACGGATGCTGCGAAGGTGCTCGCCGCCATGCCGGCGACCGATTATCGTGGCGTGATCGGCGAAACGAGCTTCACGCCGCAAGGCGATTTGAAGCATGGCGCGATCTCGGTGTTCACGTACAAGAGCGGCAAGAAGGCGCTGCTCGATATCGTCCGGATGTGACGCAGGCGGGGCGCACGGCGCGGCTTGCGCCGTCGTGCGCCCGGTTGCGTCGCGACGCGCGTCACGATGCCTGCACGCGGCGCGGGTCGGCCCGGCGCTGCTGTTCGGCGTCGTGCACGATGTGCAGCTCGCGCGTGCGGATGGGCAGTACGCAGTCCGCATCGGCAAGCGTCTTGCGCACCTGGCGCGCGAGGCGCCAGCGCAGCGCCCAGAACATGTCGGTGTGCGTCCACACGCGCATGTTCGCGATCGCCGTGCTATCGTCGAAACGCATCACCATCACGTCCGGTGCGGGATCCTGCAGGACGTCGGGGTCGGCCTCGGCCAGCGCACGCAGCGCGTCGAGTGCGCGATCGATGTCGTCGTGCACGGACACTTCCACTTCGAGATCGAGACGGCGCGTCGGATTGCGCGTGTAGTTGCGGATCGCGCTGCCCCACAGCGCGCTGTTCGGCACGTATTCGCAGATGCCGTCCGGCTTCGTCAGCCGCGTCATGAAGAGCCCGACCTCGTCCACCGTCCCGGCGACGCTCGAGCCGCCGTCGATGAAGTCGCCCACCTTGAATGGCCGCAGCAGCAACAGCATGATGCCGGCCGCGATGTTCTGCATCGTGCCCTGCAACGCGAGCCCGATCGCGAGCCCGGCCGCGCCGAGCACCGCGACGACGCTCGCGGTTTCGATGCCGAGCTGCGACAGCGCGCCGACGATCGCGACGATGCGGATGCCCCACACGGCGACGTCGCAGAGGATCGGCCGCAGCGTGTCGTCGACGCGCTCCTTGTTCGCGAGCAGCCGGTTCAGCCAGCGGCCGATGCGTTTCGACAGCCACCAGCCCGCGACGAGCAGCGCGAGGGCGGCGCAGAGCCTGACCGAGAGTGTGGACAACGCGTTCCACAGGAACGTCCAGCGTTCGGGATGAAGATGATCGAGAAACATGACGGGATTCCGGGTTGAGCGGGCAAGCGCGCGACGGGTGCCGGCGTCCGTCATGGTCGGACGGGCATGCGCTCGCGCGTTGGCAGCCCTCGACTGTACACGCCATGCGGGTTTTCGCGCGAACGCATGGGTGACGGCACGCGATCTCCGGTTTCGCGGCCAGCGCGTTGCGGCGGTGTGGTTTCCCGCGGAAACGGGCTCGTGGGATGCCCGTGCTACGACCTCGACCTCGACCTCGACCGCGCGCCGCTCGCAGACGCACGGTTCGCGATGCCGGCCGCAGGCGGCGAATGCGGCCGTGCTGCCCGCGCCGTCGGGCAGCGTCGATGCGGTCGCCACGCCGGACGGCGTGGCGAAGATCGACAGGATCGCGCTGCTTAGCCCAGCGGCCAGTTCAGGATCGCGATGCCGTCGTTGTAGTCGCCGTCCGTGCCGTCTTCCGAGCCGACCAGCCCGAAGTAGGTTTTCTTGAAGATGTCGACCTGGCGCGAGCCGATCTTCGACGGCTTGCCGTTCGCCGTCACGACCACGCGCACCTTCCCCTTGCCCGAGTTCACGATCTGCGTGTTCAGGTTCGCGTCCTGCGTGCCGGCGCCCTGGAACGTCGCGGCCGGCTTCGGGTTGTCGTCGACATAGACTTCGATCGTCTGCTGCGCGGCCGAATTGACCAGCGCCGTCACGCCGAACGCGATGTTCGGCGGCAGGTTGAAGATGCCGTCGCGCTCGCCGCCGCCGGTCGTTGTGGGTTCCGGCTGCGCGGGTTGCGGCGTCGCCTTCGAGAAGTAATTGACGACCGCGCCGACGCCGAATTTCGCCGCCGCGCCGGGCAGTACACCGGGCGCGCCGGCCCACGTCACCGTGCACGCGATCACCTGGCCCGCCGCGTCGGCCTTCACCTTGTTCTGCCAGCTGCCGACGTCGAAGCTGTACGGGATGGTCGCGATGTCGACGAACACGTCGTATTGCGGCAATTTTTCCACGAGCTGCGCGGTCATGAACTGACGCATCCGGTCGAGCACCGCCTGGTCGCCGTTCGCCTGTACGGCGGTTGCGTCGTTGCCGGCGAGCTGCAGAAGCGCATACAGGTCGTCGTGGGTAAAGGGTTGTGTCATGTCGTCCTCGTTTTGATGGATTGTCTTGCGTGACGCGGCCGGCGATCGGATTTCGCCGTGTCGCGCGTGGCGCAGCGCGCGGGCAACCGATGGCGGCCCGCACGGATCGCAATGCGCGGTTTGCTCCGTCGTCGTTGCGATCCGGAAAGCGGCGCGCCGGACATGCCGCGCCGCGAATCTTCGTCAGCGTTGGTCCGTCAGCCGATCGGCCATTGCAGCACGACGATGCCGTCGTTGTAGTCGCTGTCGTGACCGTCTTCCGACACGACGATTCCGAAGTTGACCGTGAACGGCGAGCCGTCCGATTTCTTGCCGTTGATCGGCGCGAGGCGGGCGTCGGTGGCCGACGGCTTGCCGTTCACCGTCACTTCGAAGCGGAGCTTGCCGTTGCCGGAATTCAGCGTGGCTTCGCGCGGGCCGTCGCGCGTGGTCAGCTTGTGATAGGCGGCGGGTTCCTTGCTGTCACCGATGAACAGCTTGATGTGCTGCTGCTCGGCGGCATTCGCGAAGAAAATCGCGCGGAAGTCGGTGTTCGGCGGAATCGAAAACTCGCCGGCGCGATTCGATGACGTTTGAGAGTCGGCCATGCTTGCCTCCTGAAGGTCGGTGGATAAGGCGTTTTGTGCGTCGCGCAAACGTTTGCCGTTTCAAACGCGACGCGGCCAGCATGGCGAAAAATAAATAAAAAAATATTCGGCCGGGAATGGAAATTGTCCAGAAAATCGGAGATCGAAACAGTTTGATTTAATGATGATCATTTAATCGAATACGATTCTGAATATCCGCGAAATGATATCGCCGCGCGTCACGCTTATTTGAACAATGAATGGGTGCGCGGGCGGGAATGGCCGGAGGATCGGGCTTCGGTACCCGTCTGGGCGGGCTAATTTATTCCTTCGATGTTGCGATGCGCTCGCCTGATACACCTGACAGGCGATTAATTTCGAGATTAGAGGTATCGTGCACGGAGCGCGCGCGCTCGATATTCGGCGGCTTTTATTCAATTGGCCCGCTTGCCGGGCCCTTAAGAGGACAGTGCGATGACGAAACCCGATATTCTGAAGGGCGAGATCAAGGGGCAGGCTCAGGACGCAGACCGTCATAACCTGGCGCGGCCCGCGGTGAATGGGGCGTTGTGGGCGCGCGGCCTGACGACGCAGCGCGTGGCGGACCTGTTCAGAACCCTGCCGGGCCTTCCGGGGCACTGGATGCAACTGCAGAACGAAGTCAACGCAGGGAATCGCTATTTCTACGGCGTCCAGAACGGTCACCAGACGACCGACGAAGGAAAGGAACTGATCCGCTGGATCGCCGACGCGGTGGTCAGCGCCGCGCAGAGGGCGGGATTCGATTTTCCGTTGCAGCAGCTTCGGTTCACGGCCGATACGGGCTGGTTGAAGCTTCAGCGCGTGTCGGGGCGCGTGATGGTGTTGTCGAGGCCGTAAGCATGGCGGGCGGCTGTCGGTGTATCGACCTGTCGTGGGGCGGGTCAGCCGCGGCAGCGGGAACGCGCGCTGCCATCGACGATCGATCATGGCCTCGCGCAGGCTGCCGACGGGATCACTGACCGAAGCGTTGCGCCACGGCGTCCTTCAACCGCGCGGCGGTGATCTCACCCATGTGCGATTCGACGAGTTCGCCCTTCGCATCGAAGAACAGCGTCGTGGGCAGCCCGTGCGACCCGTACGCATGCATCGCACGCAACGGCGGATCGAGCAGCACGTTGTCGAAGCGTAGCCCCTGCTGTTCGAGGAACGCGCGCACCGCCTGCGCGTTTTCCCCCTGGTTGAGCATCAGCACCGTGATGCCGGGATGCTCGCGCTGCGCTTGTTCGAGGATCGGCATCTCGCGCCGGCAAGGCGCGCACCACGTTGCCCACAGGTTCACGACGACCGGCTTGCCGGCAAAGCGTTGCGGCAGCACGGGCGTCGAATCGAGCGCTTCGAGCTGCATCGCGGCGAACGGCGGCGCGGTGCGCTGCAGCGTCGCGAGCGTGCCTTGCGCGATACCCCATGCGGCGAGACCCGCGACGATGCCGGCTGCCACCGGGCGGCGCAGGGCGGGCAGGCGACGCAGCCGCCACACGGCGAACACGAGCGCGGCGGCGACGCCGATGCGCCAGTCGAAGCCGCCGTCGCCGAGCGCGATGATGGACCGTGGCGTCGCTGCGTATTCGCGCCACCATTGCACGACGTAGCCGATGCGTGCGGCGACCAGCCCGAGCAGCAGCACGTCGAGGATCAGGCTCGACGCGGTCTTGTGCTGGCCGTCGGGCGGGCGGCGCTGGATGAAGCGGGCGACGAGCCACGCCAGCAGCGCGGCGGCGGCTACCGCGACGACGCGGATCGAGAAGGGACCGATGCTCAACATGGGAAGAAAAGGGGTGCGGGGATCGTGGATCGACCGGTGAGGGTGACACCGTTGCCGGTCATGTGGCGTTTCGACCCTGTGCGACGCACGCGGGTTCCCGTTAGCACTCGCGACATGCATCGCCCTGCGCCCGCGAATTGCATGCCGAGTACCAGCATTCAGGATGACGTTGCTTTCGTCGAAGCGTCTCGAAGCATCAGGTCGACTGACGATCGCGCGGCACCGGCAATTACTGCCTGTTTCCGCCGGAGCCAGGCGACGCGCCGCCGAGCCGGTACGCGGTGAAGAACTCGTACCACGGCGAACCCTGACCGACCGGCACGCCGAGTGTCGACGTCCGCTGCTTCAGCGCCGCGAACACGTCGTTGATACGCGCGGCCTGCGCGGCATCGCTGAACGGACGCGGCTTCGCCCTGCCGGCCGCGAACGCGCCGTAGGCGATCGCGAGTAGGCGCGCGCTGTCGTCGATCGAGAAGATCGACCCGCTGATCGCTTCGACGAAGCGCAGCCGGTCCGCTTCGCGCGATGCGGCGATGCACTGGAACACGATCGCCGACACTTCGTGCAGGTCGTTCGCGCGCAGCAATGCCGGCAGGCGTGCGGCGATCCGGTCGGCCGGTTCCTCATGCAGCGCGGCGCCGAAGTCGAGCACGGCGGCCATCGGGTTGCCGTCCTGCTTCACGCGATCGAGCGCCGATGCGGATGCGGCGGCCGCTGTTTGTGCGACGGCGCCGGGCGCGCCGCGCAGCACGTCCGCCACCTGCTCCTGCCACTCCGGAAAGATCATCCGCACATTGCCGAATTGCTCGCCGCCTTGCGCGGCCGGATTCCACCGGTAGACGATCGTGCCGCCGTGAATGAACGGCGAATACAGATGCTCGGGCGTTTGCGGCAGCGGCCGCCGGTTGATCGGCAGCCATGCGAGCGTCAGCCAGTCGTAGCGGCCGGTGGCGGGCACCGACGAGCTCGAACTCGCGACGACCTGCCAGGTGCCGCGGTTCGCATAACGCCGGCGCGCGTCGGGCACCGCGACGGTTTGCTGTTTCGCGGTATCGAAGTAGGTCGTGCCGGTCACGTTTTCGCCGCTGTCCGGGGCCGGCGTGAGGGTGGCGATGACCCACGATGCACCGTCGGCCGAACGATAGTCCGACGGCTGCAGCGTGGCGACGTCGTGCACCATGCGCGTTTCAGCGGCGACGGGGCTCGGCGGAAGATGGGCGGGACCGGCGACGATACTCGGCATGGACATTCCTCGGAATCGGGTGCGTATCGGCGCACGCGAACCGAACGAGAAAGTGGGCGGCGCCGCGTGTCGTCTCTCGTAACTGTAGAACGCCGCCGCCGGAAACGGAAACCGGACGCGGCGGCGGCCACGCTCTGGAAATCGGCTGCGGCGCGCGACGGGTTGTCGAAGCATTTCGCGGGCTGATCGCTGCCGCCGCCTGACCGCGTCGACACGGACACGCTGAAGCAGTGGTCGCGCGTGCCGCTGTTCCTGTGGATCAAGGCGCGGCCGCTGGCGTGAAGCCGCCGCCGCGTGCGGCATGATCAACGTGGCAAGACCTTCCGGTAGATCACGAATCCGGTTTTTTCCGCGACGGTGTCGTAGAGCCGCATCGCGGTGTGATTCGTCTCGTGCGTTTGCCAGTACACGCGTTCGGCGCGTTGCGCCTGCGCGGCGTCGTACACGGCTTCGATCAACGCGCGGCCCACGCCCTTGCCGCGTTCGCTCTCGAGCGTGAAAAGATCCTGCAGATAGCAGGTTGGCCCGATCAGCGTCGTGCTCCGGTGATACAGGAAATGCACGAGCCCGACGAGCCGGCCGTCGCGTTCCGCGACACGCGCATGCACGGGCTCGTAGCCGTCGAAGAAGCGCGACCACGTGAGCTGCGTGATCTCGCGAGGCAGCGCGGTGTCGCCGAAGCGGCCGTAGAAGCGGTTGTAGCCGTCCCACAGCGGCAGCCAGTTGTCGAGATCGTCTTCGCGCACGGGGCGGACGGTCAGGCCGGTGTTGGTAGCGTTCATGGTCGCGAACCTTTCGAGGATGGATGAAATGAAGCGTTGCCGGCGCGGCCGGAAACGAGAACGGACATCCACGATAGAAAGTTCGTGGCACCATGTGTAGACCCATGACATTCCCACATTCTGGAGCCACGATGGATTACGCGGTGCTGCTGTCGACCTTCGAGCGCGAGGCGGGGCCGCACGCTGCCGCGCGGATGTCGCAGCAGCAGCGGCTGTACGCGTGTCTGCGCGACGCGATCCTGAGCGGCCGGATCGCCGAAGGCGCGCGGCTTGCCGCCTCGCGCACGCTGGCCGACGAACTCGGCATCGCGCGCAACTCGGTGCTGTACGCGTACGAGCGGCTCGCGTCGGAAGGGTTCGTGACCGGCACGCGGCAGGGCACGGTAGTCGCCCGGATGGGTTTGTGCGGGTCGCGGATCGCCGCTGCGGCGCCCGCCGGCGATGCGGCGATGCTGTCGCGGCGCGTCGCGCAGGCCGAGCGCGCGACGAGCGGCCTCGACGAATCGCTGCCGTTCATGCCGGGCGTGCCGGCCGTCGACGAATTCCCGCTCGCGCAGTGGCGGCGCTGCGTCGAACGCGCATGGCGCACGGCGGGGCTGGCGCAGCTCGGCTATCAGTCCGTGGAAGGCGACGCGGTGCTGCGCGACGCGATCGCCGGCTATTTGCGCGCATCGCGCGGCGTGCGTTGCGACGCCGCGCAGGTGATCGTCACCGACGGCACGCAGGGCGCGCTCGACCTGTGCGCCCGCGCGCTGGCGGACGCGGGCGACGTCGCATGGATCGAGAACCCCGGCTACCACGGTGCGCGCAACGCGTTTCTCGCGGCCGACCTGCGCGTCGAGCCGATCGGCGTCGATGCGCAGGGGCTGGCGCCGCATCCGGACGACTGGCGCGATCGTCCGCCGAAGCTCGTCTACATCACGCCGTCGCACCAGTATCCGCTCGGCGCGGTGATGAGCCTCGAACGACGGCTCGCGCTCGTCGCGCAGGCGCGCGCGGCCGGCGCATGGATCGTCGAGGACGACTACGACAGCGAGTTTCGCCACCACGGCACGCCGCACGCGGCCGTGCAGGGGCTCGCGGACGATGCGCCGGTGATCTACCTCGGCACGTTCAGCAAGGTGATGTTTCCCGCGTTGCGGCTCGGCTTCATGGTCGTGCCGCCCGTGCTTGCGCAGCCGCTGCGCGACGCGGCGGGCGCGCTGATGTTGCAGGGCCGCGCGGTCGAGCAGCGCGCGCTCGCGGATTTCATCGAGGCCGGGCATTTCACGCGGCATCTGCGGCGCATGCGCCGCGTGTATGCTGAGCGGCGCGACGCGCTGCACGACGCGCTGGCGCGGCGATTGAGCACGCGGCTGACGGTGTCGGGCGGCGCGGGCGGCATGCATCTGTCGGCGCGGCTCGACGTGCCGGTGGCGGACACGGCGCTCAGCCGCGTCGCGCAGGCGCACGGGCTGATCCTGCGGCCGCTGTCGTCGTTCTGCCTGCCGGGCACGGCGCACGGCTACAACGGGCTCGTGCTCGGCTACGGCGGCGTGCCGGCCGAGCGGATGGACGCGCTCGCGCGGCGGATCGGCGAGATGATCGACCGCGCGCTTGCCGGGCGGTGACGTCGGATGCGGCGCGGTAGCGGGCGACCCGGCTTCGAGCGCGACAGCGAACGCGGAAATCCCGGAAGCAGTTGCCCACGTTTCGTCATTTAGCTAATATTCGAAACGTTAAACGAGGCCGAACCATGGACGACGTCACCCGCATCAGCGCACTGGCCAACGAAAGCCGTCTGGCCGTGATGCGCTGGCTCAAGCAGCCGCGCAAGCATTTCCCGCCGCAGCCGCATGGCGACTTCGACGAGCTCGGCGTGTGCTGCACGTACATCACCGAGAAGCTCGGCATCGCGCCGGCGACGACCACGCGCCACATGCGCATCCTCGCGGATGCCGGGCTCGTGCGGGCGACGCGCGTCGGCAAGTTCACGTACTACAAGCGGATCGACGATGCGCTGCATCAGTTGGGCCGCGATCTCCTGCAACTCTGATCTTCACAGAGGCAAACGACATGGATGAACCCGCCCTGCTGGCCGACGCCGACCGGCGCGCGCACGCGTATCTCGCCGCGACCGGCGAACGGCGCGCCTATCCCGATGCGGCCGCGCTCGCCGGACTTGCGGCCTTCGACGAACCGCTGCCCGATACGGGCTACCCGGCCGACGACGTGCTGCGCCTGCTCGACGAGCGCGGCACGCCTGCGACCGTCGCATCGAACGGCCCGAACTACTTCGGCTTCGTGATCGGCGCGACGCTGCCGGCCGCGGCGGCGGCCGAGCGACTGATGCTTGCGTGGGACCAGTGCGCGTCGTCGTTCGCGAATTCGCCGGTGGCCGCGACGATCGAGCGGCAGGCCGCGCGCTGGGTCGTCGACGTGCTCGGGCTGCCCGAAGACAGCGCGGTCGGCTTCGGCACGAGCGCGACGGCCTGCACGCTGGTCGCGCTGGTTGCCGCGCGGCGTGCGCTGCTCGCGCGCAAGGGCTGGGACGTCGACGAAGAAGGCCTGATCGGCGCGCCCGAGGTGAAGGTCGTGCTCTCCGAGCTTGCGCACATCACGGTGAAGAAGGCGCTGCGGGTGCTCGGCTTCGGGATGAAGCGCCTGATCGTCGCGCCGGTCGACCCGCACGGCCGCATCGATCCCGCGCAATTGCCGCCGCTCGACGACATGACGATCCTCTGCGTGCAGGCCGGCGAAGTGAACACCGGCGAGTTCGATCCGTTTGCGGCGCTGATTCCGCGTGCGAAGGCCGCCGGCGCGTGGGTGCACGTGGATGGTGCGTTCGGGCTGTGGGCGCGCGCGTCGTCGAAGCGCGCGCTGACCAACGGCATCGACGGCGCGGACAGCTGGACCACCGACGGCCACAAGTGGCTCAACACGCCGTACGACGGCGCGATGGTCATCTGCCGCGACGCGGCCGCGCTCGCGACCGCGATGAACAGCGATGCCGTTTATCTGAGCGGCGCGCAGGACGCGCAGAAGAACCTCAACCTCGAGTTCTCGCGGCGGGCGCGCGGCATTCCGGTGTGGGCCGCGCTGCGCGCGCTCGGCCGCGCCGGCGTGGCGACGCTGGTCGAACGGCATTGCGCGCAAGCGCAGCGCGTCGCCGACGGTCTGCGCGCGGCCGGCTACGACGTGCTGAACCGCGTCGTGCTGAATCAGGTGCTCGTGCGCGCCGGCACCGACGACGAGACGATCGCGATCCTGCAGGCCGCGCAGGATTCGGGCGACGTATGGTTCGGGCAGACGGTGTGGCAGGGGCGGCCGGCGTTCCGGATCAGCGTGTCGTCGTGGCGCACGGAGGACGAACACATCGATCGCCTCATCGCGTTGCTGACGAAGCTGCGCGGCGTGCACGCGGGCTGATCGACGTCGCCGGGTCGCGGTAGACGACGCGCATGCCGGTGATCTCGTCCGCGTAAAAATGTCGGACAATAGCGCGGCATGCACGCCGCGCCCGCCCGGGCGGCGCGTTCAACCGCTGCATTGACGCTGACGAGATCCCCATGTCCACGACACCTCCCCGGGAACTGCTGAAAGCCGCCGACATCGCGAAAATGGAACCGACCCGCGCGGTGCATTCGCTCAATCCCAACGCCGTTCGCCTCAAACGACAGCTCAGCGACCTGACCGGCCTCACGCAAATCGGCGCGCACCTGCTCACGCTGATGCCCGGCCACGAATCGGCCGAGTATCACCGCCACCTGTACGAGGAGGAATGCGTGTACGTGCTGTCCGGCACCGGCACGGTCACGATCGGCGAACGCACGTGCGAAATCGGGCCGGGCGACTTTCTCGGCTTTCCGCGCGGCGGCGATGCACACGCGTTGCAGAACACCGGTGACGTGCCGCTGGAACTGTTCATCCTCGGCCAGCGCCTCGAACACGACGTCTGCGAATACCCGAGACTCGGCAAGCGGCTGTACATCGCCGGCGAGCTCGAGGATTTCGTCGAGCTGCCGAAACGGCCGTAGACACCACGCATCCGCATCGGCCGTCGTCATGCTTATGATGCGGAAACGCCACTGACAGGATTCCACGCCATGGACGCGCCGCATCCGCCGATGAATGCCCCCATCTCCGAAACGGAACCTGAAACCGAAACCGTCACCGAGCCGCGCGGGTCGCGCGTGCAGCGGCCCGTCGCGCTCGTCACCGGATCGACGTCGGGGATCGGCGCGGCCATCGCGCGACGGCTGGCGGCGGACGGTTATGCGGTGATCCTGCATTCGCGCAATTCCGCTGCAACCGGTCGCGCGATGGCGCGCGAACTCGGCGCGGCCTACGTGCAGGCGGATCTCGCCGACGATGCGCAGCGCGTGCGGCTGATCCGCGACGCGGTGGCGGTGCACGGCCGCCTCGACGTGCTGGTCAACAACGCGGGCGTCAGCCGCGTGATTCCGCACGACGATCTCGCCGCCGCGACGCCCGACGTGTGGCACGAGATGCACGAAATCAACGTGATTGCGCCGTTCCGGCTCGTCGCCGAAGCGCAGCCCGCGCTGCTCGAAGCGGCGTCGAGCGGGCGCGCCGGGTGCGTGATCAACGTCAGCTCGCATGCGGGCGTGCGGCCGAAGGGCGCGTCGATTCCGTACGCGGCGGCGAAGGCCGCGCTCAATCACACGACGCGCTTGCTGGCGCGCACGCTCGCGCCGGCGATTCGCGTCAATGCGGTGGCGCCGGGGCTCGTCGATACGCCGCTGACCGCCGACTGGACCGCCGCGCAGCAGCTCTGGCGCGAGCACGCGCCGATGCGCCGCGCGGCCACGCCGGACGATGTCGCGCAGACGGTCGCGATGCTCGTCGCGTCCGATTACGTGACGGGCGAGATCGTGATGCTCGACGGGGGATTGAACCTGACGTGACCCGGAGATCGGTGATGCGGTCGGTGCGGTGAGGCGGCGGGGGCGGCTTTGTGCCGGGGTGCTGCGCGCCGGCGGCGAAGCCGCCAGCCGGTATCACCGCCGAGGTCAGCCGAGGCTCGACCGCAGCCGCGCGAGCGCCTGGTCGTGCGTGCGTTCGAATTTCAGCGGCGTGACCGCGATATAGCCTTCGTCGAGCGCGACCGTTTCCGAATCCGCATCGTCGTCGCGCGGTGCGCGCGCCAGTTTCAGCCAGTGGTATTCGATGTCGCGCGGATCGCGCCCCGATACGATTTCGACGCCCTGCAGCGTGCCGGTGCCCTGATTCGTCACCTTCAAGCCGCGCACGTCATCGGCCGGCCGCGCCGGGAAATTCACGTTGAGGCACGCGTCGCTGTCCCAGCCGGCCGCGACCAGCCGGCGAATCACGTCCGGCGCATGCGTGAGCGCCGTATGCCACGGCACCGCGTTGCGGTCGCGGAAGGCCTGGCTCAGCGCGATCGCCGGCACGCCGACCAGCATGCTCGTCATCGCGGCGCCGACGGTGCCCGAGAACACCGTTTCGGTGCCGAGGTTCGCGCCGCGATTCACGCCGGACAGCACGACGTCGGGCCGCGCGTCCTTCATCAGGTGGCTGACCGCGATCGCGACGCAATCGCCCGGCGTGCCGCGCACGGCGAAGCGGCGCTCGCCCTTGCGATGCACGCGCAGCGGTTCGTGCAGGCTCAACGAATGCGACGTGCCGCTCTGGTCTTCCGCCGGGGCGACGATCCAGACTTCGCGTGCCAGTTGCGTGGCGACCTGTTCGAGCACTTCAAGGCCGGGGGCGTCGATTCCGTCGTCGTTGGTGAGCAGGACGCGGTCGAACAGCGGGCGGGTTTCTTGCATCGGGATGATCCTCGCAGGCAGGCAATGAGGGGGAAGGCATCGCGGGTACAGCCGCAAGGCTAGCATCCCGTCGTGACGCGTGCCGTGTCAGGCAGCGCCGTGGCCGGCGCGCGGATGCGAAAACGGGCGCATGGCGCGCCCGTTTTCCGGTTCGAGGTGCCGCCCGCGCGGCGCTCGGAACCGCGTTGGCCGATTACCCGAGCAGATGCCGCAGCAGGCCGGCCGATACGACCCCGATGATGACGGTCGGCAGGATCGACAGGCGGGTCGCCGCGATCAGCGTGACGGCGAGTGCGAGCAGATCGGCCGGGCGCGTCGACACGAAGGCCGGCGCGATCACCGAGATCAGCACGCAACCGGGCACGTTCTCCATCACCGACGCCATCCTCGGGCTCAGCGTGCGGTTGCGCAGCAGCACGTAGCCGAGCACGCGCGACAGGTAGGTCGTCGACGCCATCAGCACGATGGTCGCGACCGTCGCGAAATCAGGCAGCATCGCGCGGCTCCCACAGCAGCGCGGCGATCAGCCCTGCGCACGCGCCGGCCGGGACGTACCATGCGCCGGGCACGGCCAGGTGCGTGGCGGCCGCGACGACGAGGCTCACGAACCACGGACGGCTCGCGCGCATGCCTTTCCACATCCCGCGCAGCAGCACCAGAAACACGGCCGTGAACGCCATGTCGAAGCCGTACTGCTCGACGTTGCCGATCGTCGGGCCGACCGCCGCGCCGAGCGTCGTCATCGAGATCCACGTCAGGTACAGCCCGGCGCACACGCCCGCGTAATAGGGAACGCTGATGTGCGTGGCGGAGCGCGAACGCGCGTCGGCGAGCGACATCGCCCAGCTTTCGTCGCACATGAAGAACAGCGCGGCGAACGCGCGGCGGCGCGGCAGGCGCCGGATGTACGGCGCGAACGCCGCGCCCATCAGGATGTGGCGCGAATTCACGAGGAACGACATCGCGACGATCAGCGCAATGTGCGGCGGCGACGTCCACAGATGGATCGCCGCGAATTCGGAGCCGCCGCCGAAATTCAGGCCCGTCATCATCGGGACCTCGAACAGGCTCAGCCCTTTTTGCGCGGCCTGCGCGCCGAGCACCAGCGCGAACGGCACGAAACCCAGCATGACGGGCAACGCCGCGCGCAATCCGCGGCCCATCTCGGCGACATAGGCGGGCTTGTCGCGAAGCCCGGACGACGTTGAAACGCTACTGCTCATTACTCCTCCTACGGGGAGGAGGATTGTCTGCTTTTTTGACTCGAATCGGGTTGCGTTGCGGATCGATATTCTTGAGAATTTGGCATTGAGCGAGTGATTTGCGATTTTTTTGGAATTTGATGCCAATGAAGCTTGACGCTATCGACCGGCGGATCCTGAGCGCGCTGCAACGCGACGGCCGCATGCAGAACGTGGAACTCGCGCACGAGGTCGGGCTGTCGCCGTCGCCGTGCCTGCGGCGCGTGCGGCTGCTCGAGGAAGCGGGCGTGATCGAGAAATACGTGGCCGTGCTGAACCCGGCGAAGGTCGGCAAGGGGCTGACGATCTTCACGCGCGTGTGGCTGAAGGGACAGGACGCCGAATCCGTGAACCGCTTCGCGGAGGCCGTCCAGCAGATGCCGGAAGTGGTCGAATGCCACCTGATGGCCGGCGACTGCGATTTCCTGCTGCGCGTGGTGGCGGCCGACATCGACGACTACCGGCGCTTCCAGATGGAATACCTGACGCGCATCCCGGGCGTGCTGAGCGTGAAGACCGACATTCCGATGCAGAAGGTCAAGCTCACGTCGGCGCTGCCGACGTGACGCGGCACGGGCGCTTGACGACGATTCGGCGAATCGTCACCGGCCGGTGACATTTGGCCGATACACTGGGGGACGAGCCGCCTCGCCGCGCGCCGGCTGCATCAAGGTGCGACTTCGATGCGCAAGCAACTAACGGTCAACCGCGAAGGGATCGACGAATACGCGCGCAGCGCGATGCGATCCGCCGGGCGGTGCGTCCTTCTTGTCGGGCCATTCATGCAGCCATTCAACAATCCGTGGAATTCGCTGGAAATCGTCAAGCTCGTGCTCGGCGTGCTGACGCCGTTGTCGGTCGCGTGTCTCGGCTGGCTCGTCGCGCGCCGGCTGAAGCGGCTCGAGCTCGTGCAGTGGACCAACCAGCGGCTGATCGAGAAGCGGCTCACGCTGTACGACACGGTCGCGCCGCAGCTCAATGCGCTGCTGTGCTTCTATACGTGGATCGGCTACTGGAAAGACATCTCGCCGGACGACGTGATCCGCGCGAAGCGCGAACTCGACCGCACGTTTCACATCTACCGCTACCTGTTCGACGACGACGTGTACGACGCGTATCACACGTTCATCCACGCGTTGTTCGAGATGCATACGGGGCCGGGGCGCGACGCGCGGATTCGCTCGCTGATCCAGTCGCCGGACGGCGACCGCAGCGTGCACGGCACGTATGAGTGGAAGGCCGCATGGTCCGAGCGGTTCTCGACCGCGAACGTGACGGACAAGGCCGATGTGGTGCGGCACTACACGCGGCTGATGGAGCGGCTGCGCGTGGCGCTCGGCGCGAATCGCTGACGATTGCCGACGCGGCATCGTCCGGGTTTTGAACAACGGTGGTGACGCGCGGGCCGCCCGAGCGACGGGCGGCCGGGAGCGATGAATCAAGCGAACGCCACCGCGCCGATCACTGTTTCCTGCAAGCCACCTGATAATCGATCACGGTATTCGCCGACGGCGTGTCCGGCTCGCCGCCGGCCGTCGTCACACCGAGCACGCCGGCCGCGCTCCGATACCGCAGCGCGCAATACCCCATGCCGGTGCCCGAGCACGCTTCGGCTTCGATGATCCCGTGCTTCGCGAGCGTGGCCGCGCCGTCCAGCGGGTCCGGCTTCTCGCGCGGACGCAGCGGCTGCCAGCCACGCGAGATCAGGATTTTGCGGGCCGCGTCGAGTGGCTTGCCGTACACGTTGGGCACGGCTGCACGGCCGTGGCAGTACGTGCGTTCGGCGGCGACCGCGGTCAGCCGCAAGCCGCCATGCGCTTCGCGCAACTCGCCGACGGGCGCCGACGGGCCATCGCCACCCCAGACGAGCAGCGCGCCGCTTTCCAGCAACTCGACCGAGCCGAGCTGCCAGCCGGCCGAGCGAGCCGTATAGCCGAGCGCGACGAGCGTCGTGCCGTCGAAGACGCCGACGTTTGCGTTGCGCGCGTAACAGATCGCGCTCGTGCCCGGCTTGAAACCGCTCGCGAACGTGACGACCGTGTAGCGGCCGAGCGGCGCTTCCGACGTCACGATCCAGCCGAGCTTCGCTACGTCGCGGCCGGCCGCGGTTGCGGTCTTCGCACGATATTGCGCACAGAACGCGTCGAGCGTGCCGTTCTCCGGCGAGTGCGGCAGCGCGCCGAGCGGAACCAGCGACGCGCCGGCGATATCGGAAGCCGTGCGCAGCGTCTCGGCGGACGCCGCGCCGCCGAGCGCGACACACGCGAGGGCGGCGATCGATGCGACGCGACGGGCAATCGGCTGGACAGTCATGCGACGCATGTGGAGGGTCTTCGGGAAAGAACGGGCATCGACCGTTTGCGTGCGTGCCCGTCGCCGGGCATTCAAGCCTTCGCGACCACGTCGATCCGCAGCGCCTCGCCGCCGTCGACGATCGCCAGCAGACGATCGACGTTCGGATGTGCGCCCGGGCGGTTACGCGCGTCGGCGGTGTGCTCCGCGAACACGGCGAGGCCGTGCTCGGCGGCCTTCGCGTCGAGCGTGCCGAATGCCTGCTTCAGGTAGTTGTACACCGCGAGCGAGCCCTGCTTGCCCGGCTGATTCTCGATGCTGGCGACCACGTCGCCGTTCGCGCCGACGAGATCGATGCGCGCGACACCTTCGATGGCCGGCAGTTGCGCGAGGTTGTCCTTGAATACTTGGGTCGGTTGAATCACTGAAACACTCCGTCGGTTCGGTCATGGGTCAATCGGCCAGTATCTTATCCGATCGACATGCCCGCTTCGCGCGCGCGGTCGATGTCGGGGCTGCGATAGGCGCGCTCCGGAATCTCGGCGAGCCGTGACGCATGCACCTGATGCGGCGCGAGGCCATAGAACTTCTGAAAACTCATGATCAGCGGCGACCATTTGTCCGGATCGATGCGGTCCGGATGACCGTCCATCAGCAGGTCGGGATGGACGTGCACGCGCTGGATGCGCACCTCGAACACGCGGATGCGGCCGCGCAGGTCGGGCGCTTCATCGCCGATGCCGTGCGTGGCGGCGACCACCGCTTCCAGATGCACCGGACATTCGAGCGCGCGCGGCGGTGCGATGGTCTGCGAGGCCGTTTCGGTGAGCCCGGCGGTGCCGAACTTGTCCGGTTCGTACACGTAGCCGCGTGCCTGCTTCGACTCGGGCACCGGATGCGTGCCCGTCGTGCGCGCGATGCGGTCGACGGCCTGCGCCTGCGCCGCCGACGGCAGGTTCAGCACGCATTCGCCGGTGCGCATCAGGTTGTGCGTGGTCTGCGAGCTGGCGGCGAGCCCGAGCATGCAGCGCCAGCCGAGCCAGAACGCGGACGACATCGGCGCAAGATTGGCCGTGCCGTCCGGATTCAGCGTGCTGATCAGCACGACTGGCGTGCCGAAATAGAGGATGTTCGGTTCAGTGATGCGATGCGCAGCGTTCATGGTCGGTCCTTCGTTGACGGGATCAGTTCGCATGCTGATCGCGTCGCCGCCGCGCGGCGCTCCGATTCTTGTCATGTCATTCGCACGGCGCGGGCGCCCTCGGCATCGCGCGTGCTTTTCCGCTAGAGTAGGAAATCGAAGGTCGCATGTGCCGCCCACGCCGGCACGCCGCGGCCACGTTCCGCAATTGCACACGAGGGCCCGATGGACATCGAGCAACGCTACACCGCCAACGCGCCGACGCGCGCGGAAGTCGACGCACTGGCCGGTGCGACCGTCATCGAATTCGGCACGAACTGGTGCGGAATCTGCGCGGGCGCGCAGCCTGCGATCGTCGCGTCGTTTTCCGCGCATCCGGCCGTGCGGCACCTGAAGATCGAGGATGGTCCGGGTCGGCCGCTCGGCCGTTCGTTCGGCGTGAAGCTGTGGCCGACGCTGGTATTCCTGCGCGACGGGGTCGAAGTCGCGCGCGTCGTGCGCCCCGCCGATGCCAGGCAGATCGAGGCCGACGGCTTCGCCGCGCTCGCCTGAGGTCGTCGTCATGCAACAGGCCATCACGCATATCGGTGTCGACGCGCGCGGCAGCGGCCTCGTCGAGTTCACGCCGCAAGTGCGCGCATTCGTCGATCAGCAGGCCATCCGCACCGGGCTGCTGACCGTGTTCTGCCGCCATACGTCCGCGTCGCTGCTGATCCAGGAGAATGCGGATCCGTCCGTGCAGCGCGATCTCGAACGTTACTTCGCGACGCTCGCACCCGAAGACGACACGCGCTACGAGCACGACACGGAAGGCCCCGACGACATGCCCGCCCATCTGCGCACGGCGCTTACGCAAGTGCAGCTGTCGATCCCGGTCGAGCACGGACGCATGGTGCTCGGCACGTGGCAGGGCATCTATCTGTTCGAGCATCGTCGCGCCGCGCATCGGCGTGACATCGTGCTGCATTTGATCGGCGAGTAAGCGGGAAACGCGCAACGGGCGGCTGGAAGGCCTGCCCGTCACGCACCGCGGCCACGCTCAGCCGAGCAGCTTCTCGAGGAGTGCGCCAAGTTCGCGCAGGTGAACGGGCTTCGGCAGGAATGCGTCGAACACCTGCTGGTTCTCGCGCAGCGCGGCCGATTCGTATGCGCTGACACCGAGAATGGACGGAAACTTTCCGTCGTCGTCCGGTTGCGCGGCCATCCGGATGCGGCGCGCGACTTCGAAGCCACTCACGTCCGGCAGTTCGAGATCGAGCACGACGAGGTCGTAATGCATATCGCCGAAACGGGCGATGCCTTCCTGCCCGGTGCCGCACAGGTCGACGTCGAGGCCGAGCGCCGAGAGCATCGCGCCGAGCGTTTCGCGCGCGTTGTCGTTGTCGTCGACCACGAGCGCGCGGCGGTTGCGATGCGCGGCGGCGGCCGGCCACGCGGGTGCGTCGCCGGTCGTTTCGCCGGCATCCGGCACCTCGGCCGGCAGCGTCACGACGAACTCGCTGCCTTCGCCGACGACGCTGCACACGTCCACGTGGCCGCGCAGCGTCGTCACGATCTCGCGCACGACCGCGAGCCCCATCCCGATTCCGTCCACATGCAGGCCGACCGCGTCGTTCGCGCGGTAGAACGGCTCGAAGATCTTCGACAGATGCTGCTTCGCGATACCGGCGCCCGTGTCCCGCACGGCGAGTTTCAGTTGCCGGCCGGCCGGCGCGTCGACGAGCATGATCGATACGTCGATCGATCCGTCGACGGTGTATTTCACCGAATTCTCGATCAGGTTCGACAGCACCTGACGCAACAGCTTGCGATCGGAGCGGATCGCGAGGTCGTGCGGCTCGACGCGCTGCGCGACGGCGATCCGCTTGGTCGCGATCTTCGCGCGCAGCGGATCGAGCACCTCGGCGAGCAGCGATGCCATGCCGACCGTTTCGGTTTCGGCGAGGCGCTTGGTCGAGCGCAGCTTGATGTAATCGGTGAGGTCCTTGACCAGCGCTTCGAGCGACGACGCGGAATTCTGCAGCCGCCGGATCGTCTTCAGGTTGGCGTCGGACTGCGGCCGCGCGAGCAGGATCTCGATCGAACCGCAGATCGCCTGCAGCGGCGTGCGCAGTTCATGGCTGACCATTCCGAGGAACGCGTTCTTCGCCTCGATCATCTCGAACGCGCGATCGGATGCCTTGCGCTCCGCATCGAGCGCGGCGTCCTGTCGTTCGAGCAGGTCGTCGCGCGTGCGCATCGTATAGAACAGCAGCAGGAACAGCGCGCACAGGATCACGCCGAGGATGATGCCGAGCGACACGATCGCCCGCTGCTTTTCCTTCAGCTGATGGAACGTGAAATCGCGCTGCGCCATCTCGATCGCGCGGAAGTAGTTCGCAAGGCCGTTGACCTTCGGCCAGTACGCGTTGACGTCGTCGATCACGTGCGGCGCATCGTTCGGTGCGTCGCGCAGCAGCGGCACGTCGTGCTTCAGGCGCGCCATGAATGCGCCGAGCACCGCGATTTCCGCGCGCGCGCGCGGGATGCGCAGCCAGTATTCGGACACTTCAGACGGCCGCTGCAGGAACCCGAACGACACCGACAGGCTGTCGAGCTGCATCTGCACGTGGTCGAAGTCGTTGTCCACGTGCGTCGAGTAGAGGATCAGCTGGCGGTCGAAGCGCGTGTAGGCGTTCCGGTATTGCGCGGCCGTCCAGAACACGCCTTCGCGCGGTCCTTCCAGCACGCCCTCGTTGACCGAGGTCGCGAGCAGGTCCCACAGCAGGAATGCCCATGCGGCGAATCCCAGGATCCACAACGATCCCAGGATGAGGATGATCTTTCTGTTCTTCCACCGCCCGCGCATCATGTCGCGCGTTTACTTCACGGTCAGGCCGATGATCTGCCATGCGAACTTGGCTTCGCCGAGCGGCGTCTTCAGCTCGTCGGGATACTGGTCGCGCGGATACATGATCCACAGCGGGCCGTAGTTGTCGTTGCCGAGCACCTTGCCGTTCATCGTGCGTGCGAGGATCACGCCGTACTTGTCGGCGTCCGACACGGGGATCGTGAACGTGTATTCGTCGATGCAGCGGAACTCGATCTGCGTGCCGTGCGCGTCGACGGTCTTCAGCACGTCGGACAGGCGCGGGCCGGTGAAGGTCGCTTTCGGTGTCCAGCTCGTCGACGTGACGATCGTGTGCTGCGGCAGTGCCATCAGCGCCTGCTCGGTAAAGACGAACGTCGTCTTGCCGGGCTGGTTGCTGCGGCCGATCTTGCCGTCGACGGTGAACGTGAACGACGCGGCCCAGCTCGCGGCGGCCATGCCGAGCAGGCCGGCCGTGATCAGGGTCTTGATCCAGAGGGTCGAAATTCGCATGTGTTTCCCTTTTTCGTGTTCGTGTGGTGGCCGGTTCTCGTCGTGGTCTCAGCTCGCGGCGGCGGCCGTGGCCACCGGCTGCGTGATCTTCAGTTCGCGCGCGACTTCGGCGAACAGGATCGGCAGGCGCACCGGCTTTTCCTCGCAGCGCGCGTTGTAGTGCGACACGATGTGCGCGATCTCGTCCTCGCTCGCTTCGCCGGTGGAGATCTTGCCGGTCAGCAGGAAGATCGGCGCGCCGCCGTTCTCGCTCGAGCGGATGCCGCGCACGAGTTCGGCGGCCGTCTGGTCGCCGAGCATCCAGTCGAGGATGTAGCCGTCGAAATCCTCGACTTCCAGCGCCTTGCGGAACGACGCGCCGTCATGGTACGGAATCGCGTTCACGCCTTTTTCGATGAAGTATTCGCACACGGTCTCGGCGACGTCCCGCGAATCGTCGACCACCGCGATCCGCGCCGCGTACACGGTCGGCTGGCTCGAGCGCAGTTCGATGACGTCGACCGGATAGAGGCGGCCTTCGCGCGCGTGCTGGCGTTCGGTGACGATCCATTCGCCCTGCCACTGCAACGCGACGAAATCCGTTTCGGCCTGGCTGCTGGCCTTCGCCGAGATCGCCGCGCGGCAGCGGAAACGGCGCGACTCGATCACGAGCGTCGCGTCGATCATCTCGGCGGCGGCCGGCTGTGTGCCCTTGTCGTCGAGCAGGATCGCGGGCGGCACGCCGAAGTGCGTCGCGATGTCCTGCAACTGCGACAGGTTCCACGGGATCAGGCCTTTCATCTTGCGCGTGACGACCGAGAAACTGAGGCCCAGCACGTTCGCGATCGTCGTGTTGTGACTGCGCGGCGGAATTCCGTTGCGCGTCAGCAGATCGCGTACCTTGGTTGCGGTAATGAGATCGGCATTGGCCTGCTCGCTATTGGACATCTCGACGGGGTCTCCTGGTTTTAGCGACGAAGAGCATATTCAAAAGTGACGCGATACGCAAACTTTGAAATCACGAATCACCTTGACATGCCATTTTTCTCCATTATTATTGCTCACCACGTCACTATTGTTTGCCGCGTCAGGTTGAGGCGCCGGTGTCGACAACGGTCGGCCCAGCGAAAAGCGGCAGCCAGCGCGTGACTGAACGATACGAAGAGAGCCTGAGAGAGCCTTGGACCGCGTGTCGGCGTGGGTGAATTGTATTCGCCCCGCCGCGCGCGAGCCGGGTACGCGCTCGCGGGGGTGAAATAGCGCGAAGCAGTGCGGCGCAAATAAATCGAGGGAAAAGTAAAAATGGTTCGCCGTTTTCTGGCACCGGGGCTGCTGTTGTTGTTGGCCGCGTGCGCGCAGGATCCGTCCGCCACCAGCAACACGGTGCGGATCTGCGATGACACCGGGTGTTCCGATCGCCCAAAAGATCAGGTCTCCTATCAAAAAAGGGACGATTCCGACGATCGCGAGGATCCGCGCATCGTTTCGTTGAAGCAGGCCGCGAAGACGCAGCCGAAGGCCGCCTATGACCTCGGCCTGCGTTATTTCCGCGGCGATGGCGTGCGCCAGGACAGCTACCAGGCACTCAAGTGGATGCGCGATGCCGCCGAGCGCGGCGACCTGAACGCGCAGAAGGCGCTCGGCAGTTTCTACCTGTTCGGCCTCGAGGAGATGGGCTCCGATCCGCGCGAAGCGGACAAGTGGCTGTCGATCGCCGCGGGCCGCGGCGACAAGGAGTCGAAAAAGCTGCTCGAGCTCGCCCGCAAGGCGAAGAAAGAAGACGAGGACGACTGGAAATGGCGCACGCAATGGCGTGACGTCTATTACGGCTACTGGTACTCGGGCTATCCGTACTACGGCGTCTGGCATCAGACGTACTGGTACTACTGACCGGGCCGAAAGCAACGGAGGCGGCTGCGGGGAGACCACCATCGCGCGCCACGCCGGGGGGCTTATCAAAGTTCGCACGAACACATAAGCCGAACAACGACTCTATCGATCGACAACGACATGAAGACCATCCTTTCCCAACGTCTCACTCAAGGTGCGCTGGTTGCAGCGCTTTGCGCGTCCGTCGCCGGCTGCGGCGGCATGGTGACGCCCGGCGGCCAGAACGCCGGCGTCACGGGCGCTGCCGCGGGCGGCGCGAGCGCCGGTGCGGATTCGCAACTGCAGCGCTGCGCGTCGCCGCTCGGTACGATCGCGGTCGACGACGGCCGCAATGCCGACTGGTGGGGCCCGTTCGGCAGCGCGACCAAGGTGACGAGCATCGACCCGCTGTTGCGCCTGGCCGTCCAGCAGTCGAACTGCTTCGTGATCACGTCGATCGGCAACCAGAAGAGCGATGCGCGCCTGTCGCGCATCACGCAGCTGCAGCGCAACTCGGGCGAATACCGTGCGGGTTCGAAGCAGCAGAAGGGCCAGCGCGTCGCGGCCGACTACTATATGGAGCCGCAGATCGTGATCAACGATTCGCCGATCGGCGGCATCGGCAGCATGATCGGCGGGCTGATCGGCAACAGCGCGGTCGCGGCGGTGGCCGGGCATCTGCAGACGAAGGCGTCGGTCGTGACGCTGACGCTGTTCGACGTGCGCTCGGCCGTGCAGATCGCGGCGTCGGAAGGCAGCTCGACGGCGACCAACTACGGCGCGGCGCTGGGCGGCCTGGGCGGTGGCGTGGGCGGCGGTCTCGCCGGCTTCTCGACGACGCCGGAAGGCAAGGCGACGGTCGTCGCGTTTATCGACGCGTGGAACAAGATGGTCGTCGCGCTGCGCAGCTACAAGGCGCAGGACGTCAAGGGCGGCCTTGGCCGCGGTGGTCAATTGCAGGTCAACTGACGTTCCGGGCCGGCGCTGCATGTCCTGACGTGCAGCACTAGTCGAACTGGGTGCATCCGGTGCATCGCGGCGTGCGTGCCAGTCTATGCGGCACGCGCGTGAGAACGACGGCCTGATCGGATCGAAGCGGCCGTCCACCGGGAATCGGCAAGAGGCGGCAGACCGGCGAGGCATGCGCGACGTCGGCGTGCCGCATCGCGCGATCAACCTTCCCGAAAAATCCCGCTATATGCACTCAACGCCGGCACCCCGCCAAGGTGCGCATACAGCACCTTCGACCCCGGCTCGAATTCCCCGCGCCGCACGTGGTCGATCATCCCGTGCATCGATTTCCCTTCATAGACGGGATCGGTCAGCATGCCTTCCAGCCGCGCACACAGACGAATCGCCTCCAGCGTGCCATCGTTCGGCAGTCCGTATTCCGGCCCGGCATAGCGCGTATCGAGCACCACGTCCTTCTCCTCGATATCGCGCCCCAGCCCGACCAGCTCGGCCGTGTGCCGAGCGATGCGCGTGATCTGTTCATGCGTGCGCTCGGGCGTTGCCGACGCGTCGATGCCGATCACGCGGTCCGCGCGTCCGTCGGCCGCGAAGCCGACGACCATCCCCGCCTGCGTGCTGCCCGTGACCGAGCAGACCACGATGTAATCGAACTTGAAGCCAAGTTGTGCTTCCTGCTCGCGCACTTCTTCCGCGAAGCCGACGAACCCGAGTCCGCCGAGCGGGTGCTCGGAACACCCGGCCGGAATCGGATACGGCTTGCCGCCCGCCTGCCGCACGCTCTCCATCGCTTCTTCCCAGCTGCGGCGAATGCCGATGTCGAAACCGTCGGCAACGAGCCGCACGTCGGCGCCCATCATTCGTGACAGCTGGATGTTTCCGACGCGGTCGTACACCGGATCCTCGTAGTTGACCCAGTGCTCCTGCACGAGCACGCACTTCATCCCGAGATGCGCGGCGACGGCCGCGACCTGGCGTGTCTGGTTCGATTGAATGCCGCCGATCGACACGAGCGTGTCGGCGCCTTGCGCGAGCGCGTCGGGGACGAGGTATTCGAGCTTGCGCGTCTTGTTGCCGCCGAAAGCGAGGCCGCTGTTGCAGTCCTCGCGCTTCGCATACAGCTCGACCTTGCCGCCGAGGTGCGCGCTCAGACGCCTGAGCGGCTGGATCGGCGTCGGGCCGAACGTGAGCGGATAGCGGGGGAAACGTTGCAGGTTCATCGACAAGCTCCGAAAGGCTGTGGGCGGGAATTCGCATCGGACGGGGGCGGCCGGCACGCCGTGTCCCAATGGAAAAATGATAGGCAGGACGGCGCGAAATGAGCTTGCGAAATTAATAACGAGGGCCTACGTTGTCGATGAGATGCGGATCAGATGGATAATTTTCGTTCGTAAAAAGTACAGGAAACGCAATGAAATTAGATCACGGCAATGCCTTGCCGGCCGCCGCCGCGCCGGTGCTCGACCGCATCGACCGCGCGATCCTGCGGCAGTTGCAGCAGGACGCGTCGATCTCGAACGTGAGCCTTGCCGCGAAGGTGAAGCTGAGCGCACCGGCGTGCCTGCGGCGCGTCGAACGGTTGAAGGAGATGGGGCTGATTCGCGGTATCGTCGCGCTGCTCGACCCGAAGCCGCTGGGTGCCGGGATGCTGGTCGTGATCGGCTTCGTACTCGATCGTTCGACGCCCGAGGCGTTCGCCGAATTCGAGAAGGCCGCGCAGAAGGTGTCGGGGTGTGTCGAATGTCACGTGGTAACCGGCGAATTCGACTACTTCATGCTGGTCCGCACGCGCGACAACGAGAGCTTCAACCGCTTGCACGCGGAACAACTGCTGTACCTGCCCGGCGTGCGGCAGGTGCGATCGTTCATGGTGCTCAAGGAGATTCTGTCCACGCATGCGCTGCCGGTGTAGCGCATCGCGATGGGGTCAGCCGCGCAGGCTGCGTTGACGGCATGCGGGCCGGGGAGCGCGCCGCCCCGCAGGGCAGCTCCGTCGAGAAAACGACTGGCGTGCCGCGCTCTGCGTTGCCACGGTGCCGCGTTGCCGCGTCGCCGCGCCCGTCCGCCGCCGCGTCGCCGCGTTGCCGCGCGTGACGCTCGCATCGTCACGACGCCGCGCGGCACGATCGCGTATGCTCGTCCCGTCAGCGGCGACGGCGGCTGCCGTAGCCGGATCAATCGTGTAACGACCGATCAATGAGCGAGGGCATGATGGCTAGACAGACGATGGCGGAATACCTGGCGAAGACGCTGGCGGCAGCGGGCGTCGAGCGCATCTGGGGTGTGACGGGCGACAGCCTGAACGGGCTGTCGTTCAGCCTGAGCCAGATCGGCTCGATCCGCTGGATGCATACGCGGCACGAGGAAAGCGCCGCGTTCGCGGCCGGCGCCGATGCCGCGTCGACCGGCCGGCTGGCGGTGTGCGCGGGCAGCTGCGGCCCCGGCAACCTGCACCTGATCAACGGTCTCTACGACTGCCATCGCAATCACCAGCCGGTGCTGGCGATCGCCGCGCACATCCCGTCGACCGAGATCGGCCTCGGCTACTTCCAGGAAACCCATCCGCAGGAGCTGTTCCGCGAGTGCAGTCATTTCGCGGAGCTCGTGACCAACGCATCGCAGTTCCCGCGCGTGCTCGCGCGCGCGATGCGCACCGCGATCGAGGAGCGCGGCGTCGCGGTGATCGTGCTGCCGGGCGACATCGCGCTCGGCGACGGCCCGGAAGAGGCGCCCGCGTGGAGCGGCTCGGCGCCGCCGTCGATCCTGCCGGCCGACGCCGATCTCGACCGGCTCGCGGCGCTGCTCGACGCGTCGGACGCGGTCACGCTGCTGTGCGGCAGCGGCACGCAGGGCGCGCACGACGAAGTGGTCGCGCTGGCCGACACGCTCGGCGCGCCGGTCGTGCATGCGCTGCGCGGCAAGCAGTTCGTCGAATGGGACAACCCGTTCGACGTCGGGATGACGGGGTTGATCGGCTTCAGCTCGGGCTATCACGCGATGGAATCGTGCGACACGCTGCTGATGCTCGGCACGGACTTCCCTTACCGGCCGTTCTACCCGACCAACGCGAAGATCGCGCAGATCGACTGCAAAGGCTCGCAGCTCGGGCATCGCGCGCCGCTTGCGTTGGGGCTCGTCGGCACGGTGAAGGAAACGATCGCTGCGCTGCTGCCGCGCCTCACGCGCAAGACGCAGCGGCGCTTCCTCGAGAACGCGCTGAAGCACTACGCGGCCGCGCGCAAGGGGCTCGACGATCTCGCGGTGGCCGAGCCGCCGGGCCGCGCGATTCATCCGCAATACCTGACGAAGATCGTCGACGACGTCGCGGCCGACGACGCGATCTTCACGGCCGACGTCGGCACGCCGACGCTGTGGGCCGCGCGCTACCTGACGATGAACGGCAAGCGCCAGCTGCACGGCTCCTTCAACCACGGCTCGATGGCGAACGCGATGCCGCAGGCGCTCGGCGCGCAGGGCGCGCATCCGGGGCGGCAGGTCGTGTCGCTGTCGGGCGACGGCGGGCTGTCGATGCTGCTCGGCGATCTGCTGACCGCGCGCCAGCTCAACCTGCCGATCAAGATCGTCGTCTACAACAACAGCCTGCTCGGCTTCGTGTCGATGGAGCTGAAGGCGGCCGGCTATCTCGACACCAACGTCGACCTGAGCCCGACCGACTTCGCGGCGATCGCGAAGGGCGCGGGCATCTTCAGCGTGCGCGTCGAACATTCGGAGAACGTCGAGCAGGCATTGCGCACGGCGTTCGCGCATGACGGGCCGGCGGTCGTCGACGTCGTCACGTCGAAATACGAACTCGCGATGCCGCCGAAGATCGAGCTCGCGCATGCGAAGGGCTTCAGCCTGTTCATGCTGCGCGCGATCCTGAGCGGGCGCGGCGACGAGATCGTCGAGCTGGCGAGGACCAACCTGCGGTGAAGTGGCGGAGCGGGGCGAACCGTCAGTTGTCCGACGCGTTACCTCCGGCAGCCGTCCATTCGCGCACGGCTTCGACGAACAGCCGCAGGGCGGCCGGCGGATGCCGGTTCGCCGGATAGTAGAGGCACAGGCTGTCGAACGTCTGCGCCCATTCGGGCAACACGCGCACGAGCCGGCCGTCGGCCAGATGCTCGGCGACCCGCGCGTGCGTGACCCATGCAATGCCGATGCCGGCGAGCGCCGCGTCGACCATCAGGCCCAGGTTGCCGAGCGTCATCGGCCCGTCGACGTCGACGCTCACGCGCTTCCCGTCGCGCATCAGGTCCCATCGATAGAGCGCGCCGCTTTCGAAGCGGAACCGGATGCACCGGTGGCGCGTGAGGTCCTGCGGCATGTCCGGCGCGGGGTGCCGCGCCAGGTAGTCGGGCGACGCCACCGCGACGAAGCGGACAGCGTCGCCGAACCGCACGGCGATCATGTCGCGCGGCACGTCCTCCCGCACGCGGATGCCGGCGTCGAAGCCGTGTTCGACGATGTCGATCAGCCGCGAATCGACGACGAACTCCACGTGGATGTCCGGATAGCGCGCGACGAAGCCGGGCAGCACATGCCGGATCAGCGGGCGCGACGCGGATTCCGACGCGCTGATCCGGATCTGGCCGGACGGCCGGTTGCGGGCGGTCGCGGCGTCGTTCATCGCGTCCTCGAGATCGGCGACGGCGGGCCGCACGCGCAGCAGCAACTGTTCGCCGGCTTCGGTCAGCGCGACGGAGCGGGTCGTGCGGTTGAACAGGCGCACGCCGAGCCGCGCCTCGAGATGACGGATCGCATGGCTCAGCGCCGACGGCGACACGCCGAGGATGCGGGCCGCGCCGCTGAAGCTGCGCTGTTCCGCGATCGTGATGAAGGTCGTGAGTTCGCCGAGGCCGGTGCGTAGCATTGATGAAATTCGTTCAATAATGCATGAAATGGTACGCCGATTGTTGAGACGTATCCATCAACCTACACTCGCTTCCTCGGGCATCCCGTCAATCGTCTTCACCTTTCAGCAGGAGAAAGTCATGCAAAAGCGCATGCTTGGAAAGAGCGGCCTCGAAGTCTCGGCAATCGGGCTCGGCTGCATGGGATTGAGTTACGGCTACGGTCCGGCCACCGACAAGGCGAGCGGCGTCGCGCTGATTCGCGCGGCGTTCGAACGTGGCGTGACCTTCTTCGATACGGCCGAAGCGTACGGCCCGTTCGTCAACGAGGAACTGGTGGGCGAGGCGGTGGCGCCGTTTCGCGATCAGGTCGTGATCGCCACCAAGTTCGGTTTCGAGAATGGCGAGCCGATGAAGGGCGTCGACAGCCGGCCGTCGCAGATCCGCGCGGTGGCCGACGCAGCGCTCAAGCGGCTGAAGGTCGACCGCATCGATCTGTTCTATCAGCATCGCGTCGATCCGAACGTGCCGATCGAGGACGTCGCGGGCACCGTCAAGGATCTGATCGGCGAAGGCAAGGTCGCGCACTTCGGGCTGTCGGAAGCCGGTGAGCAGACGATTCGCCGCGCGCACGCGGTGCAGCCCGTCGCGGCGCTGCAAAGCGAATATTCGCTGTGGTGGCGCGAGCCGGAGGAGCGCATCCTGCCGACGCTCGAGGAGCTCGGCATCGGCTTCGTGGCGTTCAGCCCGCTCGGCAAGGGTTTCCTGACGGGGGCGATCGATGCGAGCACGACGTTCGATGTGACCGACTTCCGCAATATCGTGCCGCGCTTCTCGGAAGAAAACCGCAGGGCCAACGCGGGCCTCGTCGACCTGCTCGGCCGGATCGCGGCCGACAAGGGCGTGACGCGCGCGCAGATCGCGCTCGCGTGGCTGCTGGCCCGCAAGCCGTGGATCGTGCCGATTCCGGGCACGACGAAGCTGCATCGGCTCGACGAAAACGTGCGCGCGGCCGCGGTGGTGCTGACGACCGACGAACTGTCGGCGATCGAGACGGCGCTGCGCCAGATCACGATCGTCGGCGAGCGGTATCCCGCGCAGCTTCAGCAGCGCGTCGACCGCTGATCGGGCAGCCGTCGGTTGCACGGCCCGCATCGATGACGCAATCAGGGACAATCTTCACGTCGCCTTAAGTTTGCATTTCCTAGAATCGATTGATCGCCGCGCGAGCGCGGCGGACCGATTTGTTCAGGAGGATGCACGTGAAAGAGCCCCGTGTCGTCGTAGCCCTGTTGCATGCAGTCATTGGCACGTCGAAGCTGAAAGCGCAACCGCGCAAGGTTGGCCGATGATCTGGCCGAACGCGTTGCGTGTCTCGGCACTGTTCGTGCGCGAGTGGGTCGGCCGCCCGGCCGCGGTGGGCGCGTTGTGCCCGAGTTCGCGGCATCTGGCGCGCGAGATGGCCGATGCCGTGCCGGACGGCGACGGGCTCGTCGTCGAGCTCGGCGGTGGCACCGGCGCGATCACCGCCGCGTTGCTCGAACGCGGCGTCGCGCCACGGCGCCTCGTGGTGGTCGAGCGGTCGCCGGCGTTCGTGCAGCACCTGCGACGCCGCTTCCCCGGTATCTCGATCGTGTCGGGCGACGCGCGACAGCTCGAGCGGCTGCTGCCGTCCGACGCGGCGGTCGATGCGATCGTGTCCTGCTTGCCGCTGCGCACGCTGCCGCGCCAGGACGTGACGGCGATCGTCGGGCAGTGCGAGCGCGTGCTGTCAGTCGACGGCGTGATGATCCAGTTCACCTACGATTTGCGCGTGCCCGAGCGTCACCCGCTGCGCGATCCGGCATTTGTTGCCGACGCCAGCCGGATCGTGTGGGCAAATATTCCGCCCGCGCGCATCGTCACGATGCGCCGGGCCGCGATCGGACAGGCGGCGTGATGCCCACATCGTGCCGCGCTTCCTTTCGTCGACCCTGCGGATGCCGTCGGTCGCGGCTCATGTCGCGGCGTCCGGCACGCGCGCCGCAGGCCGCGACGCGGCCCGCCGGATGATGCGGTCGAGCGGCGTCGCGTAGCCGCGCGCGACGGACGCGCTCAATCCGGCCGACAACACCAGATACGCGACGAGCAGCACGAGCTTGCCGTTGCCGTGCATGGTGGCGGGCGGCCACACCGTGCGCAGCGCGCCGAGCGCGATCAGGTGAAACAGGTACAACTCGTAGCTGAGCCGGCCGCTCCAGCGCAGCGGCGCGAGCGCGCGGCCCGTTGCTCGCTCGCCGCGGGCATGCGCGCCGATCAGCAGCACGGCTGTGCCGAGCGCCATCGCGGATACGCCGATCACATGGCTCTGGGCGATCGGCCACGCGAGATAGAGCACGGTCATCGCGATCGCGGTCAGCCATTGCACGGGCGCGGCCGCGAGCCGCTGCCAGCCGGCGCGTCCGGCCAGCACCGCGGTGCAGCAGCCGATCGCGATTCCGTCGAAGCACGCGAAATACGCATACAGAAACCCGCCTTCGTCGCTCGCATGCGTGAAGCGGTACACGGGCCCGATCGCGACGACCGCCAGCCAGAACGCGAACAGTCGCGCGTCGCGGCGCAGGGCGATGCACAGCAGCGGAAACGACAGGTAGAACATCTCTTCGACCGACAGCGACCACAGCACGCCGAGCGCGTAATTGACCCATCCATACGTGCCGATCAACACGTTCATCCAGAACGTCAGCGATGCGAGATTGACGAGCCAGAACGACACGGCGACACCCTGCGGCGCGTGGTTCGCGAAGATCGGCACGCCGGTCGCCGCCAGCCCGTTGACAAGCGCGAGCAGCAGGAGCAGGCACGGGACGATGCGCGCGATGCGCGACACGTAGAACGCGCGCACGTCCACCGCGCCGAGGCTGCCCCAGCGGCGGCGCGCATTCGACGTGATCAGGTAGCCGGAGATCACGAAGAACATCGTCACGCCATAGTTGCCGTTGCGGACCACCGCGTGCACCGCGTCCCAGCCGAACATGCGCGCGACGGACGTGTCGCGCAGCGAATACGGGATGTTGAAGTGATGCAGCAGGACGAGCAGGATCGACACGCCGCGCAGCACGTCGATCCGGGCATTGCGCGGCCCGGCGCTCATTGCGGCCGGCCCGGTTGCGCGCGAGCCGGCCGCGCGGCCGGGAACGTGTCGCGTGAATGCCGCACGGTGTCGGATTGGGCGTCGGGCAGCGTGGGGCGCCAGGGGTTCAAGCAGGACTCCATCGGATCGGGATCGGGGCGACATGTGCGATGCAGGCTGGCCAACCGGAAGCGGTGGAGCGTGCGTGCAATTAAAGCGACGTCCGGCATCGAGGACGCCGGACGTCACGGTGGCACAAGTGTATCGGTGGATCGTTGGCGATTGTCCTGTCAGCGTTGACGGGGCGCACGCCGCGCAACCCGACCGGTATGAGCTGCTCTTCCGGCATGCCGTTTTTTGCACTGCAAAGCCGTTTTTTTGCACGGTATTTATGCGGCGCCTTCTAAGCTCGGGATGTGTCCAACAGCCAGGACGCCCTCCGTCCGCACCATGACCTTCATCCATCCCGTACCCGGGTGCGACATCGTCAGCCGCCAGCCGCGTGCCGGCGCGCGCACTACCGTCGTCCCGCTCCCGCCGCCGCGCCCGCGCCTGCGGTTGCCCGTCACGCTGACGGCCGACACCGGCGCGCTCGCGCACGCCCGGCTCGCGGCGCTGCTGCATTCCCCGCTCGGCGTGTATGTGGTCAGCGCGCGTACCGTGCGCGACGTGATCCATGTGGAATTCGACATCGCGCCGGAGGATCTCGACTTCACGCTGCACATGCTGATCGCGCAGCAGGTCGATGCCGTGATCGGTCCCGTTGCCCGCCGTCTGCGCGTGGCGACGCAGGATCGTCAGGCCGGGGAACGCTGATTGCTCGTACGTTACGGTTTGCCGCCGATTCGCCGTCCGTCGTGCTGTCCGCGGGCCGGTCGCGGCGAGCGTTTGTGCGCCGCGTCGCACGCGGCGCCGGCCCTCGACAGGGAGGATCCATGCACCTCATGGAAGAAGTGCAGACTACGCGTCCGGCAAGCGGCCGCGTGCGCGTGGCGGCGTTGCCGTCGGGCACGCAGCTTGCCATGCAGCTGCGGGTGACCGTGCGCGCGGCGGAGGTGCTGCTGCGTCAGGCGATCCGGCTGCCGGATCGCCATCAGTGGTCGGTCGACCTCGAACGTGTCGACGCGGCCGGCGGACCGCTGGCCGCCTGGGATTCGCACGTGACGCTGCGCATCGCGAAGACGTTCGCGCCGTCGGCCGATGCGAACACGCGCGCCGGCGATCCCGACCAGGTTGCGGTCGACATTCGACTGTTTCTTCCGGAGCAGGCGTACCTGGGCGAGCAGCGCGTCGGCATCTTCGGCCGGCGGCACGGCAACCGGTTCGGGGCGACGCTGTCGGTGACGGCCGGGTCGCAATGGGGCGGCCGGCGTATCGAATGCATTCCGCCTGCCGGGCGGCATGTGCATGGCGACACGCTGGAAGCGCTCGTCGACACGGTGGCGGGCATCGTCAACGCGGCGCTGCTCGCGGCCGGCCATCCACGGCCCTGCGGTTCGTGACGGCGCAGGCGGCGCGCGCCCGACCGCGGTTCAGGCGTCGGCGGTCTGGCCGGTTTGCCGCTGAAGGTCTTCCATCAACTGCTCCGCGAGAAAGTCGCACGGCGGGCGCTTCGAATTCGTGCTGCGCGCGAGGATCAGCTCGAGCGGCGGCAGATCGGGCAGCCCGTGTGAGCGGCCGAGCATCGACAGCTGCGCGGGGATCGCGCAGCGCGCGAGCGGCGCGACCGCGAGCCCCGCCTCGACCATGCTGAGCAGCCCGAGCAGGCTCGGGCTTTCATAGGAGGTGCGGTACGGCACCTTCGCGCGTTCGAGGCTGCGGATCGCGTTCTCGCGCGCAACGCTGCCCGGCATGAACACCGCGATCGGCAGCGGCCGTTCTTCCCACACGCGCGGCCCGTTCGTCATCGCGGCCCATGCCATCGGCTCGTGGCGGATGAAGTCGCCGGTCAGCCCCTTGATGCGCGTGCCGCACACGAGATCGACGGTGCCTTCCTTGATCAGCGGCGCGAGCGCGCTGCTCGGCAGCCCCATCACCTGGATCTCGACCTTCGGGTAGGTCGCCGAGAATTTCTTCAGGACCGACGGCAGCAGCGACGACGCATAGTCGTCCGGCACGCCGATCACGACCTTGCCGGTCACTTCCGGCCGCACCACGGCCGCCCACGCCTCGTCGCGCAGCGCCAGCATTCGTCTGGCGAATCCCAGCAGCACCTCGCCTTCGCGCGTCAGCACGATGCTGCGCGGCTTGCGCACGAACAGCGGCCGGCCGATCGCGTCTTCCAGGCTCTTGATCTGCATGCTCACGGCCGACTGCGAGCGGTTCACCGCTTCGGCGGCGCGGGTCATGTTGCCGGTTTCCGCGACGGCGACGACGGTGGCCAGCACGTCGTGATCGAGCATCTTCATGGGTATCAGGAAAACTGAACGTAACGATCAGCATTATGCGTTTTTATTGTTGCTATGTGTCTGCCATAGTGGCATCGAGCCTGCCGTATCGTTCGATGCGGTGCGGCCAACACGCCGGCGAGCCCGGCACGCAGCGTTGAACAGGAAGAGTGGTGTACCAATGATGGATCATCCGTTGCGCGCCGCGCTGGCCGCGGAATTGCATGCCCGGCCGTTCCTGCGGCTCGCCGAAGCCGTGTCGCTCACGCATTACGCGATCTACGCGGACGGCCAGCCCGATATCCACGAAACGCTGCTGCACGCACTGTGCCGTGACACCGGCATTGCCGTGCCGCAGGACGGCGCGACCCACCTTGCGGTGCAGTCGCCGTGCGGCTGGCATCTGAAGTGGGAGCGGCACACCGAATTCTCGACGTTCACGTTCGTCGCGCCGCGTCGCGACACCGGCTATTTCGACGATCTCGCGATCGAAGGGATTCCTGCCGCGTGGTTCGCGCGGCTCGCCGGCATCCGCTTCGTCGCGGTGCGCATGGAACTGCTGACGGGCGACGCCGCGCGGCTCGTGTGCGGTGACATGCGCCGCTGGATCGACGGGCCCGCGCTTGTCGGCAGCAACGTGCTGGGCGGCGGCAAGGTGTTTTGCGACTGGCATGTGCGTGACGACGGCTTCATGCGCTTTCTCGTCGTTGACGAGGATTTTCGCGAGGAGCAGGGCGGCCGGCTGCTGCAGCGCCTGTATGAAATCGAGACGTACCGGATGATGGCGCTGCTCGCGTTGCCGGTCGCGCGGCGGATGAGCCGCGAGCTCGACGAGATCCACGCGGCGCTGCATGCATTGATGCAGCGGATGGACGCGAGCGGCGCAGACGGCGACGACACGGCGCTGCTCGTCAAGCTCACGCATCTCGCGGTGCGGGTCGAATCGCTGTCGGGATCGGGCGCACGTTTCAGCGCGTCGCGTGCGTACGAAAAGCTCGTGCTGGCCCGCATTCACGAGCTGCGCGAGGAGCGCATCGAAGGGATGCCGACGATCGCCGAGTTCATGGAGCGGCGCTTCGCGCCGGCGATGGAAACCTGCCGCAGCGTGTGGGCGCGCCACGAGCAGATCGCCGCGCGGATCGCGCGAGCGGTCGACCTGCTGCGCACGCGCGTGAATCTTGCTCAGGAAAAGGACGTGACGCGCCTGCTGGCGGGCATGGAGCGCACCGCGCGCAATCAGCTTCACTTGCAGCACGCGGTCGAAGGGCTGTCGGTGGCGGCCATTTCGTACTACGTGCTGTCGCTCGCGACGGCGGCGTTCAAGGCGCTGCATGTGATGAACCTGCCGGTCGATCCCGAACTGGCGGAAGGCCTGCTGATCGCGCCGGTCGTGTTCGCGGTGATTCACATCACGCGGCGCACGCGCGCGCAGCTGGCGCGATCGGAGGCGGCGCACGACGGCATGCCGGTGCAGGCGGCGGCATTGAAGCAAGTTGGTTAGAACATCGAAAACATAAACAGATAAAACAGGTAAAGGAGTGGAGATGACTTTTTCGCAGAAGCAACCGGGGTTTTACAGCGATTTCGATGCCGCGTTCGACGAACCGGCACCGGATGAGCCGGGCGCGCCGGAAGCGCCGCGCGTGACCTCGTATCAGGCCGTGCTGCAGGAGCCGATGACGTCGCTCGTCGGGAATACGCTCGACCGGCCGGACGTCGCGGCGGTGGCGATTCTCGGGTACAACTGACGCGGGGCCGGATGCGGTTGGCACCCGGTCGCGTGTGCGGCCGGGCGGGCTTGCTGATTGGCGTGGTGTGTACTGCTCAGTCGCCGGAGAGGTCGCCGATCGACGCGCCGTGCGGAATCTGGCCGGACGTGACCTGCCTGACGTATTCGTCCTGCGCATCCTTGATGTTCTTCGATACGTTGCCGAGGACTTTTTTCACGTAGTCCTTCGCGGCGTCGGTCTGGCGTGCGACCCAGCCTTTCTCCTCGATTTCGCGCAGTTGCATGAATACCCCGTCGCCGAGCGACACGTTGTTGAATGGCGTGATCGTGTTGTGTACGAAGTTGTCGAAGAACGCGATGACTTCCGGTGACAGTTTTGGCGGGTGCACCCATGCGGTGGCCAATGCGCGCACGGTCTTGTCCGAGATGTCGTCGACTGTCCGGCGTTCGCCGAAGGTGAACTGCGGGACTTTGGAATTCGGATCCTGGCTCTTGTAGTACCAGTCCCGGCCCTCATAGTTTGGCAAGCCGCCGCCGTGCGGGAAGACCGCGTTGTAGACGTCGGCGTCCACGGTGTTGATGAACAGGCTGTTGCCGGTGCTTTCGTGCGCGGTGCGATCGTGGACGTAACGTGCCCATGACACGAACAGCTTCTGGTGCTCGAGAAAATGTGTTTCGAGCGGGCCGCTCGATTTCGGCAGCATCGCGGTGTAGGCCGCGAAGAGGTCATTAACCGTGAGATTCTTGCCGTTGACGTTGACGGTTTTCTGGAAATCGAATTCCTTTGCCGCGGTAGGGCGTTTGTCGCGCATCTGTGAAAGCGGGAGAAACGGTACGCCGGCCGCCCACGCACGATCGAGCATGTTGCGTGCCGACACACGCGCCAACTCGGCGGACTTGTTATCCTCTCCCTCGCGAAATCCTCCGCCAACGTCGGATTGACTGCCGGGATAGACGATTTCAAGCAGGTTTGCGTGATCGGACGATTTTCTCGGCGAATCGAGATTCTTGTAGAAGCGCAGTTCTGTCGCCGCGACGTGATGAACGATCGACTTGAATTCCTTCTGTATGTCGTACTCGCCGAGCGACTGTTTGGCCAAGCCAATGAACATGCTAAGCCCCTTGATACTGAAGCTGACGGCTTTGCCTTCGCCTGGAATGACGCCAAGCACCGGGGAAACTACCTTGGTAAAAACCGAATCTGCGAAAGACGTCGACACGCAATCAAAGAGGCCCATGAAATCAAATTCCACGGGAATCCCGTCATACGTCACCTGGCCGTTCCCTTGCTTGCATACCTTTCCGATCAGTTCGTTTGCAAATTTTCGGGCTATGGTGCCACCGCGATCGTAGCCGAAGATCGCTACGCGGATCCGCAGAATTTTACGAGGATCGGAATCGCGTGCATCCAGTACGTTTTGCTTGAAGTCAGCAACCGCCTGCTTTACACGGATGTCGAAGCCGGTTCCCATATATCCGGCACTGAACTCGCTGTCGCGGACAGGCTGATAAGAGTCCGCGGCGATGCTTACACCAGACGAGACCAGTTCGGGTCCCAGTTTTTTCAGAGAAAACGAGTCTTTTATATTGTTTTTCGCTGTAGTGCCAGCGCCAGCGGTACCTTCGAGAATCGCGGATCTGGCTCGGGTCAGTAGACCTTTGTCGCCGGCGTCGTTCATTGCCCGTTTTCGGATATCGTCGGCGACGGCCTTGGCAGGCCCTTTCAGAAACTTGTCGCTCGCCATCTTCTCGGCGGTGGACGCGATGTCGCTTGCCACCTTCTTGCCGGTGCCGACCGTCTGGTTGGCAAGGTCGCGGCCCATCCCGTCGTAGTACATCTTGTAGATGCCGCGCTCATCGTTTGTTTCTTCGTGTGCATTGAACAGTCGAAGGATATTCGACGGGTGATCGACATCCTTTAGCCCTTGCGCAAATCCATCAAAAAAGAAGGATTGGTAGATTTCCTGATGGCAGCGAAAGCAAGGGCTTGGCGGTTCGGGGGGAAGCTGCGCGCTGACGCTCGCTGCGCGCGATGCACGGGAGGCACCGGAGGCGGAATCGGATTGGCTTGAGTTGGCGCTTTGGGCAGGACTGGTTTCGTTCGACATGCTGCGCTCGCTATCTTAGTTTGCGTTCGGGATGTTTGCCTTGATTCGACGTTCGACCCACTGCGCCTCAATCTTTCGATCGGGCAGAAAATGAAATGCGATATACCCGCCATGCTTGTTTGGCAGAGGGGGAACGGGAATGTCGGTTTCGTAAACCTCATTCGGCACATTCTTTTGAGCCTGCTCTTTGGTCAAGTCATAGATGATCTTTATATGCCAGGTCTTTTTCCCTCGAGGGACATCCATGCAGCATACGATGCCACCGCCTCCTTGGGATTCGTGCGCATATGATCCCCCTGCGCCGAAATCGTCGATCTGAAAGCTGTAGATGCTTCGATCCGTGTGGTTATAGCTAATGACCCGATACGGTCCGTATCCTCCTGTCTGCGCATGCACCCACCACGCCCCGCCGAGCAGGAGCACCGCGACGACGATCGGGTTGCGAATGAGACGGCGAAGAAAATTCAGCATGTCGATGTTCCTGTCATTCAGTTCGTCGTGGACGACGCGTTACTCGTGGTATTCGGGTTGCGCGGACCGGTCGGGTATTCGACCCATTGGGCTTCGATCTTGCGGTCGGGCAGGAAATGGAACGCGATATAGCCGTCGCGTTTGGTTGGCAGCTTCGGGACGGCAATGTCCGTCTCGTAGATTTCCGGCGACAGATCGGGGATTGTGTCGTTAGGCATGCTTTCCTCCCGGTTACTGCAAGTTCGGATTGTGAGGGTCAGTCGGCAGTTCGGCCCATCGCGCTTCAATTTTCTGTTTCGGCAAGAAATAGAATTCGATGTATCCGCCGTGCTTGTCAGGAAGCGGCGGAATAGCAATGTCCGTCTCGAAGATGTCGCTGGGAAGGTTGTTTTTGTATTGTTCTTGAGTCAGCTCGTACTTGAGTTTGATGCGCCAGGTTTTCTTGCCCCGAGGTACATCCATACAGCATACGGTTCCACCGCCACCGCCTGGCTTGTGCGCACGCACGTTACCTGCGCCAAATTCGTCGATCTTGAAACTGTAGATACTGCGATCGGTGAAGTTATAACCGATGACGCGGTACGGGCCGAAATCTGTGGTTTGCGCATGCACCCACCACGCACCACCGAGCAGCATCATGGCGATCGCGATCGGGTTGCGAATGAGACGGCGAAGAAAATTCAGCATGTCGATGTTCCTGTCATTCAGTTCGTCGTGGACGACGCGTTGCTCGTGGTATTCGGGTTGCGCGGACCGGTCGGGTATTCGACCCATTGGGCTTCGATCTTGCTGTCGGGCAGGAAATGGAACGCGATATAGCCGTCGCGTTTGGTTGGCAGCTTCGGGATGGCAAGGTCCGTCTCGTAGATTTCCGGCGACAGAT
>NZ_QTQD01000017.1:0-145662 GCF_003858025.1 Burkholderia sp. Bp9004 | reverse complement strand
GAAAAGCCGTTCGTGACGAGCGGGATCCGTCTGGGTTCGCCGGCGATGACGACGCGCGGCTTCGGCCCGGCGGAAGCCGAGCAGGTCGGCAACCTGATCGCCGACGTGCTCGAGAACCCGGAAGACGCAGCGACGATCGAGCGCGTGCGCGCGCAAGTAGCCGAGCTGACCAAGCGTTTCCCGGTTTATCGCTGATCCAGCATGCGCTGCCCGTTCTGCCGGCACGAGGACACGCAGGTCGTCGACTCGCGTGTGTCCGAAGATGGCGCCGCGATTCGTCGGCGCCGTCGTTGCTCGGCTTGCGACAAGCGCTTCACGACGTACGAGCGGGTCGAGCTGAACCTGCCGGCCGTCGTGAAGAAGGACGGCAGCCGCACGGAATTCGACCGTCGCAAGATCGTCGCTAGCATGCAACTCGCGCTGCGCAAGCGGCCGGTTGCGGCTGACGCGATCGACGCGGCGGTTGCCCGTATCGAATACCAACTGCTTGCGACCGGCGAGCGTGAAGTGCGTAGCGAGAAGCTTGGCGAACTCGTGATGAACGAGTTGCGCGGCCTCGATACGATCGCCTATGTCCGTTTCGCATCGGTTTACCGCCGGTTCGAGGATGTTTCCGAATTTGCCGACGTGATCGAAGAGTTCCGTCGCGCGTCCCCCTCCAAACCTCCGCGTAAGCGCTGACGCGCTGCGTCCGTTCATCGTCTTCTCCGTGGGTTCAGTTCGCGCCGATTGTGTCGGCCGCGATCGCATGTCGCCAGTCGGCCGTTCGGCTAATGGCGCGTGTCTGCTTGCGTCGCTACAGTCGTCGCATCACGTTGACGGAGGGCGATGGCGATGGGACTGCACCGACAGGGCGTTGAACAACGCGTGCGATGCTGCGGCGGCTTTACGCTCGTCGAGCTGATGGTCGCGATCGCGCTCGCAGCCGCGATCGGGCTATACGCAGCACCTGCATTCGATCAGTGGCACATGCGTGAACGTGTGGATGCACGCACGCGTGCGTTGCTCGGCGCGCTGTCGTTCGCGCGCACCGAAGCAACACGTCTCGGCGTGCGCGTCACGCTGTGCAGGGCCGGGCGCGACGGCGATTGCGTGCGTTCAGGCGAGCGGTGCGACCTGCCGGGATGGTCGTGCGGATGGATCGTCAGCGGGCAGTTCGACGGACGGTCGCGCGTGCTGCGGCGCTATCCGCGCGATGCCGACATCGCTGTCGTGGGGGCGGCGCACGATCTGGCATTTGCTCCGCCGGCGGGTCAGGTGCTTGGCGGGATCAGACGTTTCGAGTTGCGTCCGCAGCGTACGCTGTCCGGCGACGACACACGCGTGTCGCGCTGCGTCCGGATCGCGGCAGGCGGCCGGGCGCGCGTCGTCACCGGTCGTTGCGAAGCGGCATGAAGCGCGCGCGCAAATCGATGCACGGCACGTCGCTGCTCGAAGCGGTGCTGGCTGTCGCGCTACTTGCAACCGTGATGCTGGCCGTGGCCGGCAGCCAGCTTGCGATGACGCGCGCGCAGCGGGCGACGATCTGGCGTGAACGCGCGCTGTGGCTGGCCGATGCTCGCATTGAGCGCCGGCACGCAGTGGCAGGCGCCGACGACGGCATCGCGGCGCTCGCGTCCGCATCGTTGCCCGGCGGCACGACGGCGCTCGACGATGGGCCGGCGGGTGTCCGCTACGTGACGGTCGGCTGGCGTGACGCTCACGCCCACGCGCTGACATCGGCGCGCTGCGAAAGTGCGCGGGCAACGGTCGGGCCACCGTCGTGCGTGCGGATTCCGTTTCGGGAGGCCGAGGTCAATGCCGATGAACGGTGAACGCCGCAGCCGCGCGCATACGCTGCTCGAAGTGATGATCGCGATGACGGTCGGTCTGCTGGTGCTTGCCGCTGCCGGTGCGCTGTATCACGCCCAGCGCGTCGCGCAGCGGCGAGCGGAAGACGGGTTCCGGATGCGCGATGCGGCCGCGACCGCACTGATGCTGATCGGCGAGCAGATCCAGATGGCCGGGTTTCGTCCGCTCGATGTCGAAGGGCCGCCATCGTTACCGCCTGTGTTCGGCTGTTCCGCGGGGCGCGTGCGAGGCAACGGAGCGAAGGTGCGCTGCGAAGCCATGCGCGCAGCGTCGGATGCATTGCTGGTTCGGTATGTCGGCGATGCCGTGTCGACGTGGCCGACGATTGGGGCACAGGTGACGGATTGTCTCGGGCAGGGTGTTGGCGCGCCTGGTGAGCGGCCGCTCGTGGAAAATCGTTTCGACGCGCATGTCAGCCCGTCGACGGGTGAGCCCGAGTTGTACTGCGAGGGAAGCGGGCGCCCGGGTACGCCGCAACCCGTCGTGTCCGGCATCGATCAACTGCGCGTGCGTTACCTCCGTCGCGAAGCCGCGCAGTTCGTCGACGCGGGGGTGATGGGCAGCGGCGACTGGCGCGATGTCGTTGCCGTGCATGTATGCGTGCGTGCGCGTGGCGAACCGACGCACGGGCCCGCGCGTCATGTCGATTGCGACGGCCGCACGGCCGTTTCGTCGGACGGTCGCGCGCATCTGGCGCTGCATCGAATCGTCGCGTTGCGCAATGCCGCGGTCGCATCCACCGATCCCGTGGGTGATGCGGCGCAGGATCATGGGGTGTTGCGATGATCGACGCGAACCGATTCGTCGACCAGCTCGCAATGCGAATCGCGGCTGGTTTCGAAAGGCAGCGCGCCGTGGCGTTCCGCGACATGCGGCACGCGGTGAGGGTCCCATGCTGAGCGGAACAACATCACGCACACGCTTTCCGTCCACCAGCCGCCACTGGCGTCGCGACGCAGGCCTTGCACTGCCTGCCGTGATCGCGGTTGGCGCGGCGGTCGCCGCGCTGACCGGCACATGGTTCGAATCCGCATTGACGGAATCGCGCCGCACACGTGCATTGTCGGACCGGCTGATTGCATTTCACGCAGCCGATGCGGCGGTCGCAGCCTGCACGGCGCGATTGCTTCGAGGCGGGGCGCCGTACATCGACGAGCTCGCGTCATCCGCCGAGCCGGACGCGTGGCGGCGTGCGACCGCGCTGGGTGTCGCCGAAGCATTCGCGCCGTTTGCATCCTGGCCGATGGCGGCCCAGCCGCCGCGTTGCCTGATCGAAGCCTGGCGAGGCGTCGGCCCTCGAGGGAGTCGTGCGTACCTCGTCACCGCGCGTGGTGTCGGTGGCCATGCGTCAAGCGTGGTCTGGCTGCAGAGCCAGGTCGCGGTGCGACACGGACGCATCGTTGCACTGCGCTGGCGTCGCGTCGCGGCGGTTCATCGATGAAACGGTCTCCATTGCTGCGCCGATCGGTGGCGTTCACGTTGCTCGAACTGATGATCGTGCTCGCGATCGTCGCCGCCCTGGCCGGGTGGGGTATTCCGTCGTATCGCGAGCACGTCGCGCGTGTGCATCGCGCATCCGCGGTCGCTGCGCTCTACCGCGCGGCTCAGTATCTCGAAACGCTCGACGGCCCGCCGCCACGGACGCTGCCAGACGCATATTCGCAGGCGCCCCCGGACGGGCAGGCGGTCTACGACATCGCGCTGCGGCGAGCAGCCGGCGACGATGCACCGGTGGCCTACGAACTCATTGCACGCCCGCTCGATGCAGGCCCGATGCGCGACGACGCATGCGGTGCTTTCACGCTGCGCGCGGACGGGACGAAAGGCAATGCAGGATCTAACGATGCTGACGCCGACGCTGACGCACGGGAGCGGACATGCTGGGGCGTGCGTTGATCACGCGATCACGCACGGAAAACGCGCAACGGCGCCGGGCCCATGCGCGCCTGTCGTTGCGTGTCAGTCGTCGTTCGTGGCAGGGTTGCGCTCGTCGCGCGACTGTTTCCAGATCCGGTAGATCTCCCATGCAGCGAAGCCGACGGAGCCCCATTTCAGCGCGGGGCCAGCGCTCGCGCGTAGCAGCGAGCGTATGGGTTTCGCCAGCACGAGCGACGCGAGCGAACTCAACATCGGGTACTGGTTGACGAGTTGGCCGAGGCTCGCGTTCAAGTTCTTGGCGGACTGGCTGAAGCCGGTGCCCGACAGGCCGGGGACGAATACCTTGAGCCAACTGAAGCGCGTGACGGCGTGGCGCATTTCGGCGGCGGCTTCGGCAAGCTCGAGCCGTTCGACCTCGGATCGCAGGATCAGCAATTCCTTGCGGAGTGCGCGATGCTGCGACGCGCTCCAGTTCGATCGCGACGAATGGGGGCGGGTTGAATGGCCCGTGACGTTCTGGCTCATGGCGCGTCGGCGAAGTAGGTGAGGGAGGGGAACGCGACTGCGTTCACGGCTTGCCGCGGAAAATTTCGCGATCTTTATCGAGCTCGGCGAGCGTCGCCTCGAACACGGTCGGCGCGTCGCGCAGGCCCGAACGCGCTTTCAATGCACATCCGATGCCCGCGATCGCGTACAGCGCGGTGATGGCCGCGAGCGACTGCCAGCGATAGGTGTCCCAGAACGCGATCGTGACGAGCACGGTCAGGCTGATGAGCGCCATCGTCGCGAGCATCATGGCCGCGAGCCCGAGGAACAGCACGCCCATCAGGCGTTCCTTCTCCTCGGCGAGTTCGATGCCGACCAGTTCGAGGCGCGTTTGCAGGAGGCCGATTGCGGAACCGACGAGGCGGCGCAGCGGTCCCTGGCCGGACGGCTGCGGGTGGGTGTCTGTCGTCATGGATGAGGCGCTTGTGCGCGCAATGAGCGGCTAGGGCAAAGCCGGCCGGGGCGGACCGCCGGCTGGCTTCGGCACCCATACGCCGCACCGGGCGGCACATGGGGCGGAACGGCGTTGAGCGCGTTACTTGCGGTTGATCAGCAGGCCGATCAGCACGCCGACGCCGGCAGCGACGCCGATCGACGTCCACGGATGCTCGTGCACGTAGTCGTCGGTCGCGCGCGCGGCCTTCTTGCCTTTCTCGACCACCACGACCTGGACGTCGGTTGCCTTTTCCTTGGCCTGTTTCAGGCGCGACATGGCTTTCTCGCGCAGCTCGGCCGCACGGTCGCCCGTGCTGCTCGCTGCCTGCTTGAGCAGATCCTCGGCGTCCGCGAGAACGGTTTTGATATCCGACATCAGCTTCTCCTTGTTGATTTCCGACATTGCAACTCCCTTCATGCTGTCATGCTGCAGGTTCACATCGTAGCGAAACCCTTGCCTGCTGGCGAGCCGGGAAGACACGCGGCGGCGGTGCAAGACCACATGGTAAATGACTCGTTAGCATTGACAGAGCCACAAATGCTGCGAAAAGTTTCCCTTGTGGCCGTCGGTCGTGTCCCGATACCGGGTAAAAATGACAAAAAAGTATGAATATCAAACAGAATAATCGTTCGCGTCGCCCATTGCTTCCCGTAAGCTGATGGACTGTCCCGCGCCGTCCAGCGCGCGGTTTCAACCAGCATCGTTCGAGGAGGGAACATCATGAGTCTGCGTCTTGGTGACATCGCACCGGATTTCGAGCAGGAATCGAGCCTGGGCCCCATCAAGTTTCACGAGTGGCTGGGCGACAGCTGGGGCGTCCTGTTCTCGCACCCGGCCGACTACACGCCGGTGTGCACGACTGAACTCGGGCTGACCTCGAAGCTGAAGGGCGAATTCGAGAAACGCAACGTGAAGGTGATCGCGCTGTCGGTCGACGGCGTCGAATCGCACAAGGGCTGGATCAACGACATCAACGAAACGCAGTCGACCGTCGTCGGTTTCCCGATCATCGCCGACGCGGACCGCAAGGTGTCGCAGCTGTACGACATGATCCACCCGAACGCGAACGAAACGCTGACGGTGCGCTCGCTGTTCGTGATCGACCCGAACAAGAAGGTGCGGCTCACCATCACCTATCCGGCCAGCACCGGCCGCAACTTCGACGAAGTGCTGCGCGTGATCGACTCGCTGCAGCTGACCGACAACTACAAGGTCGCGACGCCCGGCAACTGGAAGGACGGCGATGACGTCGTGATCGTGCCGTCGCTGCAGGATCCGGAAGAGCTGAAGAAGCGTTTCCCGAAGGGTTTCAACGCGGTGCGTCCGTACCTGCGCCTCACGCCACAGCCGAACAAGTAAGCAGCGGCGGGTGAACGCGGTACCGGGCCGGCGGCCCGAAGCGCGGATCCGATGAAAAACGGCCCGTCCGGCAGTCATGCCGGGCGGGCCGTATCTTTTTGCGCGTACGCCGCGGCACTGCCGCGTACGACGCCGCATCCGGACGATCAGAAGAACGCCTGGATGCCCGTCTGCGCACGGCCGAGGATCAGCGCGTGGATGTCGTGCGTGCCTTCGTACGTGTTCACCACTTCGAGGTTGACGAGATGGCGCGCGACGCCGAATTCGTCCGAGATGCCGTTGCCGCCGAGCATGTCGCGCGCGAGTCGCGCGATGTCGAGCGCCTTGCCGCACGAGTTGCGTTTCATGATCGACGTGATTTCGACGGCCGCCGTGCCTTCGTCTTTCATCCGGCCGAGACGCAGCACGCCTTGCAGGCCGAGCGTGATTTCGGTCTGCATGTCGGCGAGCTTCTTCTGGATCAGCTGGTTCGCGGCGAGCGGCCGGCCGAACTGCTTGCGGTCGAGCACATACTGACGCGCGGTGTGCCAGCACGACTCGGCCGCGCCGAGCGCGCCCCAGGCAATCCCGTAGCGCGCCGAGTTCAGGCACGTGAACGGGCCGCGCAGGCCGCTCACGTTCGGCATCAGGTTCTCTTCGGGCACGAACACTTCGTCGAGGACGATCTCGCCGGTGATCGACGCGCGCAGCCCGACCTTACCGTGGATCGCCGGCGCCGACAGGCCCTTCCAGCCCTTCTCGAGGATGAAGCCGCGGATCGCGTCCTTGCCGTTTTCTTCCAGTTTCGCCCACACGACGAACACGTCGGCGATCGGCGAGTTGGTGATCCACATCTTCGAGCCGGACAGCGAATAACCGCCGGGCACCTTCGTCGCGCGTGTGACCATGCTGCCCGGGTCGGAGCCATGGTTCGGCTCGGTCAGGCCGAAGCAGCCGATCCATTCGCCGGTCGCGAGCTTCGGCAAGTATTTCTGCTTCTGCGCGTCCGAGCCGAATTCGTGAATCGGCACCATCACGAGCGACGACTGAACGGACATCATCGAGCGGTAGCCGGAGTCGACGCGCTCGACTTCGCGCGCGATCAGCCCGTAACTCACGTAATTGAGGCCGGGGCCGCCGTACTCTTCCGGAATCGTCGGGCCGAGCAGGCCGATCTCACCCATCTCGCGGAAGATCTCGGCGTCGGTGCGTTCATGGCGGAACGCCTCGGTGACGCGCGGCGCGAGCTTGTCCCGCGCATACGCGTGCGCGGCATCGCGCACCATCCGCTCTTCTTCGGTCAGTTGCTGGTCGAGCAACAGCGGATCGTCCCAATGAAAAGTTGCAGCGCTCATCGTGTCATCTCCTGTTGGCCGGGGTGGGCGCGTCAGCGCTTGCCCTGATCCCATGCTTTGCGGTCGGTCCCGGGTTGGCGCTCGCGGCCTGCCCCGATATCTAACGTTCGCTTGACTATAGTTCCGCTGTGCGGAACAATGTTTTGCAAAACGAACCCAGTGTAGCATCACATGACGCTTTCAACCATCGACGAAACCACGATCGACGAGCGCAAGTTCGTCGTTGCGCTCGCGCGCGGGCTCGACCTGCTGCGCGCATTCCGGCCCGGCGAGACGATGCTCGGCAATCGCGACTTCGCGGAGCGCACCGGGCTGCCCAAGGCGACGGTGAACCGGCTCGCCTATACGCTGACCGTGCTCGGCTACCTGCGCTATGACGAGACGCTCGGAAAGTATGCGCTCGACGCCGGCGTGCTGTCGCTCGGCTACGCGCTGCTGTCCGGCTCGGGGACGCTCGATCTCGCCCGGCCGCACATGCAGGCGCTTGCGCGCGAGATCGGCGCGGCCGTGTCGCTCGGCTGCCGCGACGGGCTCGACATGATCTATCTGGAGACGATCCGCAGCGAAACCGCGCTGACGCTCGGGCTTGCGCCCGGCTCGCGGCTGTCGATGCTGACGAGCTCGATGGGGCGCGCGTACCTGGCCGTGCAGCCGGAGGACGTGCGCCGCGCGCTCTATGCGGATCTGCACCGGGCCGCCGGCGGCGCGGCCGACGCGGATGCGCTCGTCGCGGCCGCGCGGGACGCGGTGGCCGAGTTCTCCGCGGGCGGATGCTGCTATTCGTTCCGCGCGTGGCACATGGACGTGAACGCGGCGGCCGTGCCGTTTCGCGAACCGCGCGAGGGGCGCTGGCTGATCCTGAGCTGCAGCGGGCCTGCGTCGTCGATGGACGAGGACGTGTTCCGCACGCAGGTCGGACCGAAGCTGAAGGCGCTCGCGCAGCGGCTCGGGCAGACGGTCTGAAACGGTCGCCGCAAGCGGCGCGTCGCCGGGCCGATCGGGCACCGGAGGGGGCGCCGCAGCCGGTTGCACCGCGCGCGAACCGCGCTCATCATCGTCCACCGGTTCCCCGACGATGACGAGGTTCGCGATGTCCCACCCGGAAACCATGGAAGGCGGTTGCGCATGCGGGGCGATCCGCTACCGGATCGCCGGCATTCCGGCCGACGCAGGCTTTTGCCATTGCCGGCTCTGTCAGCGCACGACGGGGGCGGCGGTCGTCGCGTCGGCATCGGTGCCGCTCGACGCATTCGAATACCTGCGGGGTGAGCCGACGGTCTATGCGTCGAGCGCGTGGGGCGAGCGGCGCTTTTGCGGCCGCTGCGGCGCGCAGTTGGAGTACCGCCTGACCGATGCGCCGACGACCGTGGAAATCAACTATGCAACGCTCGACGAGCCGGCGCGGCTGCGTCCCGCGTGGCACGTCTGGTACGGGGATCGCTTCCCGGGCATCGAGATCGACGACGATCTGCCGAAATTCGACGATGGCGGAACGGCATAGGCTGCGGCCGTCGCCGTGTCGGCATCGAATCCGCGCGCAAGTGCGTTCTACCTTTCACGCATGAACGGAAGAGGAACCGGCCGGTTTCGGGCGGCGATGCCCGCCGCCCCCGATTCCCGAAGCAATCCGGGCGTCGGATTCCGCCATCCGGCGTGCCGCGCCCCGCGCGGGCCGGGCACCCGCCCGCTCAGGCCGGGACGACCTTCGCGAACACCGGCCCCTGCATGAACCGCACGTCGTGCTGGCGCAGCAGCTCGCACTGCGTCTCGTCGACGACGCCGTCGAAGATCAGCGGAATCCGCACGCGCTGCGCATACGCGACCAGCGCCTTCACCATCCCGTCGCGCAGCGCGATGCCCGCATCCATCTTGATGTAGTCGGGCCGCGCCATCTCCGATTCAACCGCGAGGATCCGGCCCGGGTCGGGCAGCTTGTCCGCGACCTTGAAGCCGTGATGCTGGTAGCTGCGCGTCAGGTAGCCGAGGAAGGTCTTGTGCGCGACCGCGACCGCCGGCAGCTCGATCACGATTCGCTCGGTCGGCAGCCCGAAGCGCTGCAGCACCGACGAAAAATGCTTGCCGTGGTCGTACTTCACGCTCTTGAGCAGCCGTTCGTGTACGCGCAGGAACAGCAGCCCGTGTCGTTGCGCGCCGAAGAAGTTGATCGCGTGCAGCGCGCGCGACAGCCGGTCGATCGCGACGAGCGTCTGGTCGTCGACAGCGGAGTCGACCGGGTCGTGCGGCGTGCCCGTGACCAGCGTGACGGCCTGGAAGCCGAGTTCGTCGCCGTAGCGCTCGATCGCGTCAGCAAACGACGTCGACTGCGGCGCGCCGGGCATCGTCACGTCGTAGATCGGTTCATAGGCGCTCGCGAGCGTGCGCTCCGGCAGGATTGCGCACGCGGTGCCGCCCTCGGCGAGCGCGAGGTGTTCCCGCAGATACGGCAATTGCCCGGCACGGACGATCAGCTCGGGAATGTTGGGCGGAATCATCGGCGTAGGAAGGAAAAATGGCGGCCGAAAGGGCCGCCTCGTGCCTTGATATTAGCAGCGCACGCCCGGCTCGGCTTGGCGTTTCGCTCATATGGTTATCCCGTCCTCGAGCCGATGGCTAGGGTTTACGTTGATTTCACTATTCGTAATTGGTTTTACTATTCGTAAATCCAAAGATTTGTCGCCGATCAAGAAAAGCGGCGTTCGGGCGCCCGGAGCGGCGCCGTTTCCCGAATCGAATCAACAGGAAGCAAGGAGCGAGACGTGGCGGTTGACAGCAAGTGGGCGAGGCAGGGCGGGCCGCGGCAGCGGCGGGCAACGGGCATGAGCGGGACGACGCGGCGCGCGTCGGCGCGCGGACGGCAGGGCTGAGGAGCGGATGGCGACCATGAGCATCGATTACCAGACGCTGAAGTTCGACTACCGGCCGCGCGCGACGCGGGGCGCCGGCGATGACACCGCCATCCACCCGGTGGTGGTGGTCGGGGCGGGCCCGGTGGGCCTGTCGGCCGCGATCGACCTCGCGCAGCAGGGCGTGCCGGTCGTGCTGCTCGACGACGACGACACGCTGTCGACGGGCTCGCGCGCGATCTGCTTCGCGAAGCGCACGCTCGAGATCTTCGATCGGCTCGGCTGCGGCGAGCGTTTCGTCGACAAGGGCGTGAGCTGGCACGTCGGCAAGGTGTTCCTGCAGGACGAACAGCTGTATGCGTTCGACCTGCTGCCGGAGGAAGGCCATGCGCGTCCCGCATTCATCAACCTGCAGCAGTACTACGTCGAAGGCTATCTGGCCGAGCGCGCGTTCGCGCTGCCGAACATCGACATCCGCTGGAAGCACAAGGTGACGGGTGTCGCGCAATCGGCGGAACACGCCACGCTCACCGTCGAGACGCCGGAAGGCATCGAGACGCTGCGCGCGCAGTACGTGATCGCGGCCGACGGCTCGCGCAGCCCGATGCGCGCGGCAATGGGCCTCGAGAGCCGCGGCCGCACATTCAAGGACCGCTTCCTGATCGCCGACGTGAAGGTGAAGGCGGAATTCCCGACCGAGCGCTGGTTCTGGTTCGATCCGCCGTTCCACCGCAACCAGTCGGTGCTGCTGCACCGCCAGCCCGACAACGTCTGGCGCATCGACTTCCAGCTCGGCTGGGACGCCGATCCGGTCGCCGAGAAGCAGCCGGAGCGCGTGATCCCGCGCGTGCGCGCGCTGCTCGGGCCGGACGCCGAGTTCGAGCTGGAATGGGTGAGCGTCTATACGTTCCGCTGCCAGCGGATGGATACGTTCCGGCACGGCCGCGTGCTGTTCGCGGGCGATTCCGCGCACGGCGTGTCGCCGTTCGGCGCGCGCGGCGCGAACAGCGGCGTGCAGGACGCGGACAACCTCGCGTGGAAACTGAAGCTCGTGCTCGACGGCCGCGCGGACGACCGCCTGCTCGACACGTATGCGAGCGAGCGCGAGTTCGCGGCTGACGAGAACATCCGCAACTCGACGCGCTCGACCGACTTCATCACGCCGAAGAGCGCGGTGTCGCGCGTGTTCCGCGACGCGACGCTGAAGCTCGCGCGTGACTGCGAGTTCGCGCGCAAGCTCGTGAACAGCGGCCGCCTGTCAGTGCCGGCCGTGCTGGCCGATTCGCCGCTGAATACGCCGGACCGCAACGGTGACGCGTTCGCGTGCGCGATGCGGCCGGGCGCGGCGGCGGCCGATGCGCCGGTGCGCGCGCACGGCGCGTCGGGCTGGCTGCTGCGGCACCTGGGCGATGGCTTCGCGGGCATGCTGTTCGGCCTGCCGGGCGACGCCGCCGCGCTCGCGCAGGCACTCGACGGCCTGGCGCTGCCGGTGCGGCCGGTGCTGATCGTGCCGGCCGGACACGCGCAACCGGTGGCTGGCGTCGACGTCGTGGAGGACGTCGACGGTTTCGCCGCGCAACGCTACGACGCGAAGCCCGGCACGTTCTACCTGCTGCGCCCCGACCAGCACGTCTGCGCGCGGATGCGCTCGCTCGAGCGCCAGGCGATCGCCGACGCGCTGGCGCGCGCGACCTGCGCGCGCGGAACACCGCATTGAACACGACAACGATACCGGAGACACCCGTCATGCCCCGACTCGATACCCGCCCGCGCCTGGCCGATCCGGACGCGTTCTACGAAGCGCTGATCGACATGCATCGCGACCTGTCCGACGCCGACAGCCAGCTCGTCAACGCGAAGCTGATCCTGCTGCTCGCGAACCAGATCGGCGATGCCGACGTGCTGCGCGAAGCGATGGCGCTCGCGCGCCAGGGCGTGACGCCGCCCGTGCATCCGGCCGCCGAGGTGGCGCAATGAGCGCGGCGCCGGCCGACGCGCGCGTGCTCGAAGTCGAGCGCGTGATCGACGAGACTCATCGCCCTGGCTTTCACTGGATGCTGCTCGCGTTGTGCGGGCTGTGTCTCGTGATCGACGGCTTCGATGCGCAGGCGATGGGCTACGTCGCGCCGAGCGTGATCGCCGAATGGGGCGTGCCGAAGCAGGCGCTCGGCCCGGTGTTCAGCGCGAGCCTGTTCGGGATGCTGCTCGGCGCGCTCGGGCTGTCGGTGCTGGCCGACCGGATCGGGCGGCGCCCGGTGCTGATCGGCTCGACGCTGTTCTTCGCGGTGACGATGCTCGCGACGCCGTTCGCAAGCTCGATTCCCGTGCTGATGGCGCTGCGCTTCGTCACGGGCCTCGGCCTCGGCTGCATCATGCCGAACGCGATGGCGCTGGTCGGCGAATTCAGCCCGGCCGCGCATCGCGTGAAGCGGATGATGATCGTGTCGTGCGGCTTCACGCTCGGCGCCGCGATCGGCGGCTTCATCAGCGCCGCGCTGATTCCGGCGCTCGGCTGGCGCTCGGTGTTCTTCGTCGGCGGCGCGGTGCCGCTCGTGCTGACGCTCGCGATGCTCGCGCGGCTGCCCGAGTCGCTGCAGTTCCTGGTGCTGAAAGGGCGCGACGCGCAGGCCCGCGCCTGGCTCGCGCGCTTCGCGCCGCAGGCCGGCATCGACGCGAGCACGCGCCTCGTCGTGCGCGAGCGCGCGGCGAGCGGTGCGCCGGTCGCCGAGCTGTTCCGCCATGGGCGCCTGCCGGTCACGCTGCTGCTGTGGGCCATCAGCTTCATGAACCTGATCGACCTGTACTTCCTGTCGAACTGGCTGCCGACCGTGATGCGCGACGCGGGCTATTCGCCGGGCACGGCGGTGATCGTCGGCACGGTGCTGCAGACGGGCGGCGTGATCGGCACGCTGTCGCTCGGCTGGTTCATCGAACGCCACGGCTTCGTGCGCGTGCTGTTCGCGTGCTTCGCGTGCGCGGCCGTCTCGGTCGGACTGATCGGCTCCGTCGCCCATGCGCTGCCGTGGCTGCTGATTGTCGTGTTCGCGGGCGGATTCTGCGTGGTCGGCGGGCAGCCAGCCGTGAATGCGCTCGCGGGCCAGTATTACCCGACGTCGCTGCGCTCGACCGGCATCGGCTGGAGCCTCGGCATCGGCCGGATCGGCTCGGTGCTCGGGCCGCTCGTCGGCGGACAACTGATTGCGCTCAACTGGACCAACGGCGCGCTGTTCCACGCAGCCGCGGTGCCCGTGCTGTGCTCGGCGCTGTTCGTGCTGGGACTGGCCGGCGTAACGCGGCGCAGCGGTGCGCAGGCGCCGAATGCCGCCATGAATTGATGGAGAAAGGAAACGATGACGCTTGACCTGTCGAAACCGGCGAACGCCGGCTACCTGAGCGGTTTCGCGAACGAATTCGCGACCGAGGCACTGCCCGGCGCGCTGCCGCATGGCCGCAACTCGCCGCAGCGCGCGCCGTACGGGCTGTATGCGGAGCAACTGTCGGGCACCGCGTTTACCGCGCCACGCAGCCACAACCGCCGCTCGTGGCTGTACCGGATCCGGCCGGCGGCCGTGCACCGGCCGTTCGAGCCGTTCACGGGCACGCAGCGGCTCGTGTCGGAATTCGGCGACTCGGCCGACGTGCCGCCGACGCCGCCGAACCAGCTGCGCTGGGATCCGCTGCCGATGCCGGTCGAACCGACCGATTTCGTCGAAGGGCTCGTGACCATGGCCGGCAACGGCTCGGCGGCCGCGATGAACGGCTGCGCGATCCACCTGTACGCCGCGAACCGCTCGATGCAGGACCGCTTCTTCTACAGCGCCGACGGCGAACTGCTGATCGTGCCGCAGCAGGGGCGGCTCTTCATCGCGACCGAGTTCGGCCAGCTCGACATCGAGCCGTTCGAGATCGCGGTGATTCCGCGCGGCGTGCGTTTTTCCGTCGCGCTGCCGGACGGCGATGCGCGCGGTTACATCTGCGAGAACTTCGGCGCGCTGCTGCGTCTGCCGGACCTCGGCCCCATCGGCTCGAACGGGCTCGCGAACCCGCGCGATTTCCTCACGCCGCAGGCCGCGTACGAGGATCGCGAGGGCGCATTCGAGCTGGTCGCGAAGCTGAACGGGCGCCTATGGCGCGCGGATATCGGACATTCGCCGTTCGACGTCGTTGCGTGGCACGGAAACTACGCGCCGTACAAATACGACCTGCGCCTGTTCAACACGATCGGCTCGATCAGCTTCGACCATCCCGATCCGTCGATCTTCCTCGTGCTGCAGTCGCCGAGCGACACGCCCGGCGTCGACTCGATCGACTTCGTGATCTTCCCGCCGCGCTGGCTCGCGGCCGAGGATACGTTCCGCCCGCCCTGGTTCCACCGCAACGTCGCGAGCGAGTTCATGGGGCTCGTGCACGGCGCTTACGACGCGAAGGCCGAAGGCTTCGTGCCGGGCGGCGCGAGCCTGCACAACTGCATGTCGGGCCACGGGCCGGATGCGGATACGTTCGAGAAGGCATCGGCGAGCGACACGACGAAGCCGCACAAGGTCGACGCGACGATGGCGTTCATGTTCGAAACCCGCACGCTGATCCGGCCGACGCGCTACGCGCTCGACACCGCGCAGCTGCAGGCCGACTACTTCGAATGCTGGCAAGGCATCAAGAAACACTTCAATCCGGAGCAACGATGAGCGATACCCAAGACTGGCGCGCGACGCTCGACCCGGCCCGCAAGAGCTGGGTCGAGACGGCGAACGATCCCGCCTGCGATTTCCCGATCCAGAACCTGCCGTTCGGGATCTTCAGCGATGCGAAGCAACCGGCGCGCCGCGCGGGCGTCGCGCTCGGCGACCAGGTCGTCGACCTCGCCGCGCTCGCGCGTGCGGGCCTCGTGACGCTGCCCGCCGGTGCCGAGGCGTTCGCCGCACCGACGCTCAACGCATTCATCGCGCTCGGCCGCGACGCATGGCGCAGCGTGCGCGTGCAACTGTCGGACCTGTTCTCGCGCGAGAACGCGCGGCTGCGTGACGACGCGGCGCTGCGCGCGCAGGTGCTCGTCGCGCAGCGCGACGCGACGCTGCACCTGCCGGTCGACATTCCCGGCTACACCGATTTCTATTCGTCGAAGGAGCATGCGACCAACGTCGGCTCGATGTTCCGCGATCCGAAGAATGCGCTGTTGCCGAACTGGTCGGAGATGCCGATCGGCTACAACGGCCGAGCGTCGTCGGTGGTCGTGAGCGGCACGCCGGTGCGGCGCCCGAACGGCCAATTGAAGCTGCCCGACCAGGAGCGTCCGGTGTTCGGCGCATGCCGCAAGCTCGACATCGAACTGGAAACGGGCTTCATCGTCGGCCGCGGCAACGCGCTCGGCGAGCCGATCGCGTGTGAAGATGCCGAAGCGCATATCTTCGGGATGGTGCTGCTGAACGACTGGAGCGCGCGCGATATCCAGCAGTGGGAATACGTGCCGCTCGGCCCGTTCAACGCGAAGACCTTCGCGACGACGATCTCGCCGTGGATCGTCACGCTCGACGCGCTCGAACCGTTTCGCGTCGAGCAGCCCGAACAGTCGCCGCAGCCGCTCGCGTATCTGCGGCATGCGGGCAAGCATGCGTTCGACATCGCGCTCGAAGTGACGCTGCGCGCGGAGGGTGCCGCCGAAGCGACGTCGATCTGCCGCACCAACTTCAAGCACATGTACTGGACGATGGCGCAGCAGCTCGCGCATCACACGGTCGCGGGCTGCAACGCGCGCGTCGGCGACCTGATGGGATCGGGCACGATCAGCGGGCCGACGAAAGATTCGTTCGGCAGCCTGCTCGAACTGACGTGGAACGGCAAGGAGCCGCTCGCGCTGAACGGCGGCGGCAGCCGCGCGTTCATCGAGGACGGCGACGAGCTCACGCTCGCCGGATGGTGCCAGGGCGACGGCTATCGCGTCGGCTTCGGCACGTGTGTCGGCAAGATCTTGCCGGCGTTGAAGGCGTAACGCGCAACGTAGCGATCATGAGCACGACGGCCCGCATTGCGCGGGCCGTCGTCGTTTTCGGCGTGTGACCGGCGTATCCGTGGCCCGGCGGCGCGTGTTCGCGCCGTCGTCGTCCGGGCGGCGCGCTGCGGCGTGCGCGCCAATGTCAGACCGCGCGCTGCAACGCGGCGCGTCGTTCCCACAGCGCGGCCGCGACGAACGCGGCGACGCAGACGACCAGCACGCCGATCAGCGCGTTGCTGCCCAGTTGCTCCATCAACGCGCCGGCAACCAGCGGGCCGCCGAAGCTCGCGGCGCTCCACGATGCCGACACGAGCGAACTCGCGGTGACGAGCGCCGCGCCGCGGAAGCGTTCGCCGCATGCGACCAGCGACAGCGTGTAGATGCTGCCGGCCGCCGCGCCGAGCACGAACAGCAGTGGCCAGCACAGCCACGGATCGGCGATCACGAGCGGCAGCAGCGGCAGGCCGGCGAGCACGATCCAGCCGGCGCCGAGGTGCACGCGTTCGCGGCCGAGCTTGTCCGCGAGCCAGCCGATCGGGAACTGCATCGCCGTATCGCCGAACAGCATGATCGACGCGAGCAGCACGGCGGTCGCGCTCGCGACGCCGTGATCCATCGCATAGAGCGGCAGCAGCGACAGCGCGAGCGTATCGAACAGCGCGAAGAAGCCGGTGCCGATGATCAGCGCGGGCATGCGCGGCAGCACGGCGAGCCAGCTGTCGTGCGCTGCGTGATGCGCGTCGTCGCCGGCGAGCGGCGCGCGGCGGATCGTCGCGAGCGTCGGCAGTGCGAGCAGGAACAGTGCGCCGCACAGCGCGAAGCGGATGCTCGTCGCGCCGGCGATCTGGCTGACGAGCACGGGGCCCGCCATCTGGAACAGCGTGAAATTCGTCGCGTAGATCGCGACCACGCGGCCGCGCGTCGAATCGTCGGCGAGCTGGTTGACCCACGCCTCGCCGATCGTGAACAGCAGCATCAGCGCCGCGCCGCACAGCACGCGCAGCACACCCCATACGATCAGGTTCGACGTGAACTGCATCAGCGCGGTGGCTGCAGCAAGCAGTACGACCGACACGACGATCGCGCGGCGCGAGCCGATGTGTCGCGCGAGCGCGGTGACGAACGGGACGATCGCGAGGCCCCCCAGGGCCTGCGCGGCGGTCAGCATGCCGACGACGTTGGTGCCGTGTCCGGCCTCGGTCAGCGCGAGCGCAGTGAGCGGCAGTGTGGCGCCGGTGCCGAGGCCGACGACCGCGACGCTCAGGATCAGCGCAAGGAAATCACGATTGAGAATGGCTTTCATCGGGCGCGATGCTACACCGCGGACCCTGAAAGGTCCATGAAGGCCATCAGGTTCGCGTGGAGTTGTGCGCGCAACGATTGCAGCAGGGTTGCGTTACACGTACTCGGTCGGCACGGCGACCGGGCGGCGTTCGAGCGACGCCGACCACAGCGTGAGCGCCAGTGCCGCGACCACCATCGCGACGCCGACCCACGGCAGGTTCACGAGCGACACGCCGGAGCCGATCGCCATGCCGCCGAGCCAGGCGCCCGTCGCGTTGCCGAGGTTGAACGCGCCCTGGTTCAGCGTCGACGCGAGATTCGGCGCGTCGCTCGCGCGATCGACGATCAGGATCTGCAGCGGCGGCACGATCGCGAACGCGAGGATGCCCCACACGAATATCGTCGCGAGCGCCGCGAACGGCAAATGCATCGTGCCCGCGAACAGCGCGAGGACGATGCCGATCAGCGCGAGCGTCGCGATCAGCGACGGCATCCGGCGCCAGTCGGCGAGCTTGCCGCCGAGCGTGCCGCCGACCGTCAGGCCGAGGCCGAACAGCAGCAGCACGTAAGTCACCTGACGCGGCGAGAAGCCCGTCACGTCCTCGAGGATCGGCGTGATGTACGTGAACACGCTGAACAGGCTCGCGGACGCAAGCACGCTGATGCCGAGCACCATCAGCACCTGCGGGTGCTTCAGCACGCTGAATTCCCGCGTGATGCTGGTGTCGGGCATCGCGAGGTTCTTCGGCAGGCAGACCGCGAGCGCGGCGGCCGCGGCGATGCCGATGCCGGTGACGGCCCAGAACGTCGCGCGCCAGCCGAACGCCTGGCCGAGCGCGGTGCCGAGCGGCACGCCGAGCACGTTCGCGAGCGTGAGGCCGGTGAACATCAGCGCGATCGCCTGCGCGCGCCGGTTCGGCGCGACCAGGTTGCTCGCGACCACCGAACCGATCCCGAAGAACGCGCCATGGCAGAACGCGGTGACGACGCGCGCGGCCATCAGCACCGCGTAGCCGGGCGCGATCGCGCAGAACAGGTTGCCCGCGATGAACAGCCCGATCAGGCCCATCAACGCGCGCTTGCGCGGCATCTTCGCGGTGACGATCGCGAGGATCGGCGCGCCGATCGTCACGCCGAGCGCGTAGCCCGACACGAGCATGCCGGCGGCCGGGATCGACACGCCGAGGTCGCGGGCGACGTTGGGCAGCAGCCCCATGATCACGAACTCGGTGGTACCGATTCCAAATGCGGCAACGGCAAGGGCGAAGAGAGGTAACGGCATCGCGGTGGGCTACGGAAAGGCCGCGGCCCGAGGTCGGCGCGGGATGCGCGGGGCGGGCGGGGCGGAGAGGCATCAGCCGCGATTCTACTTCAGTGAAAACCCCTATGCTCGGGGCCAAAACGGATGTTGCCGGCGCGCGACGCGGTAACGGCCGGGGTGCGTCCCAGTGTGGGATTGGGGGGGCCAGCGGCGGCGCGGCGAAATTCGGGTCGGAGCGACGCCTTGCGCGCGCCTTGGGTTCGGTCAGTGTTGGGGCAGGGCGCCGGCTGGTGCCGAGTCTGAGCGGTCGTCCGGTTCGGCAACTGCGGGTGACGGCGATGGCGACGATCCGGCTGTCGCGCCGGCGTTTGCCGTGCAGTCGGCGGCCTGCATCACCGGTGCGTCCCAGCCGTTTTCGAACAGGCATGCCTCGATCGGCATCCGCGCGGCCCAGCGCTCCTCCTCGAGCATCGGCTTCGCGTAGAACGCATCGACATGCCCGACGCACAGCACGGCGATCGGCTTCGCGCCGGCCGGCATGCCGAGCAGCGTGCGCAGCGCGTCGACGTCGAACAGCGACACCCAGCCCATCCCGAGCCCTTCCGCGCGCGCGGCGAGCCACATGTTCTGAATCGCGCAGGCAGCGGACGCGAGGTCCATCTCCGGCAGCGTGCGGCGGCCGAACACGTGGCGCTCGCGATCGTCGGTCAGCGCGACGACCAGCAACTCGCCGCATTCGCGCACCCCTTCGACCTTCAGCCGCATGAATTCGTCCTGCCGCTCGCCGAGTGCGTCGGCGGTCGCGCGGCGCTCGGCCTCGACCAGCGCGTGGATCGCGGTGCGCAGCGCGGGATCGGTGATGCGGATGAAGCGCCATGGCTGCATGAAGCCGACGCTCGGCGCGTGGTGCGCGGCGCGCAGCAGCCGCGCGAGCGTGGCCGGATCGACGGGCGCCGGCGTGAAGTGGCGCATGTCGCGCCGTTCGAAGATCGCGCGGTAGACCGCGGCAATGGCGGAGTCGTCGAAACGCATGAGCGGCAGAAGCAAGGGGGAAGTCGGCGCAACGATAGCAGACGCCGGACGGGCGGCGTTACATCAGTCAAAACAAAATGATGAATCGTTGACGGATCACGTGCGCCGAGCGCCGTGGATCAGCGCCCCGTCGTGACGACGTTGGTCGGCGTGCCGGCGTGCCACGCCTCGATGTTCAGCAGCGTCGTGTGCGCGATCTCGGCGAGCGCCTCGCGCGTGAAGAACGCCTGGTGCGACGTGACGATCACGTTCGGAAACGTCAGCAGGCGCGCGAGGACGTCGTCCTGCAGCGGCAGGTCGGAGTGATCCTCGAAGAACAGACCGCTCTCCTCCTCGTACACGTCGAGCCCGAGATGGCCGAGCTGGCCGCTCTTGAGCGCGTCGACCAGCGCCTGCGCGTCGACGAGGCCGCCGCGGCCGGTATTGATCAGCATCGCGCCGTGCTTCATCCGCGCGAGCGTCTGCGCGTTGATCAGATGGTGCGTCGACGGCAGCAGGGGGCAGTGCAGGCTGACGATGTCCGAATGGTGCAGCAGCTCGTCGAGTTCGACGTAGCGCGCGCCGAACGCGATCAATTCGTCGTCGTACGGCGGCATCGAGTGCGCGAGCACGTGCATCCCGAAGCCCATCATGATCTTCGCGAACACACTGCCGATCAGGCCGGTGCCAACCACGCCGACGGTCTTGCCGTGCAGGTCGAAGCCGAGCAGGCCGTTCAGCGAGAAGTCGCCTTCGCGCGTGCGTGCGACCGCGCGCGGCAGCCGCCGGTTGAGTGCAAGGATCAATGCGACCGCGTGTTCGGCAACCGCATGCGGCGAATACGCCGGCACGCGCACGACGGCGATGCCGAGCCGCTCGGCTGCCGCCAGGTCGACGTGGTTGAAACCCGCCGAGCGCAGCGCGATCAGGCGCGTGCCGCCGTCAGCGAGCCGTTGGAGCACGGCCGCGTCGACGGTGTCGTTGACGAACGGACAGACGACCTCGAAGCCGTGCGCGAGGATCGCGGTCTCCGCGTCGAGGTGCGACGGCTGGAAGTGCAGCCGATAGCCGAATTGCCGGTTGGCGGCGGTAAACGATTCGTCGTCGTACTGCCGGCTGCTGAACAGGATTACACGCACGCTGCACCTCCGATGGCTGTCGCGTGCAGTTTACTGCAGGCCCGTCTGCCGGCCGGTGGCGATGTCGGTGCGATCGGGCGTGCGCAGGAAGCCGTAGCCGGTCCGCTCGCGGGCCGCCTGTGCGCCGAAATGCTCGAGCGCGTGCTCGACGAAGCTTCGCGTGCGGGCCGGCACGTACTGGCGGTTCGGGTAGACGAGGGACAGCTGCGTGTCCGTGTCGTCGATCCGGTAGGCGGGCAGTAGCCGCACGAGCGTGCCGGTGGCGAGCGCGTCGACGATGCTCGCCTCGGGCAGCACCGCGATGCCGGACCCGGCGACGGCCGCCGCCTGCACGAGCGCCAGCTGGTTGACCGTGCAGGTCGGGCGCACCGTGATCGAATGCGTGACGCCGTCGTGGCCGACCAGCCGCCACGCGGGCGCATGCTGGTGCGGCGCGAGCGCGACCCAGTCGTGGCCCGGCAGGTCGTCGGGTGCGCGCGGCTCGCCGCGCCGTTCGAGATACGCGGGCGCCGCGCAGGCGACGAACGGGTTCGGTGCGAGTGCGTGGCCGATCAGGGTCGGGTTGCCGTCGAGCCGGTTGCCCGTCGCGATGCCGACGTCGTAGCCGGATTCGAGCACGTCGAGCGGCCCTTCGGCGACGGTAAGCTGCACGCGCAGTTCCGGGTAGCGGTGCCGGAAACTGCTGACGAGCGGGGTGAGCACAAGCGGCGACAGCAGGCCGGACGCGACCACGCGCAGCGTGCCGGCCGGCTCGCGCACGGCGTGCGCGACGGACGCCTCGAGATGATCGAATTCCTCGAGCAGTGCACGGCAGCCGTCGAGGTAGCGCAGGCCGGCCTCGGTCAGCGACAGGTTGCGCGTGGTGCGGTGGATCAACCGCGTGTTCAGGTGAGACTCGAGCATCGCGATCGAGCGCGTGACGAGCGCATTGGATACGCCTAGATGGTGCGCCGCGCGCCGGAAGCTCTGCTGTTCGGCGACGCAGACGAACACACGCATGGTCTGAATCTGGTTCATGGCTCGCGAATTTCTGGCCCGGTTGATTGATTTTGGTTGTGATTTTTCGTTGCGCGACCTGGAAAAACGTCGCGTGACACCAGGTTCTGGCCCATATCGAAAAATCGGATTTCGATTCTGCAGACGATTGTTCATTACAGAACCGATATCCGTCAACCTGAGAAAAAGGGCGGGTTGCGTAAAATCGAAATCGCGGGTATCGATTTAGCGGGGAAGTGGCGTGTGTGTGTGCGGGGGATAGCCGGAAGTGTATTGAGTGAAACTGCCGGCTGTTTGAATATTTGTCATGTAAATCAATGTATTGTGCGTGATCGTGTGTGGCGGGGTGCGGTATTGGGTGAAATCGCTCACCAATTGATGCTGCGATAATGGATGTTTTTTGCCCGGGTCTGGTTTTCGTGGGCCGATTCCACCTTGCACGATTTTCGTCGTGATGGCCGGTATTCCGGTTGATGCATGTATCGTGCAGAACGCGGGCATCCGGAGCGCGTCGCAATACTGCACGAGAAAATCGCGGACATCGAACCGCGGATGGAACCGTTTCGCATGCGCACGGCAATGCTGCGGGATTGCGCACCCGGTCGTGCGACGCAGGCCCGGCCGGCTGGCCCGGTCCGTCGACCGGGCCAGCGTCACGCTGCCCGGCCGCGCGTGCCTCTTGCGCGCGAGCGCGGAACGCGGAATGATCGACCAGTTGGCCGTGCCGTGCGGCGAACGACGTCCGAGCGTTTTCTTCCTACCTCCCTTGCCTGCCATGTCCATCGATTACTCGCCGATTCCCTGTCCCGTCGTCGTGCCGCTCGACGCGATCCTGCCCGAAGAACCGCTGCTGATGATGGGGGCCGGCCCGGTCCCGATCCCGGCCGCCGTCGCGAAGGCGAACACGATCGTGATCAACCACCTCGGCGCGACGATGGCGAAGATCATCGAGCAGGTGAAGGAGATGGCGCGCTACGTGTTCCAGACCCGCACGAAGTGGGTGCTCGGCGTTGCCGGCCCCGGCTCGGCCGCGATGGAGATGGCGATTTCGAACCTCGCGTGGCGCGGTACGCGCGTGCTGTCGATCCGCAACGGGTTCTTCAGCGCGCGGATGGCCGAGATGGCCACGCGCGTCGGCGCCGACGTCGCCACGCTCGAGGTGGCCGACCGCTCGGTCGCGAGCCTCGACGAAATCGCGGACGCGATCGCGCGGGAGCGGCCCGAGATCGTCACGATCGTGCAGGGCGAGACGTCGAACACCGTGTGGAACCGCGATCTGCGCGACATCGCGGCGCTCGCGAAGGCGGCCGGTGCGCTGGTCGTGGTCGACGCGGTGTGCACGCTGTCGACGATGCCGCTCGAGATGGACGCGTGGGGCATCGACGCGGTGATCACGGGGGGCCAGAAGGGGCTGTCGTCGATCCCCGGTGTGTCGCTGATCGCATTCTCCGACGCCGCGTGGGAGCGCATGAAGCATCGTCCGGAACCGAACGCGCACTGGTGCCTCGACATGGCGCTCGCGGAGAACTTCTGGCACAACGCGGGCTATCACTACACGGCGCCGGTGTCGGGCGTGCTCGCGCTGCACGAGGCGCTGCGGCTCGTCTGCGCGGAGACGCTCGAAAGTCGCTTCGCGCGCCACCTGCGCTGCTCGCTCGCGCTGCAGGCGGGCGTCGAGGCGATGGGGCTCGCGCTCTATGCGCCGAAGGACTGCCGGCTCAACTCGGTGGTCGGGATCGAGACGCCCGAAGGGCTCACGCCCGGGATGGTGTGCGGCCATATCTCGAAGCAGTACCAGGTCGAGATTTCGGGCTCGTTCGGGCTGCCGATCGTGCGGATCGGGCAAATGGGCGAACAGTGCCGCGAACACAACCTGTTCCGCACGCTGCACGCGTTCGGCCGCACGATGGTCGACCTGAAGGTGCCGGTCGACCTGCCGGCCGGCGTGGCTGCGCTCGAGCAGGAACTGTCGCGGCGCGGTACGTAAGCGGGGAGACGCGAGGCGGGTGCGCTGCACGAAACCGCCTCGTCGACAACAGCCGGGGTGCGGCGTTCAGCCGCCCTGCATCGCGCGCCGGTACGCGTTCGGCGTCGTGCCGTGCGCGTCGCGAAAGCGGTGGCTGAAGTGGCCGGCGTTCGCGTAGCCGCACTCGGCCGCGACCTGCGCGAGCGGTAGCGCCGTCGTGCGCAGCAGCAGGCGCGCCCGCGCGAGCCGCTGCTCGGCCACCCACGCGTGCGGCGCGCGCCCGAACGACAGCCTGAACATCCGCGAGAAATGGTATTCGGACAGCGCGGCGACGTTCGCCAGCTCGCCGAGCGTCAGCGGCTGCGACAGGTAGCTGTCGATATAGTCGCGCACGCGGCGGCGCACGGCCGGCGCGAGTCCGCCGCGGAACGGCACATCGGTGCGCGTCGTGCTCTGGCCGCGCAGCAGCAGGCTCAGCACGTCGTGCGCGGCTTCGTTGACGCGCAGCCGTCCGTCGGCATCGTCCCAGCGTTCGAGCGCAAGCGAACGGAACTGCGCCGCGACGCGTGCATCCTCGAAATAGGTGCGGTCGGCGAGCTTCAGCTCGCGCGGCTCGCGATCGAGCTCGCGGATCGCGCGCTGCGTGAAGTGCTCGGGCAGGAAGTAAAGGTGGATGAAGTGCATCTCGCCGCGCACCCACCAGCGCGACTCATGGTCGCCCGGCAGCGCGCACAGCAGGCTCGGCGCGCCGTAGCGCGGCACGCGTTCGCGCTCCGTCCGGTAGCCGCCGTCCAGATAGCACGACAGCGTGTGGTGGCCGGGCTGTTCGTAGATCGTTTCGCTTTCGTCGGTGATGCGCGTCCATTCGGCGATCGCGAGATGGTCGCCGAGCCACGTGAAGCGCTCGAGCGTCGCGTTCGCCTCGGCGAGCGTGCGGCACACCGACTGCAGGCCGAACGGCATCGCACCGCCGGCAAGGGCAGCCGCGTCGTCGATGGGCGGGGCGTACAGGGGCGAACTCATGATGGGGCGAGTATAAGCGCGCGCGAAGCGCGCCGTGCGGCCACCCGAAAAAGACCGCAATTCCGGACAATCCGCGCGGGCAGGGTGGCGGCACAGTCGGAGTCCGCTTCACTCGTTCCGCTTCGTTGCCGCCATGAACCTGTCGCTCTATTTCGTTACCGTGCTGATCTGGGGCACCACCTGGATCGCGATCAAATGGCAGCTCGGCGCCGTGCCGCCGCCCGTGTCGATCGCGTGGCGCTTCTGGCTCGCGGCCGCCGTGCTGTTCGCGCTGCTGCGCGTGATGCGCCGGCCGGTGCGCCCGCCGCGCGAGGCGTGGCGCTACCTCGTCGCGCAGGGCTTCGCGCTGTTCTGCCTGAATTTCCTGTGCTTCTACTATTCGGAGCAGGTCGTGCCAAGCGGCCTCGTCGCCGTGATCTTCTCGACCGCTCCGCTGCTGAACTCGATCAACGGCCGGCTGTTCATGGGCCGCCCGCTGCGGCCGTCCGCGATCGCCGGCGCGCTGCTCGGGCTGACCGGCATCGCATGCCTGTTCTGGCAGCAGATGGCCGGCCATCTCGACGATCACGCGACCTGGACGGGCCTCGCGATCGCGTTCGCGGGCACGATGTGCTTCTCGGCCGGCAACCTGCTGTCGAGCCGGATGCAGTCGATGGGCCTGCACCCGCTCGTGACCAACGGCTGGGCGATGCTGATCGGCGCGGCGATCCTGACGGTCGGCAGCGCGATGGCCGGGCTGCCGTTCATGATCGACCCGAGCCCGCGCTATCTCGGCGCGCTCCTCTATCTGGCCGTGCCGGGCTCGGTGATCGGGTTCACTGCTTACCTGACCCTCGTCGGCCGGATCGGGCCCGAGCGCGCCGCATACTGCACGGTGCTGTTCCCGATCGTCGCGCTTGCCGTGTCGACGGTCTTCGAGGGCTACCAGTGGTCGCCGCTCGCGGTGGTCGGGCTGTTGCTCGTGGTGGCCGGCAACCTCGTCGCGTTCGACCTGACGCGACGGTTGTTCCTGCGCACGGCCTGACCGGGGCGGCCGTCGCGACGGCCGCCGGAAACAAAAAACGCCCGCGCGATGCGGGCGTTTTCCTTTGGGCGCCAGGGCAGCCGCCGCCTGGCCGTCCGGCGAGCGGCTCGCTCAAGCCGCCGCGCCGCTCCCCGCGACCCGCGCCTGCCGCTGATACAGCACCATCGACAGCGCGACGCCTGCCGCCGCGGCCACCGCCGCGAACAGGAACACCTGCGGATAGCCGAACTCACCAGCCACATAGCCCGCGAGCGGGCCCGTGATGCCGAGCGAGAGGTCGAGGAACACCGAATACGCGGACAGCGCCGCGCCGCGGCTTGCCGGCGGCACGAGCCCGACGGCCTCGACGCCGAGCGCCGGGAAGATCAGCGCGAAGCCGAAGCCGGTCAGCGCCGCGCCGATGAGCGCGACGTGCGGCACGGGCGCGAGCCACAGCAGCACGAGGCCCGAGCATTCGAACGCGAACGACACGATCGCGACGCGGAAGCCGCCATAAGTCTTGATCGTGTTCGCGAACAGCAGGCGCGCGCCGATGAACAGCGTGCCGAACACGGTCAGCGACAGCGCGGCGTTCGGCCAGTGGCGCGCCGCGTAGTACAGCGTGACGAAGGTCGCGATCGAGCCGAAGCCGGCGGAGCCGAGCGCGAGACCGAGGCCGTGCGGCAGCACGCGCGTGAACACGCTCGCATACGACATCCGTTCGCCGTGCACGAGCGGCACGGAATCGATCAGGCGTGCAAGGTAGAAGCCGGTCGCGGCGAGCGCGATCACGATCACGCCGATCAGCGCCGGATTCAACGTATGCGCGATCGCGACGCCGACGGGCGCGCCGAGTGCGAGTGCGCCGTAGGTCGCGATACCGTTCCACGAAATCACTTTCGCGTTGTGCGCGACGCCGACCCGCCCGATGCCCCACAGGATCGCGCCGGTGCCGCACAGGCTCTCGCCGACGCCGAGCACGAGCCGGCTCGCGACCAGCAGCACGAGGCTCGCGACCGGCCAGTGGGCCAGCAGCAGCGCGACGAGCAGCAGCACGCCCGACACGCCGCAGCCGATCAGCCCGCGCAGCACCGTCTGCTTCGGCCCGAGTGTGTCGGCGAAGCGCCCGGCGAGCGGGCGCGACGCGAGGGTCGCGAAATACTGGACGCTGATTGCGCCGCCCGCGACGATGGCGGAAAAGCCGAGGTCGTCGTGGACGAAGCCCGGCAGCACCGCGAGCGGCAGGCCGATGGTCAGGTAGCAGATGAACGTGAAGCAGACGACGGACACGATTTGCAGCGTGACCGCGAACCCGCTGCGCGGCGGTGTGGCGGAATCGGTTGACATGGGGTCGGAACGAATGGGCGAAACGGGCGGAAGACGGCGAAAAAGGGAATCGGGATTTTCCCATGGAACCGGTTTTCATGCAGGTACCATTTAGTTAATCGCGACCCGTTTCCGTTGCCGAAGAATCGCTGACGGAACGGTGCCGGCAGGCCTGGAACCCAGATGGGGCAAGGTGCCCGACGCCCGCCGTGCGGCCTCGGTGCCCATATCGCGGCAGTTATATGGGCCCCATGCGTGATGGGCTATGGGTTGAGGAATTTGATGGTGATAGCGTGCAAACTGTCAGAGAAACGTCGGTCGAGCGCCCCGCGCAGGCCGCCTTGCCCCCACTTGAAGAACGATAGAGACATGAGTGAGCCGATCCGCTTCTACCATCGTCACGCGGTCCGCGAAGTCAGCGGCGCGGACGTCACCCGCACCGTGCTGCAATACCTGCGCGAGGACGCGCACTGCACCGGCACCAAGGAAGGCTGCGCGGAAGGCGACTGCGGCGCGTGCACGGTCGTCGTCGGCGAGCTGACCGACGCGGGCACCGTCGCGTTCAAGGCCGTCAACGCCTGCATCCAGTTCCTGCCGACGCTCGACGGCAAGGCGCTGCTCACGGTGGAAGACCTGCGCCAGCCTGACGGTTCGCTGCACCCGGTGCAGCAGGCGATGGTCGATTGCCACGGGTCGCAATGCGGGTTCTGCACACCCGGTTTCGTGATGTCGATGTGGGCGCTGTACGAGAAGCATGGCCACGAAGGCTGCGGCAGTGCGTGTGCAAAGGCGAAGGACGTGCCGACGCGCACCGAGATCGCCGATGCGCTGACCGGCAACCTGTGCCGCTGCACCGGCTACCGCCCGATCGTCGACGCGGCCGTGCAGATGTTCGACGCAACCGGCGAAGGTGCGCCGGCGTCTACCGCGCCGGTCGACACGGCGACGCTCGCCCGTACGCTCGCATCGCTCAAGCGCGACGACACGTTCGACTACACGACGGCCGACGGCGCGCGCTTCGCGGCGCCGCGCACGCTCGACGCGCTGGCCGCGCTGAAAGCCGAGCGTCCCGCTGCGCGGATCCTCGCCGGCAGCACCGACATCGGCCTGTGGGTCACCAAGCAGATGCGCCGTCTGGACGACCTGATCTACGTCGGCCAGATCGCCGAACTGCAGAACATCGTGCGCGGCGACGACTGGATCGAGATCGGCGCGGGCGTGACGGTCGAGAACGGGTATGCGGCGCTCGCCGACACGTATCCGGAACTGACGGAAATGTGGAAGCGCTTCGCGTCGCTGCCGATCCGCAACGCAGGGACGATCGGCGGCAACGTCGCGAACGGTTCGCCGATCGGCGACTCGATGCCGGGCCTGATCGCGCTCGGCGCGCGGGTCGTGCTGCGCGGCGGCGACACGGTGCGCGAGCTGCCGCTCGAGGCGCTCTACACCGGCTATCAGCAAAAGGACATGGCGCCGCACGAATTCGTCGTCGGCCTGAAGGTGCCGACCCGCACCGGCGCGCGCGCGAAGCTGCAGTTCCGGACGTACAAGCTGTCGAAGCGGTTCGACTCCGACATTTCGGCGGTGTGCGCGGCGTTCGCGTTCATCGCGGACGGCGAGCTGATCCGCGAGCCGCGCATCGCGTTCGGCGGGATGGCCGCGACGCCGAAGCGCGCGACGCACACGGAAAGCCTGCTCGACGGCGCGCAATGGCACGAAGCCACCGCGCAGGCCGCGATGCAGGCGCTCGAGCGCGACTACCAGCCGCTCACCGACATGCGTGCGACGAGCGCGTATCGCCTCGATACCGCGAAGAACCTGATGTATCGATTCTGGCTGGAGACGCGTCCGCACGACCCGCTGCCGCCGCAAGCCCTGAATGTGCGTGAAGTGGCCGCCGAAGCCGGCGCCGACGTTGCCGATGTCGCGGCGCGCGTCTGAAGACGGAGAACACCGAAGATGAACCAGCAAGCAGAACCGTTCCTGAACACCCTCGACCCGCAGGCCGACGCCGCGCAGGTGCACGTCTCGCGCGCGCACGAATCGGCCCACCTGCACGTGAGCGGGCGCGCGACCTACACCGACGACATCCCGCTCGTCGCGGGCACGCTGCACGCGGCGCTCGGGTTGTCCGCGAAGCCGCACGCGAAGATCGTGTCGATGAACTTCGACGCGGTGCGCGCGACGCCCGGCGTGGTCGCCGTGTTCACGGCCGACGACATCCCCGGCGTCAACGATTGCGGCCCGATCATCCACGACGACCCGGTGCTCGCCAAGGGCATCGTGCAGTTCGTCGGCCAGCCGATGTTCATCGTCGTCGCGACGTCGCACGAAATCGCGCGGCTCGCCGCGCGCCGCGCGCGGGTCGACTACGAGGAGCTGCCCGCGATCCTGACCGCGCAGGATGCGCGCAAGGCCGAAACCTACGTGATCCCGCCGCTGAAGCTCGCGCGCGGCGACGCGGCCGCGCGGCTCGCCGCCGCGCCGCATCGCGAGTCGGGCGAGATGCTGCTCGGCGGCCAGGAGCAGTTCTACCTGGAAGGCCAGATCGCCTACGCGGTGCCGAAGGACGACGACGGGATGCACGTGTACTGCTCGACGCAGCACCCGAGCGAGATGCAGCATCTCGTCGCGCACGTGCTCGGCGTCGCGTCGCACAACGTGCTGGTCGAATGCCGCCGGATGGGCGGCGGGTTCGGCGGCAAGGAATCGCAGTCGGGCCTGTTCGCGTGCTGCGCGGCGCTCGCCGCCTGGAAGCTGCTGTGCCCGGTGAAGCTGCGTCCGGACCGCGACGACGACATGATGATCACCGGTAAGCGGCACGATTTCCATTACCGCTTCGACGTCGGCTACGACGACGACGGCCGCCTCGACGGCGTCGCCCTGGACATGACGTCGCGCTGCGGCTTCTCGGCGGACCTGTCGGGCCCGGTGATGACGCGCGCGGTGTGCCACTTCGACAACGCGTACTGGCTCGGCGACGTCGACATCGCCGGCTACTGCGGCAAGACCAACACGCAGTCGAACACCGCGTTCCGCGGCTTCGGCGGTCCGCAGGGCGCGTTCGCGATCGAATACATCCTCGACGACGTCGCGCGCACGCTCGGCCGCGATCCGCTCGACGTGCGCTACGCGAACCTGTACGGCAAGACCGAACGCAACGTGACGCCTTACGGGCAGACGGTCGAGGACAACGTGCTGCATGAACTGCTCGGCGAACTCGAAACGACGAGCGACTACCGCGCACGGCGCGCGGGCGTGCGCGAATTCAACGCACGCAACGCGGTGCTGAAGAAGGGCATCGCGCTCACGCCGGCGAAGTTCGGCATCGCGTTCAACGTCACGCACTTCAACCAGGCCGGCGCGCTGGTGCACATCTACACCGACGGCTCGGTGCTCGTGAACCACGGCGGCACGGAGATGGGGCAGGGGCTCAACACGAAGGTCGCGCAAGTGGTCGCGCACGAGCTTGGTATCCGCTTCGGCCGGATCCGCGTGACGGCGACCGACACGAGCAAGGTCGCGAACACGTCCGCGACGGCCGCGTCAACAGGCTCCGACCTGAACGGCAAGGCCGCGCAGGATGCGGCGCGCCAGCTGCGCGAGCGCCTCGCGGCGTTCGCGGCGAAGCAGTTCGGCGACGGCAAGATCGATGCGGCCGACGTGAAGTTCGGCAACGATGTCGTGTGGGTCGGCGGCCACGGCGTGCCGTTCGGCGAAGTGATCGCGAAGGCCTACCTTGCACGTGTGCAGTTGTGGTCCGACGGTTTCTACGCGACGCCGAAGCTGCACTGGGATCAGTCGAAGCTGCAGGGCCGGCCGTTCTACTACTACTCGTACGGCGCGGCCGTGTCGGAAGTCGTGATCGACACGCTGACGGGCGAGATGCGCACGCTGCGCGTCGACGCGTTGCACGACGTGGGCGCTTCGCTGAACCCGGCACTCGACATCGGCCAGGTCGAAGGCGCATTCATCCAGGGGATGGGCTGGCTCACGACCGAGGAGCTGTGGTGGAACGCGGGCGGCAAGCTGATGACGCACGCGCCGTCCACGTACAAGATTCCGACCGTCAACGACACGCCGCCCGAGTTCAACGTGCGGCTGTTCCAGAACCGCAACGTCGAGGACAGCATCCACCGGTCGAAGGCCGTCGGCGAGCCGCCGCTGCTGCTGCCGTTCTCGGTGTTCTTCGCGGTGCGCGACGCGATTGCCGCGGTCGGCGACTACCGGGTGAATCCGCCGCTCGACGCGCCGGCCACCGGCGAGTCGATCCTGCGTGCGGTGAATGCGGTGCGCGCGGCGGGCGCCGCGCGGGCAGGCTGATATGAACCGGCCCCCAGGCTCACTGCGCTCGCTGCATGCCGCGTCGCATGCGCCCGCCGCCGGTTGCAACGGCGCGTGCGACAACGCGCCTTCGATCGGGACGTTCGCACCGGGCACCGGCCGGCGCAACCGCGCGAGCGCGGCGCAGCCGCCGATGCACGTCGTGCTGTTCGGCGCGGGACACGTCGGTCATGCGCTCGTCACGCTGCTCGGCGCACTGCCGTGCGTCGTGCAGTGGGTCGACACGCGCGACGAGCTGTTCCCGGACGAATGTCCGCCGAACGTGCAGCCAGAGTCGACCGACACGCCGGAGGCCGTCGTCGACGCGGCGCCGCCCGGCGCGTACTTTCTCGTGATGACGCACAATCATGCGCTCGATTTCTCGCTCGCCGCGCAGATCATGCGGCGGCGCGACTTCGCGTACTTCGGGATGATCGGTTCGCGCACCAAGCGCGTGAAGTTCGAGCGCCGGCTCGCGGCGCGCGGCGTCGATCCGGCGCGGCTCGCGGAGATGGTGTGCCCGATCGGCATCGCGGGCATCGTCGACAAGGCGCCCGGCGCGATCGCGGTGGCCGTCTGCGCGGAACTGCTGCAGGCCCGCTCGGGCATGCCGGTGGCCGATGCGAAGGCGGCCGCGGCGGGGCGCGTGCGCGACGACGTGAGCTGCGCGCGGTAACGGCGCGGGTCGGCACGCCCGACGCACGTCCGCCAGTTTTTGCCTACACTGCACGGATCGCGCGGCATCGGGCCGCGCGTCTTTTCGTGCAGGCACCATGTCCGATCCCCAGGTCTATCTCGACGCACTCGATGCAAGCGTCGTCGACATCGAGCGCTGGCTGTCCGGCACCGATACTTCACCCGCGGCGCTCGAGGCGCTGATCGCACCTTTTTCCGCCGATTTCACGATGATCATGACCGACGGCCGCGCGCTCGACCGCGACGGCACGCGTGCACTGTTCGCGAGGCTCGGCGGCGCGAAGCCGGGGCTGCGCATCGCGCTGTCGGACATCCGCGTGCTCGCGGCCGACGCATCGCATGCGGTGCTCACCTATCTCGAAGCGCAGCATGCGGCATCGGGCGAACTCCCCGCGCGTCGCGCGACCGCCGTGTTCGCGCGCGACGCGGCAGGCATCGTGCGCTGGACGCATCTGCAGGAAACCTTCTGCACGGCCTGAGCGGCGGCGCTGCGTCGTCGCGCGCAGGCCGTGCCGCGCGGTGTCACCGCTTGCGGCCGCGTGCGGCCGTCAGCTCGTCGGACACGCTCTGCATCAGCGCGCACAGCCACGCGATGTCGGTCGGGCGATCGGGGTGCGGGTGCGTGAGCAGGTAGCTCTTGATGCGCGGGAACGGCACGGGCGGCGTGACGACGACGAGCGGCAGCAGCTGCGCATAGTGCGTCGCGAAGCGGCGCGTCGTCGTGAAGATCAGGTCCGACTGCAGCAGCACCTGCGGCACGATCCCGAAATACGGCAGCGTCGTCACGATCCGCCGCGTGAGGCGCGCGCGTGCGAGGCCGATCTCGATCGCGTTGCGCTTGTCGCCGGTGTAGGGCGTCGGCGCGACGTGCGCGGCCGACGCGTACGCTTCGCGCGTCAGCGGTGCACGGGCGAGCGGATGCGCATCGCGCATCAGGCACACGATCGTGTCGGAGAACAGGTCCTGGCGCGCGAACCGCGGGTCGGGCTTCGGCCAGTTGCCGATCACGAGATCGAGCGCGCCCGATTCGAGTGCCTCCGCGTGATCGAGCGCGGGATTCAGCGAGTCGATTTCCAGATGTGCATGCGGCGCCGCGTCGCGAAAGCGTTCGATCAGCGTCGGCATGAAGAAATCGTTCAGGTAGTCGGGCGCGGCGACGCGGAACGTGCGCCGCGCCGACGACGGGTCGAAGTCGCCGTGCGGCGTCGCGATGAAGTCGACCTCGCGCAGCGCGCGCGACGCCGCGCCGAGCAGCGACGCGCCGTACTCGGTCGGCACCATCCCGGACTTGCCGCGCACGAGAATCGGGTCGTTCAGCGTCTCGCGCAGCTTGCGGAGCGCGGTGCTGATCGCGGGCTGGGTCTGGTTCAGCCGCAGTGCGGTCTGCGTGACGCTGCGCTCGAGCAGCAGCGTGCGCAATACGCGCACGAGCCAGATATCGAGCGAGGCGGTACGGTCGTCGTCTTCCATCGGTGCGCGGTGATTCGGGAGAAGCGTAACCTTACCGCAGCCACGTGTCGCGGTGCGTGATACCGGCCATCACGCGCGCCCCTTCGGCAGCGTGCTGATCCGCTTGACCTCGCGCGATTCGAGCCAGTTCGGCGTGCGCGCGCAGTACAGCACCATTGGCAGCGCGTCCTCGCCCCAGAACAGCTGCTGGTTCATCCAGAACGTCGGCACGCCGAACACGCCGAGCGCGATCGCGTCGTCGGTGTTGCGGCGCAACTGCGCGCTCGTTTCCTCGAATTCGATCAGCTCGTCGCCGTGCCCGACGCCGACGCGCTCGCACAGCGCGGCGAACCCGTCCGGCGTCGACGGATCGTTGCCGTCGTGCCAGATGAAGCGGAACATTTCGAGCACGGTCGCGATGTCGGCGCGCAGCGCGATCGCGAGGCGCAGCACCTTGTCGGTGTCGAACGGATGCGCGGGCGGCATCTTGAAGCGGATGCCGAGCTGTTCGGCGCGAAACAGCGCATGGCGGTACGTGAACATGCGCTTGGCCGGCACGTCGGCGCTCGGGCGCTGTCCCCAGTGGCGCTGCAGGTCGGGCAGCGACACGGCGACGGGATCGAACGGCACGTCCGGCCACTTGTCGTGCTGTTCGAGCAGCAGGTAGGAGAACGGCGACACGAAGTCGAAGAACCAGGCGGGTTGGGCAGTGTCGAGGCCGGTTGTCATGGCGATCTCCAGAGAATGGGGCGTGTGCGCCTCGCGGCGGCCTTCATGTTAAGCGGCGGCGCGCGGATGCAGCCGCGCGGATGCAGCAATGATCGTGGATCGGCCGCTCATGCGGAACCGGGAGTCGCCCGAGGGGGCTCGCCGGCCGGCGACGCGGCCGCGCCGCCGCGCGCCGCCGCGAGGCCGCCGGCGCCGGGTGTGCCCGACGTGCCGGACGCGGCGTCGTGGTCGTGCGCGGTGAGCCGCTCGCGCACGAAGCCGATGTGTTCGCGCAGCACGTAGAACTGCCCCGCATACGCGAGCGGCATCTTCATCCGGTTCACGGCTTCCTCGATGTCGTCGAGCTCGTCGAGCAGATGGACGCGCTCCTCGGCCGTATGCTCGCCGAGCGCGCGGCGCTCGAGCGCGATCAGCGCGCCGTACCAGCGGTAGATGCGCGAACGCACGCGCCAGCCGTACAGCGACGGCACCAGCCGCAGCCCGGGGATCAGCACGACGATCAGCGGCACCACCACGACCAGCAGCCGGTCGACGAGACTCGCGACCCAGAACGGCAGCCGCCGGTACAGGAAGGTCTTGCCCGACTTGTAATAGCGCGCCGCGTCGTCGGACAGCGGGAAGCCGCGCGTGACGGCCGACGGGAATTCGCCCGCGTGCTGCAGGATTGTCGCGTGGCCGTGCACCTCGCGCGCGGCCTCGATCAGCAGGTCGGACAACGCGGGGTGCAGCGAGTCGCGCGCGACCAGCTCGATCGTCGGCGCGACCGTATGGATGTCGGCGGGCGGCAGGTTGCGGCCGAGATCGTAGACGCCCATCGGCAGCGTGATCGCGGTCAGGTACGGGAAGCGCCGCGCATACGCCTCGGCCTGCGTGAACGAGTACACGTGCACGCCGGGGGCGCGGAACAGTTTCGCCATGACCGGGATCTGCGTCGAGTCGCCGGACAGGAATGCGGCGTCGATCCTGCCGTCGAGCAGCGCGGTTGCCGCGTCCTCGCCGGCCGTCGGCAGCAGCTCGGTCGAGCCGCCCGGCACGATGCCGTTCATCTTCAGCAGCGCGAGGCTCAATTCGCGCGCGCCGCTGCCTTCGGCGCCGAGCGCGAGCCGCTTGCCCTTGAAGTCGGACAGGCGCGCGACCACCGGGCCGCGGTACATGATCGCGAGCGGCACGTAGCCGATGCTGCCGAGCGATACCAGGTGCTCGTCGCGCTCCTTCGGGCCGATGCCGCTCTGCACGAAGCCGACGTCGACCGGCGCGTTCGGGTTCGACAGCCGCGCGAGGTTCTGCGCGGATCCTTCGGATGACTGGACGTCGAGCGTGACGCCGTTCTTCGCGAGGATCGCCTTGTATTTCTGCGCGGCGTTCCAGTAGGTGCTGCCGGGCGGGCCGGACGAAATCACGAGCGTGGACGGCGGCGCCGGCTGGATCAGCTTGACCGCGAGCCAGACCGCCGCGACCGCGAGCAGCACGGTGGGGCCGATCGACAGCGCGAGGTCGCGCCACGACACCGCGACGAAGCGGGCGAGGATGCGGCGGGGCGGGCGAGGGCTGGCTGGCTTCATGGAGTCGACGGATGACACGGGCGTGACGCGTCGGTGACGCGCGTCACGGACGATGTACGCGATGCAGGTTCTGGCGGCGATGGTACCCGGTTTCGCCCGGCATGCGCGAGTCCGGCCCCGTGGCGCGGCGGCGGACTCGGGCGCGCGAGCCTGCGGCCGCCGGGGGCTCGCGCGTCAAAAGCTTTGCGCTTCGGCGGGCGCTGGATTACATTGTGCGTCGCAGCCGCGACCGATTCGCGCGCGACCCGGCACGCAATGAGACCGGGCGCGTCCGGCCGGCGGCTGTCCGGCCCGGCCGGCCCGCATTCGCGTGCGCCGGTCGCCGGCCCGTGTCGCCTCTCTCGCATCGCCGTGGAAATCATCGGCCGTCCCGCCCGTTCGCGCGCGGGCCGGCTGCCTTTGGGGGTATCCGGCCGTACTGTGCGCGGCCGTTCCGAAGTCATAAGGAGATAGCATGAAGTCGATCGTGTTGAGAGCGTTGGGTGTTGCGGCCGTGGCTGCCTGTCTGTCGGGCAGCGTATATGCGCAGTCGAGCGATGCGGCGGCAACCGAGGCGCCGGCTGCGGCAGCGAGCTCGCCGAAGGCCGCGGCCAAGACCGCGAAGAAGGCGAACCGCAAGCTCGGCTACGCGGTGCGCAAGGCAATTACGAAGGCAGGCGGCATCGACGTGGCGAACCTCGTCGTGCGCTCGAAGGGCGGCGCGATCTCGCTGGAGGGCACGGTGCCCGACCAGGCACAGATCGACAAGGCGGAAGAGGCAGCGAAGAGCGTGCAGGGCGTGACGTCGGTCACGAACAAGCTGACGGTTCAGCAGCAATGATGCCGGGCGGCGGCGCGCCAGCGCCGCGCGCCCGCTTGCGGCGGGCCCCGGCGCACCGGGGCCCGTTTGCGCTTTAGAATGCCTCGGGCCTGCCGCTTTGCGCCAGGCCCCCCCCCGAACGGGTATCCCCAAGGGACTTCCTTCGGGACGGAAAGCGCTGGACGGCCCCGCGTTCTTCAGAGGCCGTGAGCCGCGCACGACGCAGCGGCGGACCGATAACGATATCGAGAGGACGGCAATGACGACGCACGGGTGGGGCAGTCGGATTCTCTTGGGCGCGGCGCTGGTCGCGGTCGCGATGCTCGGTGCCTGCAACGGTGACGATTCGGGCGAGCGCAACCGGTTGCCGGGTTTCGTGTCCGGCAGCGTGCGCACGACCGCCTATGACGGCACGAGCGACGATCTGCTGACGGCCGGCCTCGGCAAGACCGGGCTCGCCGCCGCCACCGCGCCCGCGTTCGCGAATCCGTCCCGGCCGACGAGCGCCGAGCTGCGCCGGGTCGCGATCTGGTCGAACTACCGCGCGCTCGTCGACATGAGCGCCAATGGCGGCTACGGCCGTTTCTGGGGGCCGAACGTCGATCTCGACGGCAACGACACGCTCGGCGAAGGCAAGATCCCCGGCACCGAATATCTCGCGTATTCCGACGACGGCAGCGGCCGCAAGAACGTGACGCTGCTCGTGCAGGTGCCCGCGGGTTTCGATCCCGCGCAGCCGTGCATCGTCACGGCGACGTCGTCCGGTTCGCGCGGCGTGTACGGCGCGATTTCGGCGGCCGGCGAGTGGGGCCTCAAGCGCGGCTGCGCGGTCGCATACAACGACAAGGGCGGCGGCAACGGCGCGCACGAACTCGGCTCCGACACGATCACGCTGATCGACGGCACGCTCGCCGACGCCGTGCTCGCCGGCAACGCCAGTCTCTTTACCGCCAACGTGACGAGCGGCGACCTGGCCGCCTTCAACAGCCGCTTCCCGAACCGCTACGCGTTCAAGCACGCGCATTCGCAGCAGAATCCCGAGCAGGACTGGGGGCATGTGACGCTGCAGTCGGTCGAATTCGCGTACTGGGCGCTCAACGAGCAGTTCGGGCCGCTGCTCGACAGCTCGCATCACGGCGTGCGCTACCGCCCGGGCGACATCACGACGATCGCCGCGTCCGTCAGCAACGGCGGCGGCGCGGCGCTCGCGGCGGCCGAGCAGGACACGCGTCGCTGGATCACCGCGGTCGTGGTCGGCGAGCCGCAGGTCAACGTGCGGATGGCGCCGAACGCGGTCGTGCGCGAGGGCGGCCAGCCGGTGCCGTCGTTCGGCCGGCCGCTGGCCGACTACGCGACGCTCGCGAACCTGCTGGAGCCGTGCGCGGCCGCATCAGCGTCGCTCGCGGGCGCGCCGTACCTGAGCGCGCTGCCGGCCGCCACCACGCAGTCGATCCGCACGCAGCGCTGCGCGACGCTCGCCGCGGCGGGGCTCGTGTCGGGCGCCGATACGCAAAGCCAGGCCGCCGACGCGCTCGCGCAACTGCATGCGGCCGGCTATCTCGCCGATTCCGACCTGCTGCAGGCGCCGATGTGGGATTCGCAGGCGATTCCGGCGATCGCGGTCACCTATGCGAACGCGTACACGCGCTCGCGCGCGACCGACAATCTGTGCAATTTCAGCTTCGCGACCACCAGCGCGGCGACGGGCGCGGTCGCGCCGCCCGCTACGTCGCCGATGCCGGCCGTGTTCGGTCTCGGCAACGGCGTACCGCCGACCGCCGGCGTCAGTCTCGTGTTCAACACCGGCGCGGGTGTCGACCACCGGCTCGCGACGCCCGACGCGAGTTTCGCGGGCGCGCTGTGCCTGCGGCAGCTGTGGACCAACGGGATGCTCGACATGCCGGCGAACGTCGACGCAGTGCGCGTGAACGCGAACCTGCAGGGCAAGCCCGCGATCATCGTGCAGGGCCGCAGCGACGCGCTCGTGCCCGTGAATCACGCGTCGCGTGCATACGTCGCGCAGAACGGCATCAGCGAAGGCGGCCGCAGCCAGCTCGTGTTCTACGAGGTGACGAACGGACAGCACTTCGATGCGTTCCTGCCCGTCGCGGGCTTCGACACGCGCTTCGTGCCGGTCCACTACTACAACCTGCAGGCGCTGAACCTGATGTGGCGGCACCTGAAGAGCGGTGCCGCGCTGCCGCCGTCGCAGGTGATCCGCACGGTGCCGCGCGGCGGCACGCCGGGCGCCGCGCCGGCGTTGACGAGCGCGAACCTGCCGCCGATCTCGGCGTCCCCCGGCGCGAACACGATCACGACCGGCGCTGGCGCGATCGACGTGCCGCTCTGACGGCGCCGCCGCGCCGCGATACGGAAGCCGGACAGTCGTCCGGCTTTTTTCTTTTCGGCACCTGGAATCGGTCCCGCACTGGCCTTTATCGGAATGGCACGCGCTGTAACAAATTATTACTTTACGACGTAAAACCCGGAATCTATTATGCGCCGATATTTTCACTTAATTTAATAAATTACCGCAAAGACAATATTCCTTTCCGTATAGTTAATCGATCCTTTCGATTTTATTAAATCGGCTCGAGCTGCGATTGGTCGCCGTTTTGCGATTGATCGGAATTTCGCCGAGGGGGGCGTTCGTCTCTTGGAAGCGAAGGCGCCTTTTCTGGCGGGCTTCACGGGGAATGCTTTTGCTTGCTGTTTCTGGCGCATGCGGATGACAGGGCGGAATTCGCATTGCCGAGCATTATTGAATCGTCGTTTGCAATGGAATTGATTCCATTGTGCGGTCGAGGAATATGGGTGGGGTAAATCGTGCCGGTCGGTATTCGCCGATCCGGTAAAAAACTCGGAGTGCATCGCAAAACGAATGCGCTCCCGGTGCGGAGCGCCGGCGCAAATGATCCTTTGCGACCGGCGGTATTTATCGTTCTGTTCGAGAGGCAATAATGACGACACTGAAGTCCTTGAAAGACGGTTTCGCGCTATTTGGAACGACACTGAGCGTGCCGCTCGCCGCAGCCGCTGTTGCGGCGCTGCTCGTCACGGGGTGCGGCGGCGACGACGGGTCCGGCCCGACCGCCGCCACCGCGGCGGCCGCGACGACGTCGAACGGCAGCACCGCGGCCACCGCCAATGCAACGGCCGCCGTCCCGGCCGACCAGCCGTACGTCGACAACGACGTATACGGCACCGGGCCGAACGACGCGGTCACGGATTCGACTGAAGGGGCCGCGGTCGTGCACCGCCAGGTCACAATCGGCGGCAAGACCGTTCAGTACACGGCCACCACGGGCCACCTGACCACGATCGATCCGGTCACGTCGGCGCCGAACGCGAAGATGTTCTACGTCGCGTACACGCAGGACAACCTGGACCCGTCGAAGCCGCGCCCGGTCACGTTCTTCTACAACGGCGGCCCCGGCTCGTCGTCGGTCTACCTGCTGCTTGGCTCGTATGGGCCGAAGCGCCTGCAGTCGTCGTTCCCGAACTTCACGCCGCCGGCCCCGTACAAGCTGCTCGACAACCCGGACAGCCTGCTCGACCGCACCGACCTCGTGTTCATCAACCCGGTCGGCACCGGCTACTCGGCGGCGATCGCCCCGGCGAAGAACAAGGACTTCTGGGGCACTGACCAGGACGCGCACTCGATCGATCGCTTCATCCAGCGCTACCTGACCAAGTACTCGCGCTGGAACTCGCCGAAGTTCCTGTATGGCGAGTCGTACGGCACGGCGCGCAGCGCGGTCGTATCGTGGGTGCTGCACGAGGACGGCATCGACCTGAACGGGATCACGCTGCAATCGTCGATTCTCGACTACGCGAACGCGCTGTCCGCGCCGGGCACCTTCCCGACGCTCGCGGCCGACGCGTTCTACTGGAAGAAGACGACGCTCAATCCGACGCCGACCGATCTCGACGCGTACATGGTGCAGGCCCGCAACTATGCGGACAACACGCTCGCGCCGCTCGCGCAGAAGCCGAATCCGCAGGACGGCGGCTTCGTGAACGTGCGGCTTAACCTGAACCTGCAGACCGCGCAGCAGATGGGCTCGTACATCGGCACGGATCCGACGTCGCTGATCCAGACGTTCGGCAACCCGGCCGCGCTCGGCAACGTGCCGTCGTCGGACGACAACCCGCCGTACACGTTCTTCCTGACGCTCGTGCCGGGCACGCAGATCGGCCAGTACGACGGTCGCGCGAACTTCACGGGCAAGGGCATCGCGCCGTACATCCTGCCGAACTCGGGCAGCAACGATCCGTCGATCACGAACGTCGGCGGCGCGTACACGGTGCTGTGGAACAGCTACATCAACACCGACCTCAAGTACACGTCGACGTCGTCGTTCGTGGACCTGAACGACCAGGTGTTCAACAACTGGGACTTCAGCCACACGGACCCGACCGGCGCGAACAAGGGCGGCGGCAATACGCTGTACACGGCCGGCGACCTGGCGGCGACGATGAGCGTGAACCCGGACCTGAAGGTGCTGTCGGCGAACGGTTATTTCGATGCGGTCACGCCGTTCCACCAGACCGAGCTGACGCTCGCGCAGATGGCGCTCGATCCGACGCTCAAGGCGCAGAACCTGACGATCAAGAACTACCCGTCGGGCCACATGATCTACCTGAACGACGCGTCGCGGACCGCGCTGAAGGGCGATCTCGCCAACTTCTACGACGGCATCCTCGCGAACCGCACCGCACTGCAGCGCGTGCTGAAGCTGCAGGCGCGCACGCAGCAGCTCAAGCAGCAACAGTTGAAGCAGCAGGGGCAGTAAGCATCGCGTTGCGGCCCGCACGGTCCGGCCTTGCGCCGGGCGGTGCGGGTTCGCGAGACCCCGGATGGACGACAGCCCGATCGGCGCAGGCCGGTCGGGCTGTTTTTTTCAGCGCATGGCGATGCCGGCGGCTGAAGGAGGCGCCCGGCGGCGGCGCCTACGCGAGCACGAGCCGCACGCCGACCGCGACGAGCGTCGCGGCGAGCAGGTTGCGTAGCAGCCGCTCGGGCGCGCGCGCCGACAGCAGGCTGCCGATAACGATGCCGGGCAGCGAGCCGAGCAGCAGCGACAGCAGCATCGACCAGTCGACCGAGCCGAGCAGCCAGTGGCCCATGCCCGCGACGAGCGTGAGCGGCACCGCGTGCGCGATGTCGGAGCCGACGATGCGCGTGGTCGCGAGCGTCGGGTACAGCAGCAGCAGCACGGTGACGCCGATCGCGCCGGCGCCGACCGACGTCATCGACACGAGCACGCCGAGCACGGCGCCCGTCAGCACGGTCGACCACAGCGTGCGCGCAGGGCTCGGCGCGAGCGGGTTGCGCGCGGCGAACGCGGTCAATTGCGGACGGAAGATCAGCGCAAGCGACGTGAGCAGCAGCGCGATGCCGAGCACGAGCTGGATCATGCGCGCGGTGCCCGGCGTGTTCATCCCGTGCGTGTGCAGCCACCACAGCGTGAGCGCCGCGGCCGGGACGCTGCCGGCCGCGAGCCGGCCCGTGATACGCCAGTCGATCGACCCCTTCAGGCCGTGGACGAGCGTGCCGGTCGCCTTGGTCGCGGCCGCGTACAGCAAGTCGGTGCCGACCGCTGTCGCGGGGTGGACGCCGAACAGCAGCACGAGGATCGGTGTCATCAGCGAACCGCCGCCGACGCCCGTCAGGCCGACGAGGATGCCGACGAACAGGCCGGACAGGGAGTACAGCAGATCGATATGGGGAAGCGACATCGGAAGCAGGCGGTTATGCGGCGTTCGGCGGCGGCGCGCGGCCGCTGCGCGCGCGTCAAAGTCCGCCATTGTCGCAAATGTGGCGGGTGGATGTACGACTGCGTTAAAAATCGGCTGCGAAGGCCCGTGCGGCGGGCGGCGGGCGGGGCGTGAAACGGGCGTTCGATCGACGGCGGGGCCGATTACGCGATCGGCCCGAAAGGTATGATGAATCGGGAATGCGTGCCGCGCCCCGGCGTGCGCAAAAAAGGGCGCGACAGTGCGCGCCCCGGTGCGATGCCGGCGACCGGCGCCGCCTGCCGACGGTCAGTGCATCGCGGGGCCGACGCCTTCGACGCCGTTCTGCGGCCGGATGCGCAGCGCAAGGCCGATCAGCGCGGCGGCGGCGGCGAACGCCGCACCGACCGCGAAGGCCGCGTGGTAGCCGCCGTTCAGCGCGTCGAGCGGCGCGGCGTGCGCGGCCGCGAGCGCATCGGTGCGGGCGGCCGCAAGGCTCGCGAGCACGGCGAGGCCGAGTGCGCCGCCCATCATGAATGCGGTGTTGACGATGCCTGACGCGAGCCCCGAATCGGCCGGGTCGACGTCGCTCATCGCGGCGAGCAGCACCGGATTGAACGCGACGCCGGCGCCGATGCCGAGCAGCGTCATGCCCGGCAGCACGTGCCAGACGAAGCTGCCGTCCGCCGGCGCGCGCGAGAACAGCGCGAGGCCGCAGGCCGCGACGAGCAGGCCGGCCGCGATCGGGCCGCGGATTCCGAAGCGCATCACGATCCGCGCCGACAGCCCGAGCGAGAACGCGGCCATGATCAGGTTCGCCGGCAGGAACGCGAGCCCGACCTGCAGCGGCCCGTAGCCGAGCGCGCGCTGCATGTAGAGCGCGGACAGGAAAAACCACGCGAACATGGCCGCCGCCCACAGCACGCCGATCACGTTCGCGAGCGCGACGTTGCGCGCGGCGAACAGCGTGAGCGGCATCAGCGGATGCGCGACGCGCGCCTCGATCGCGATGAACAGCGCGAGCAGCACGACGGCCGCGCCGATCAGCACGACGGTCTGCGTCGACAGCCAGCCGGCCTCGTTGCCGCCGACGATCCCGTAGACCGCGAGCATCAGCGACGCGGTCACGGTGATCGCGCCCGCGATGTCGAGCCGCGCGGCGCCGGCCGGCGCGCGCATGCGCGGCAGCAGCGCGACGCACATCGCGTAGACCGCGAAGCCGATCGGCAGGTTGACGAGGAAGATCCAGTGCCACGACAGCGTGCTCGTCAAGAGCCCGCCGAGCAGCACGCCGATGCTGCCGCCGCCCGCGCAGACGAAGCCGTAGACGCCCATCGCGCGCGCCCGTTCGCCCGGTTCGGTGAAGAGGTTCATGATCAGCGACAGCGACACGGCCGACACGATCGCGCCGCCGAAGCCCTGCACGGCGCGCGCGGCGATCAGCATCGTCTGCGACTGCGCGAGGCCGCAGGCGAGCGATGCGAGCGTGAACACGACGAGGCCGGCGAGGAACATGCGCCGCTGGCCGTACAGGTCGCCGAGCCGGCCGCCGAGCAGCAGGCAGCCGCCGAACGTCAACAGGTATGCGTTGACGACCCACACGAGGGCCGTCTCGGTGAAATGGAGGTCGGTGCTGATCGACGGCAGCGCAACGTTGACGATCGTGCTGTCGAGCACGATCATCAGCACGCCGAGGCAGAGGACGATCAGCGCATACCAGCGCTTCTCGCCGTGGATCCCGTGGGTCATGGGCTGGCCGCCTTCTCTCTGATAGTTATTTGAAAGGCTGCATTGTAGACGTCATTCGCGCGCGCTTCCTGCCGGTTTATGGCAGGAGCGACGCGTAGCGGCGGCGCGCGTCGCGCGGCGCCGGGAGGTTATCCGCGCGGCGGCAGTTCGCAGCCGTCGGGGCCGCATGCGGCGGCGTCGCCGGCGAATTCGACGATGGCGCTATCGTGCCACGCCTGCTCGAGTGCCTGCGCGAACACCTCGGTCGGCTGCGCGCCCGATACCGCATAACGGCCGCCGAACACGAACAGCGGCACGCCGCGTCCGCCGATCTGCGCCGCGTGCGCGATGTCGGCCTCGACTTCGTCACGGTATGCGTCGCTGCGCAGCACGGCTTCGACGGCCGAGCGCTCGAGCCCCGCTTCGACCGCGAAGTCGATCAGCGCCGCGTGGTCGAACAGCGAGCCGTGCTCGCAGAAATACGCGCGGTACAGCCGCTCGGTCAGCGCATGCGCACGGCCGGTCGTTTCCGCGAGCTTCACGAGCCGGTGACCGTCGAGCGTGTCGCCGACGAACGTGCCGGGCAGGTCGTAGCGGAGCCCGACACTCGCGGCCGCATCGGTCACCTGGCGCAGCATCTGGTCGACCTGCGCGGGCGACATCCGGTACTTGCCGGCGAGCATCGCCTCGACCGGTTCGACCGGCTGGCCCGGCATCAGCCGGTACGCGCGCAGCGCGACGTCGACGTGCTCGGCGTGCGCAAACGCGGCGAGCGCCTCGTCGAAGCGGCGCTTGCCGATCCAGCACCATGGGCAGATCAGGTCGGACCAGATTTCGACGGTCAGGGTCGGGCGGGCAGTCGGGGCAGGGGTGGTCGTCATGGGCGGTCCGGGACGGCAAATAAATGTAACCGGGACTATATCATTTTGTGCTTCGGTGCTTCGGTGCTTCGGTGCTTCGGTGCTTCGGTGCTTCGGTGCTTCGTCGGCGTCTCGCCCGGGTGGAACGGGCCGGCCCGGACGCTTCACGAAGCGTAGACACGCATGGTGTGTACCGGTAGCGATTGTCGATGGCGATGACGGCATGCCCGGCGCCGCCGCTCGCCGCACGCGCCGCTTACGCGTCGCCCTGCGTTTCCTTCAGATGCTTCAGGTGCTTGTAGACGGTCGCGCGCCCCATCCCGAGCACGTTCGCGACGTAGTTCGCGGCGCTCTTGCCACGGAACGCGCCTTCCGCGTACAGCGCTTCGACGAGTTCGCGCCGGTGCTCGCGCGTGAGCCCGTTCAAGCCGACCTGCCGCTCGCGCAGCCAGCCATGCAGGAACGTGTTGATACGCTCCTGCCAGTCGTCGCGGAACAGCTCGTCCGGTTGCGCGACGATGCCCGCGCCCTTGATGAAGACGTCGAGCGTCGCGCGGACGTCGTCGAACACCGCGATGTTGAAGTTGATGCACATCATCCCGGCCGGGCGGCCTTCGTCGTCGAACAGCACGTTGCTCACGCAACGCATCCGCCGGCCGTCCCAGTTCAGCTTTTCGTACGGACCGATCACACGCTCGCGCGCCGAATGATCGATTTCCTCGAGCGCGGAGTCGTCGCCGACCTCGCGCTTCGACAGGTTGTTCGCGAGATACAGCACGGTCTGGTCGTGCAGGTCGTGGATCACGACTTCCGCATACGGGAAGAACAGCGCCGCGATGCCGTCGGCGATCGGTGCATAGCGGGTGAGCAGCAGGTCTTTGACGGGGGATTGCTTCTTGCGCATCGGAATCGCCATCTCGGGTGAGCGGGGGCCGGGCGGTGCGTCGGCACGGCGCGCCGGCGTGCCGTCGACCGGCTGGTCCGTGCGCCCGCGCGCTGCCGCCGCGGCGGTTGCGCCATTGTATCGGCCCCGCGCGCGCGTGCTGCTCATGCGCGCGTCAGATGCGTGTACAGCGCGTGCGCGATCGCGATGTCCTCGAGCCCGAGGCCGATCGAGCGGAAGAACGCATGACGCGTGCGCGACGGCGCCGCGCACGTGCCGGCGACGAGCGCGGGCAGGTCGCCGACGATCCGCTCGGGCGTCCAGCCGTGCCCGGCCGCCGCGATCTGCATCTCGCCCGCGCTCGCGGGCGTCGTGTGCCGGTAGTCGCAGTACACGTCCATGTCGGGCAACCACGCGGGCGGGATCTCGTGCGCGCGCGCGACGTTGGTGCTGATCGACGTGACGAGCGCGGGGCGCGTGAGCATGCCGTCCGCGAGCACCGGCGTGCCCGACGACGTGCACAGCATCACGACGTCCGCGTCGCGCACGCACGCCTCGACGCTGGCGGCTGCACGGGCCCGCGGATCGATCCGCGCAAGCGTCGCCTGTAGCGTCGGGTCGCCGGCGAGCGCGGGCGAATGAACGCTGATCGATGCCCAGTCGCGCAACGCCGCGGTGTGGCGCAGATGCGCGAGGCCGACCGCGCCCGTGCCGATCACGGCGAGCCGGCGCGCGTCGCGCGGTGCGAGGCAGTCGACCGCGAGCGCTGTCGTGCCGGCCGTGCGCTCGACCGTCAGCAGCCCCGCGTCGCACCACATCAGCGGCTGGCCGGTGCGCATCGACATCAGCGCCGTCCATGCGGTGACGATCGGTTTCCCGTCGGGTTTGCCGCCCGTCACGACGTACGGAGACAGCTTCGCGCCGAACACCTGCTCGTCGGCGAGCGCGCCGAGATACGTGATGAAATCGCCGGCCTGCTCGGGGAACAGCGTGAGGGTCTGCGGCGGCTGCACCGCGCGGGCCGACGCGAGCGACGCGAACATGCGGCGCAGCGTGCCGAGCACGTCGAGCGACGGCAGCGCCGCGCGCACCGCGGCTTCGTCGACGACCAGCGGCAGGGTCGGGGCGGGTTGCGTCATGGGACTTCTCCGGTCGGGGCCGGACAGGACAGTCTCGAAATAGCGTGTCCGGCGGTGTTCGTGGTGGACTAAAAGTCTAATATAGACAATAGAATTCTGGCGAGTTTTTCTTTTCAAGACCGAGGCGCGCTATGCGGAACGGTAAAAATGTCGATAAATCAATGGTGTTGCGCATGGGCGGAGGCGATTCGATCACTGCATCGCGCTTGCGATTATCGTATCCCCTATAGTCTATAGTAGACTAAGAGTCTATATTTTGCGTGCGGACCGGCGTGCCGTCGCACGATGACCGGTCTTCATCGCCTCAATCCGGAATCGAAGGACATCCGTCATGAACTGGAAGCTTTCCCTCTGCGCCGTCGCGGCGCTTGCGTGCGCGGCCGTCTCGGCCCACGCGGAACAGACCACGCTGCGCTTCGGGATCGAAGCAGCGTATCCGCCGTTCGAGAGCAAGACGCCGGCCGGCCAGCTGCAGGGTTTCGACGTCGACATCGGCAACGCGGTGTGCGCGAAGCTGAACATGAAGTGCGTGTGGGTCGAGAATGCGTTCGACGGGCTGATCCCGGCGCTGCAGGCGCGCAAGTTCGACGCGATCAATTCGGCGATGAACATCACCGCGAAGCGCAAGCAGAGCATCGACTTCACGCCGGCGATCTACGTGGTGCCGATCGTGATGGTCGCGCACCGCGGCTCGCCGCTGCGGCCCGATGCCGCGAGCCTGCGCGGCAAGCACGTCGGCGTGCTGCAGGGCTCGTCGCAGGAGGATTTCCTCAAGGCGCACTGGGCGAATGCGGGCGTGGCAGTCGTGTCGTATCAGGACCAGGACCAGATCTATGCCGATCTCGTCGCCGGACGTCTCGACGCGGCCGTGCAGGAAGCGCAGACCGCGCAGGACGGTTTCCTCGACAAGCCGGCCGGCCGCGACTACCAGATCGTCGGCGACGCGCTGAAGGATCCCGCGACGCTCGGCGAAGGCACCGGCTTCGGGATGCGCAAGGGCGACAAGGCGCTGCAGGCGAAGATCGTCGGCGCGCTCGACGCGCTGAAGAAGGACGGCACGCTGAGTGCGCTGTCGCAGAAGTACTTCAAGCGCGACATCGTCGCGAAGTAAGCCTGGCCGCCCGCCGGCCGCGGTGCCGGCGCGCGTCGCACCGAATCTCGACGCAGTACGGGGAAGCATGGATTTCGACGTCATCGTTCTGGGGGCCGGCATCGTCGGCGTGTCGTCGGCGCTGCATCTGCAGGATCGCGGGCTGCGCGTCGCGCTCGTCGACCGGCGCGCGCCCGGCGAGGAAACGAGCCACGGCAATGCCGGGCTGATCGAGCGCTCGTCGGTCGTGCCGTACGCGTTCCCGCGCCGGCTCGGCACGCTGCTGCGCTACGCACGCAACCGCTCGGTCGATCTCTACTGGGACTACAAGGCATTGCCCGCGTATGCGGGCTGGCTCGCGCGCTTCTGGCGCGAATCGTCGCCGCAGCGGCTCGCGGCCGCCGCGCGCGACATGCTGCCGCTCGTCGCGGCGAGCGTCGTCGAGCACGACGCGCTGCTCGCGCGCACCGACGCGCAACCGCTTGTGCATGACGGCGGGTGGATCGAGGCGTTCCGTTCACCGGCGCTGTTCGACGCGGAAACGCGCGCGCAGCAGCGGGTGGCCGACGCGCACGGGTTGCGGATGAGCGTCCTCGACGCGCGCGCGTTGCGCGAACGCGAGCCCGGCATCGGCGACGCATTCTGCGGCGCATTCCACTGGCGGGACCCGAAGACCGTGTCGAGCCCCGGGGGCCTGACGAAGGCGTACGCGCGGCTGTTCGAGCGTGACGGCGGCACGTTCGTGCGCGGCGACGCGGCGACGCTCGCGCAGGTGGACGACGGCTGGCGGGTCAATACCGAGCATGGGCCGATCGCGGCCCGCTCGGCCGTGGTCGCGCTCGGGCCGTGGTCCGATCACGTGTTCGCGCCGCTCGGCTACCGGATTCCGCTGCGCGCCAAGCGCGGCTATCACATGCATTACCGGCCGACCCGCGCGCCGCTGAACGTGCCCGTGTGCGATACCGAGGAGGGGTTCGTCGTCGCTCCGATGGAGGGCGGCCGCCTGCGGCTCACGACCGGCGTCGAGATCGCGTTGCGCGGCGCGCCGCCGACCGGCGTGCAGCTCGCGCGCGCCGAGCCGCTGGCGCGCGACGCGTTCGGCATCGGCGAGCGGCTCGATCCGGCACCATGGCTCGGGATGCGGCCGTGCACGCCCGACATGCGGCCGGTGATCGGGCCTGCGCCGCGCCATCGTCATCTTTGGTTCGCGTTCGGCCATTGCCACCACGGGCTGACGCTCGGCCCCGCGACCGGGCGTCTGCTCGCCGAGATGATGACGGGCGAGCCGACCTACATCGATCCCCATCCGTACCGACCCGCGCGCTTCGGCTGAGCGCGTTTCGATACGACGGCCGCCGCAGTGCGGCCGTCACATTTTTTCATTTGGTTATCCGTATTATCCGCAGTCGCGCAAATGGAAATGATCTGCGTAATTGATCGGAAAGAAATCACGAAATAAGAAAAACGGTAAACAAGTGATTTATTAATGCATTTTCATGAAAATGAAATGCGGAGCAGGCGATCTGCCAGGGCAATCCGGCGGCACTTTCACAACGGACGTCCGGATGTGGCACGGAATGTACCGGAACACGTTACTTCTGGCCTCGCAAACGTTACGTTACATCCGCGCGCCGGACGTCTAATTCGTCAGATTATTGTGGCCGTGCGACCCATTTATTTGCCCGGAAATCCATATAAAACCGTTATTGGCCCGCAATAGGCCAACGAATCAATCCGTTTTATCCGGGTGGCACACTTCGTGCAATCCGTCCCCATGCTTTATCAACGTAGTGCCAACCGAGATGGGGTAAAGATGGGACAAAAGATTGAATTGACGGGTGTGGCGCTGTCGGTCGCGACGGTGTTCGGGGTACTGGCTTCCGGTTCGGCTATCGCGGGGACGCTCGATGCGCTGCCGCTTCCGCAGGTAATCGTGAATCCGCCGACGAACAGCGTCTCGATCGGGCTGGCCGCGACCGGCACGTCGCCGCTGGGTTCGATCACCGTGGCGGCGGGCGGGTCGGGCGCGATTCAGACGTCGCTGGGCGATCCGGCGCAGGCGTTGTCTGGCGCGGTGAACGCGCTGCAAGGCGCGCTCGGCGGCGCCGGCGGCAATCCGGCCGGCGCATTGACCGGCGCGCTGGGCACGGCGACGGGGACGTTGAGCAATGCGGTTGGTACGGTCACGGGTGCACTGGGTAACGTGGGCGGCGGTGCGAATCCGCTGGCGCCGGTTCAAGGTGTCGTCAATCAAGTGACGGGGGCGCTCGGCGGCGGCAATCCGGCAGGTGCGTTGACCGGTGCGCTGGGCACGGTCACGGGTGCACTGGGGAACGTCGGCGGCACGAACCCGCTGACACCAATCCAGAACATTGTCGACCAGGTCACGGGCACGGTGGGCAGCGGCAATCCGGCCGGTGCGCTGGGCAACGCGGTCAATACGATCACGGGGACGCTCGGCAACATCGGCGGCGCGTCGAGCCCGTTGGCACCGGTGCAAGGCGCCGTCACGCAACTCGCCGGCACGCTTGGCAACGGCAACCCGGCCAGTGCACTGACGGACGCCGTGAACTCGATGACGGGCGCGCTCGGCAACCTCGGCGGCACGAACCCGCTGGCGCCGGTGCAGGGCGTCGTGAACCAGGTCGTCGGCACGTTGTCGGGCGCCGGCGGCGGCAGCCCGATCGCGCCGATCACGAACCTCGTCAGCGGCCTGCAGAACGCACTGCCGACGGGTGGCAACGCGGCCGGCGCGCTGACCGGCGCACTCGGTTCGGTCACGAGCGCGCTCGGCAACCTCGGTAGCACGAACCCGCTGGCCCCGGTCCAGGGCGTCGTGAACCAGGTCGTCGGCACGCTCGGCAGCGGCAACCCGGCAGCCGCACTGAGCAACGCGGTCAATTCGGTGACGGGCGCACTCGGCAACCTCGGCGGTACGAACCCGCTGGCGCCGGTGCAAGGCGTCGTGAACCAGGTGGTCGGCACGCTCGGCGGCAGCAATCCGGCCGGCGCACTGACGGGGGCCGTGAGCTCGGTGACGGGCGCGCTCGGCAACCTCGGCGGCACGAACCCGCTGGCCCCGGTGCAGGGTGTCGTGAACCAGGTCGTCGGCACGCTGTCGGGCGCAGGCGGCAGCCCGATCGCGCCGATCACGAACCTCGTCAGCGGTCTGACCGGCGGCAGCAACCCGGCCGGCGCACTGACCGGTGCACTCGGTTCGGTGACGGGCGCCCTCGCGAACGGTCCGGCAGCCCTCGGACAGGCGGCCGGCGCGCTGTCGGGCGCGGCGGGTTCGACGGCTGCGGCGGGCGGCAGCCTGCTCGGCTCCGGCGCGAGCGCGGCCGGCAGCACGGCGGGCGCGACCGGTTCGCTGGTGTCGACGACCGGCAACGCGACGGCAACGGTCGTCAATGCTGTCGGCACGACGCTGGGCGCGGCGCTGGGTTCCACGCCGAGCCTGTCGGTCACGCCGCACTCGGGCAACGGCTCCGCGAACAACCCGCTCGCGCCGGTGTCGACGCTGCTGCAGGCGGTGACTGGCGCATTGCCGAAGTAACCGGCCGGAACGCGCGGCGGCGGCGCATCGCCCGCCGCGCGCAACGGGTCGTACATCGCGGCATGACAGCAATGTCATGCCGCGTTTTCTTTGGGTTCCCGATGTGTTTCCCGTGAGGAATGGCGTCGCTTTGTGGGGTGGCATGGAATAACCGGCCGGTTTCGTCCGTTTACATACCGAGTCTCGGCGCGGCCGGACAGCGGGATAATGGTCATGACGAAGTCGACGTCCCGTCCGGCGCCACCGTGCCGCGATGCCATGTCAAGGAGAACGGGAATGAAGACGATGCTGTTCGCCATCGCGCTGACGGCCGCGATCGCGCGGCCCGCGGCCGCCGAGCCGCCGCAGGCCGGTGACGGGAAACTGGTCGACGAAGATCACATGACGCTGTACGTGTTCGATCACGACGCGCCGGGCAAGAGCACCTGCACCGGCACCTGTGCGGCCAACTGGCCGCCGGCGCTCGCCGACGGATACGACAAGGCGACGGGTGCACTGAGCCTCGTCACGCGCGACGACGGTCGGAAGCAATGGGCTTACCACGGCCGTCCGCTGTATCGCTGGAAGATGGACCGCAAGGCCGGCGATGCCGGCGGCGACGGGATCGGCGGCATGTGGCACGTCGCGCGCCCCTGAGAAACCGACGGACCGAATGACGGACTGACGGCGCGGCGATGCGCGAGGCATCCGGATGAGCTACGAATCGGACCTGCTGGTGTGGCTGCCGCATCTCACGCGATATGCGCGCGCGCTGACGGGCGAGCGGGCCTGGGCGGACGATCTCGTGCAGGACACGCTCGAGCGCGCGCTGAACCGGCCGCCGCGCGACGGCGGAAACCTGCGTGCGTGGCTGCTGACGCTGCTGCGCCACCGCTTCATCGACCAGTTGCGCGCGCGGCACGAGATCGCGGTCGACGATGCGACCGCGCCATGGCAGACGATGGCCGCGCCGACCGACGAGATCGGCGGCCTGCTGCTGCGCGACGTGCAGCGCGCGCTGTATCGGCTGCCCGTCGAGCAGCGCGAGGTGCTGCTCCTGGTCGCGCTCGAGGAATTGAGTTACCGCGAAGCCGCACAGGTGCTTGGCGTGCCGGTGGGGACGGTGATGTCGCGGTTGTCGCGGGCGCGTGAACAGATGCGTGCGCTGCTGTCCGGCGAGTCGCCGGCGCGCGGCGCGGCCGCGTTACGGGTGATCGGGAAGACATGATGGACGACGATCCGCGCAAACCTTCGAATGATCGGGACGGCGGGGCCGATGCATCGGCGCAATTGCTGTCGGCGCTGCTCGACGGCGAACTGTCCGGACAGGAGCGCCGCGAGGTGCTCGAACGGCTGCAATCCGATCAGCGCGAAGCCGACCGGTTTGCGCATTACGGCGCGCAGCGCGACGCGTTGCACGCGCTGTTCCCGCTGCCTGCCGCCGCACCCGCGCTGTTTGTGCAGCGGCGCGCACCGCGCTGGCGCGGCGTCGCGCATGCATTCGCGGGACTGGCGGCCGGGCTGGTGATCGGCGTCGCGCTGCACGCGGGCTGGACGACGTTCGGTGCCGAGCCGGCCTTCGCCGCGCGCGCGGACGTCGCGTACGCCGTGTACGCGGCCGATCGGGAGCATCCGGTCGAGGTCGACGCACGCGATCCGGCGCGCCTTGCCGCGTGGCTGTCCGCGCGTCTCGGGCGGTCCGTGCGCGCGCCGTCGCTCGACGAATACGGATATGCATTGCTGGGCGGCCGGCTGCTGCCGGGCGACGCGGGGCCGGCCGCGCAACTGATGTACCAGCGTGCGGACGGCAAGCGCGTGACGCTCTACATGACGGCCTACGATGCGCGGCGCTTCGCGCCGCAGTCGATGTCGGCCGGCGGCCGCGACACGTATTTCTGGTCCGATCGCGGCATGGGTTATGCACTCTCCGGACGCGCCGACGAACGACGGCTGCGCGAGCTCGCGATCGAAGCATGCGGCGCGCTCGGCGGACCGACCGACGCGTGGAAGGGGTGACGCGCGCGACATCGGCAGGGAGCCAACATGAACACGAAGGCGGTGATGGCGGCGGTGGCGCTCGTGGCGGGCGCCGGGCTCGCGCGGGCGGACGGCGATGCGCCGGTGCGCGTGCCGGTCGATGCCGACGGCGTGCAGCGGGTGGCGATCGTCGGCGGCAGCTATTTCTTTCGCCCGAACCACGTGATCGTCCGCGCGCACGTGCCGGTCGAACTCACGGTATCGGCCGAACCGGGCGTCGTGCCGCACAGTTTCGAGATCGACGCGCCGCAGGCCGGGATCGCGGTGCACACCGAACTGGGCACGACGCCGCGCACGTTGCGCTTCACGCCGACGGCGCCCGGCCGCTTCGCCTACTATTGCACGCATCGGCTGCTGTTCCTGCGCAGCCATCGCGAGCGCGGAATGGAAGGCGTGCTCGACGTCGAGGCGGCGCCGTGATCGCCGCATTGCTGGCCGCGAGCCTGATAGGAGCGAGCATGACAGCCGATCCCGTTACCATCGCGCAGTCGCATTTCGACCAGGTCCATTCGTACCGCGCGACGATCCGCTCGTCCGCGCGAAGCGGCGAGCACGCCGAATTCCACTATGCCTACCGGAAACCCGGTTTCGTCCGGATGGACTTCGTGTCGCCGCATCACGGCGCGGTGCTCGCGTACGACCCCGACGCGGGCAAGGTACGGCTGCGCCCGTTCGGCGAGCATGCGCTGCCCGCGCTGACGCTGTCGCCGTCCAATCCGCTCCTGCGCGACCGCAGCGGCCATCGCGTCGACCGGTCGGATGTCGGCGTGCTGCTGCGCAACGTACACGCGCTGCAGCAGGGCGGTGCGACCGTGACGGAAGGCAAGGAAACCATCGGCGGCCGTACCACGCTGCGCGTATCGGTGACGGGCGCGCCCGCACACGTGGTTGACGGCGTGCATCGCTATCTGTTGTGGCTGGACGCCGAGGACGGCTTTCCGCTGAAGGTCGTCAGCTTCGCGGATGACGACGGCGCGCCGCTCGAAACGGTGACGCTCGACGACGTCGAGATCGACGTCGCGTTTCCCGCCCGCTTTTTCGCGCCCTGATCGCGCGCTTGATCCCGATTCTGATTCGCGCCGGAGGCAGCATGGCGGAATACCGGTTTTCGACGACGTGGCGCGTGGACGCGCCCCTCGCGGCTGTCTGGGACGCGATCTACCAGGTCGATCGCTGGCCCGACTGGTGGAAGAGTGCCGTGCAGACCGCCGAGATCGAGCGCGGCGATGCGCGCGGCGTCGGCGCGCTGCAGCGATACACGTGGAAAGGCGCGTTGCCGTACCGGCTGACCTTCGACATGCGCGTGCTGCGCGTCGAGCGGCCGCATGTGCTCGAAGGCCGCGCGAGCGGCGCGATCGAAGGCGACGGCCGCTGGTCGTTCGCCGGCGACGGTGCGCGCACCGTCGTGCGCTACGACTGGCACATCCGCACGCGCGAGCGCTGGATGAACTGGCTGGAGCCGATCGCGCGCCCGCTGTTCGCCTGGAATCACGACGTCGTGATGCGCGAAGGCGCGAAAGGCCTCGCGCGACTGCTCGGCGCGACGGTCGTGACCGACGGCCGGACGTTCCAGCCAGTGGCGGGCTGTCCGGACATGTGACGATCCCGTGGCAGCCGTTTGGGCTCCTGTGGCGTCCGAGCAGCCTTTGCATGCGATGCCGGACGACCGCGGGAACTCGGTGCTCGCCCCGTGTCAAATTGGGGCGAGGGTCGGGATTTCCCGTATCCCGTCCGCTCCCGGTGTGCGAGATTGATGCTTATGTAATTGTTTTAACTGAATTTTTGTGATTCACCCCCGTTTTTCCGTCGTTCCGCCTCGCACGAAAAAACCTCCGGCTCCCCTTCTTGAATTTGTCAAAACCCGTCCATATAATTAGCACTCGCTGCACGAGAGTGCTAACAATTCTCTGCCGGGCAATTTGCCGGGCAGATTCCCCAAGCGTTCTTCAATCTCAGTCAAGAGAGGAGTGAATATGAACCTTCGTCCTTTGCACGATCGCGTGATCGTCAAGCGTCTGGATCAAGAAACCAAGACCGCCTCGGGCATCGTCATCCCCGAAGCCGCTGCTGAAAAGCCGGATCAAGGCGAGATCCTCGCGGTCGGCCCGGGCAAGCGTGACGACAAGGGCGCTCCGATCGCGCTCGACGTGAAGGTCGGCGATCGCGTCCTGTTCGGCAAGTACGCAGGCCAGACCGTCAAGGTCGACGGCCAGGAACTGCTGGTCATGCGCGAAGAAGACATCATGGCCGTGGTCAACGCGAAGTAAGCGTCCACTGACGGTACATATTCCCAAGAATTCAAGGAGTTAGAAGATGGCAGCTAAAGACGTCGTATTCGGCGATTCCGCCCGTTCGAAGATGGTTGAAGGCGTGAACATTCTCGCCAACGCAGTCAAGGTCACGCTGGGTCCGAAGGGCCGCAACGTGGTGCTCGAGCGCAGCTTCGGCGGCCCGACGGTCACCAAGGACGGTGTGTCGGTCGCGAAGGAAATCGAGCTGAAGGACAAGCTCCAGAACATGGGCGCGCAAATGGTCAAGGAAGTCGCTTCCAAGACCAGCGACAACGCAGGCGACGGCACGACGACGGCAACCGTCCTCGCGCAATCGATCGTTCGCGAAGGCATGAAGTACGTCGCATCGGGCATGAACCCGATGGACCTGAAGCGCGGCATCGACAAGGCAGTCGCAGCGGCTGTCGAAGAGCTGAAGAAGATCAGCAAGCCGTGCACGACGAACAAGGAAATCGCACAGGTCGGCTCGATCTCGGCGAACAGCGACTCGTCGATCGGCGATCGCATCGCTGAAGCGATGGACAAGGTCGGCAAGGAAGGCGTGATCACCGTCGAAGACGGCAAGTCGCTGGCCGACGAACTCGACGTCGTCGAAGGCATGCAATTCGACCGCGGCTACCTGTCGCCGTACTTCATCAACAACCCGGACAAGCAAGTCGCCGTCCTCGAAAACCCGTTCGTGCTGCTGCACGACAAGAAGGTGTCGAACATCCGCGATCTGCTGCCGGTGCTCGAACAAGTCGCGAAGGCAGGCCGTCCGCTGCTGATCATCGCCGAAGACGTCGAAGGCGAAGCGCTCGCAACGCTGGTCGTCAACAACATCCGCGGTATCCTGAAGACCGTTGCGGTCAAGGCGCCGGGCTTCGGCGATCGTCGCAAGGCGATGCTGGAAGACATCGCGATCCTGACCGGCGGTCAGGTCGTCGCGGAAGAAACCGGCCTGACGCTCGAGAAGGCAACGCTGGCTGAACTGGGCCAGGCGAAGCGCATCGAAGTGGGCAAGGAAAACACGACGATCATCGACGGCGCAGGCGAAGCCGTGAACATCGAAGCGCGTGTCAAGCAGATCCGCACGCAAATCGAAGAAGCGACGTCGGACTACGACCGTGAAAAGCTGCAAGAGCGCGTGGCCAAGCTGGCCGGCGGCGTGGCAGTGATCAAGGTCGGCGCTGCGACCGAAGTCGAAATGAAGGAAAAGAAGGCACGCGTCGAAGACGCGCTGCACGCAACCCGCGCTGCCGTTGAAGAAGGCATCGTCCCGGGCGGCGGCGTTGCGCTGATCCGTGCACGTACCGCGATCGCAGGCGTGACCGGCGCGAACGCCGATCAGAACGCAGGCATCAAGATCGTGCTGCGCGCAATGGAAGAGCCGCTGCGCCAGATCGTCACGAACGGCGGCGAAGAAGCGAGCGTCGTGGTCGCAGCAGTTGCAGCAGGCAAGGGCAACTACGGCTACAACGCAGCGACGGGTGAGTACGTCGACATGGTTGAAGCCGGCGTCGTCGACCCGACCAAGGTCACGCGCACCGCACTGCAGAACGCAGCTTCGGTTGCAGGCCTGCTGCTGACGACGGACGCAGCTGTCGCAGAACTGCCGAAGGAAGATGCACCGATGCCGGGCGGCATGCCGGGCGGCATGGGCGGCATGGGCATGGACATGTAATCGACTTCGGTCGATGGTGTCCGGAACGCGCAGCGATGCGCGTTCCAGCCAAAAGAAAAGACCCGCAGCGATGCGGGTCTTTTTTTGTTTGTACGCGCGCGGATGGCGATGCTGAACGAAGCGGCAGGGATCGATGGATGCGCGGCGCGCGTTATTCGCGCAGCATGATCAATGCGTAATAGCGCCGCGTTTTCACGATGAAGCGGGGATTGGTCGAGAGCGCTTTCACCACTGCAGCGTAGCGTGAGCGCGCGCGGTCCAGTTCCGTCGACGACGGTGGCCAAAGATGGGCATTCCATAGCAGGTCAACGTAGCTGATGACCACTGCACGCGTGCTGCGGTCCGTCAGCGTGCGCTCGATGTTGTCGGCAAGCGTCGTCGTGTCGGATGAAAACAGCACCGAGACGGAGGGCGGCCAGTGCACTTGCGCGAGCGCGACGTTTTTATCGCCGCCGATGTTGTAGGTGCGCGTATCGGACGCTGCGGCCAGATAGGCAGCCAGAAAGTCGTTGCCCTGCGGAACGAACGCTGTGATCCCTTCCTTCGGGGCGTCCTGCCTGAAATCCGCGACGATTGACCGGTCGAGCATCTCGAACTGGTCGCGGAAGCGCAGCGGCGCATGCAGTTGCACCCGACGCACGAAATGGAGCACTTCGGAGTACGTGAGACCGGAATCCGGATGCGGCAGGTTCGATGCCAGCATCAGACCGAGCAGCGACCACGCGACGTTTTGCTTGTTGCGGCGTGATAGCTCGGTGATCAGCAAGACAAACAGAGCCCAGAATGCGAAGGCGGTCAGCGCGCTCCATCGGTACGATGCGCGCATGTTCTTGAAGCCCGGTACGTGAGTTGACAGATAGGCCGATCCGGTGGGCGCGATCGCGTATTCGGGCGGCATCGTAGCCTGGAAATTGCCAACAGCGCGATCGGCGTCGGGACGTACGGAATCAACTTTCAACGACGGGCCGAGTGCGAGGTATGTTGCGAGCACGCCAAGCACCAGCAGCGGGATGCCGCGGGCGCGCTCTTTCGTCAGGGCGAGTCCAGCCATGCCCGCAATGACGACAGGCGCGATGAACGTGGTGAACCACACGGATGCGTCGCCAAAGTAGGCTGCGTCGCTTCTGGGTGTGCTGATGCTCAGTGCATCCCATATCCACAGGAGTCCTTGCGTTGGTCGCACAAGCATGGTCACATCCACGCCGTAGCCGCGAAATACGGACAATGGATCGGCAGCAAAGCTTTGTGTGCCGACGTATTGTCGGTAAAGCACGAATGCAATCCCAAAGCCGGCAGCGTAAAGCGGCACGCCGGCGGCAAGCTGACGTATCCTGCGTTCGCCCGGTTGCATGAGCCAGCCCGCATACTGGACGATTGTGCCCACTGCGAACATGACGAACGTATAACCGTCGGTGAATGCTGCCAGACATGCGACGATGATGAATCTCATCCCCGATACCGCGATCGTCCTTGAGCCGCGCGTAGCGATCGCATCGCATAGTTGATGTGTCGTCCATAGGTAAAGAGGCAACAGCGCGATCCCGGCGGACAGCATTGAATATCCGGAGTGGGCCCATACGACAGGCATGGTTGCCCACACCACGGCGAGCGCCAGCGCATATCGTGCCGAAGCGCCCTGTGCCGATGCGTAGCATTTTGCGCCCCACAGCGCGAGCGCTAGAAATAGCAGCATGGTCGAGCTGTAGGCATCCGCGGGGTTCAGCGGCGTAGTAGCAAGCAGAGTGCTTTCGACAAGCGCGCCGGACAGGCCGAACGCGATCGGAGCGGGGGCTGGAAGACCGAAATTGTGGGCGAAGATCGACGGCCAGCCGCTGTTGGCGAAGGACTGCGCGAATGATGAAATCCACAACGCCTGACCAAGCGTCGGAAGGGCGACGAAGGGCACGGCTCCGTATACAACCGCGACTACCGCCAGCGCTGCCACGAACGGCAACGCCCTGCGCAAGATCGGTGCGAATGGAGGCAGGTTTCTTTGAGTGTCGCGCATGTCTGAATCAGTGCGGGTGTTTGGTGGCGAACGTCGCGCCGACAAAGAAAATCAGGTCGCCTGTCACGGTCACCATGCGGCCGAGGACGATCGCGGTAATCAGATCCGCTTGCCCGACGATCCCGTGCATCAACCAGTACAGGACGGCTTCGCGGACGCCGACACCCGCCGGTGCGCCGGGGGTGACAAGGCCGGCGAGCCAGGCCACGACGTAGGCGCCGCAGACGGGTAGCCAGAAACCTGCGCGAAGCGCGTCGACTGTTGTGTGTTTGGACGCGATGGCGAGCAGTGCGCAGAAGATTAGCCCTGCGGCAAGCAGAAACGCGGCGTGCAGCGACACCGCACGCGCCACCTGTCGGGACCAGGTCGTCCAGACTGTCCACACCGCAATGGCAAGCAGCCCTACGAATGCAGCAACGGCTGCCGAAGTACCGATTGCCGGCCATTTGAGCGGAGCCGCCAGCAACGCGAAGGGCAGCGCGGTCGATGCAATGACGGCAAGTTCCCACCCGATTGACTTCGCGACAGGCCATGCAGGCAGGCCGGCCGCGATGCCGATCGCCTGGCGACCGGCAAGATGGAAGATATTTCCCGGCGTGTATTTGGCAAGCTGCGACACGCCATACGTCCGAATGGTCCACGTACGTGATGGCTCGACGCCGTGTTGGGCCAGCAGGTGCCGCCACGCGAGCGCCAGCAACACGCCACACGCGCCGTAGCCCGCGCTAAGCAACGCCACGGCGCTCCACGTCATTGCGGAGAACGTGTCGAGTGAAAGTTGGCGGCTGTACTCGACGAGCTTCATGCCGACGAAGATCGTGCCGAGCGCGCCCAACGCGCTACCGGCGAGATGCACCCAGCGCCGTTCCCGTTTGCCGAACTTCACTCGTGTGCAGCGCTACGAGGGCGGCAGAGCAGCATCGTCCATGGTAACGGCGTGCGCACGCATACGATCTCGAAGCGTGTGGAGATGAAGGCGAGGAACGCACGGGTCGACCAACGCTGAACGTGGCCGGGCGTGTTCCCCAGTGCGGACAGATATTTGCCGCGCGCGAGGTTCATTGCGCTCCAGATCGGTTCACGCGGCACGCTGAAAATCACGTGGCGTGCGCCCAGCGCCTGAATGTTGCGCAACGCGACTTCCGGATGCTCGAGATGCTCCAGCACTTCGCAGCAAACGACGAGATCGGCTTGCACATCCTCGGGCTGCAGGTCGTAGACGTCGCGCCGGGAGAAATACGCGGGATCGATCCCGCGTGCGATCGCGTTTTCCTGCGCGATCGCAATTACTTGGCTGGAGAAATCGCTGCCGGTGGCGTGAAGGCCTTGCTGTCGCCAGCGCAGAACCCAATACCCTTCGCCGCAGCCGATTTCGTGGATGGACGACGGTGTCGCCCGGGCCACGACGTCGGTCAGGGCTTCATCGAAACCACGCATGAGACGGCGGACGATCGGGTTGCGTGAGCCGTACTTGTCGTAATGGTTGCCGACGACGATCCCGTTTTCGGCCATGCCCTGCGCCATCTTCATCGAACGACCTCGAACGCGCGTGTCGCATCCTTGTCGAACTGCGGCGGGACTGCACGGTCGGTCTGCATCTGCTTGACCATAAAACGCACATCCTCGAGCAGCTTGCGGTTCGTGGACAACAGGTCCGCGACGATGGCGATCAACAGTGTCTGAAAGCCGGCACCCACCAGTATCGACGCGAGAATCAGGGATTGGATGTGTCCGGTTCCATGGCCGGTCGCCCAGAAATAGACGAAGCGGAGCCCGATCGCCGCACCCGCACCGAGCACGATCGTGCCAAGCGTGCCAAAAAAAGCGGCGGGTCGGTAGATCACGAAAATCCGGAGGATCGTATGGGCGGAGCGCATCACGTATGATCCGATGCTTTTCACCAGTCGCGACGGTCGCAGGAATCCGTTGACCCGGATCGGTACCGACACGATCGACATGTCTCGTTGGCCCGCCTGGATGATCGTCTCGAGGGTATACGTATAATTACTGAAGACCGTCAGCCGCTGAGCGGCGTGGCGGCTATAGGCACGAAAGCCGCTCGTCGTGTCGGGAATATCAGTGCGGCTGACCGCACGGACCACCCAGCTGCCGATTTTCTGCAGCGCTTTCTTGAGCGGCGAAAAATGCGCGATTTCATCGATCGGCCGCGCACCGACGACGATATCGGCGTCACCAAGATAAATCGGGTGGACGAGAGCGGGAATATCCGCGGCATTGTATTGATTGTCGGCATCGGTATTGACGATGACGTCGGCACCGCGCTGCAGGCAGGCTTCCAGTCCGGTCATGAAGGCGCGTGCCAAGCCGCGGTTGCGCGAATGCCGAATGATGTGATCGACGCCGGCGGCCCGCGCGGCCTCGAGGGTCCCGTCGCTGCTGCCGTCGTCGACGATCAGCCATTCGACCGTGTCAAATCCGGGGATTCGGCGAGGAAGTGCCGCCAGTGCAATCGGCAATGCGGCGGCTTCGTTGAAGCATGGGATTTGAATAATTAATTTCATCGCTTGCCAGAGAGACATTCGCCCACATGCTGATGGCGTTCGAATATCGAAGTAGCCTTTTCGAATTCGGCAAACATCACTGGAATATAGAACAGATTGAAATCTGGAAAATTACGGCAAATTACATGCGGGCTGCGATTGCCGGAGTCGCGATCGGAGCAGGCAGGCGCGATCTCACACATCGGTAGCCGTATGGTCTTTTCATGATCGTCGCCCGGACGGGATAGTAAGTGGGGTGGGCTGGTGGGCAGGAGACGCTCGGCGCGCGCGGCAATTTACAATTTTGCAATATTACAATCAAACGTTGCAAAAATCGATCTGAACGGATAGGGGTGACGTGTGGCGCTTGCGTCGGACGGCAATACGAGGACGGCGGTTATGCGATTCGGTCGCAATTGCGGGCGACATGGGTGATCGCCGCACGCGTGATCGAAGGCCCGTCAGCGCGAAGGGACGCCTCGCTCGCGTGAACATGCCGCCCCTCCGTTGGTCAATGCCGGGCAATTCTCGGCGAGTTCTTGCTGCTGTCCGTCACCGGACGCCCGCCTTCCTCATCGTTGCTGCGCGCCCAGAAGAACCGGTCGGGCAGGTACGCGCCCATGCCGGGCCGGAACGCGTCGCGGACGGCCTGGTACAGGTATTCCTGCGCCTCGCGCACCGCTTCGGGCGGCTCCTGGCCGTTCGCGAGCAGTGCCGCGATCGCCGCGCCGAGCGTGTCGGTGATGCCCATCAGCCGGTGCGGCGAGCGATCCCACATGTCTTCGCGAAGCTGGCCTTCCTCGCCGTACAGCGTGTTGACGAGCCGGTGCGAACCCGTCTCCGACGACAGGATGTACTCGCAGCCCTGCGACAGCAGGTGCGACACGGCCGCGTCGAGATTCGGCGCCTCGGCATCGCCGTCCGGCTGCGCGAGCGCGATCAGCGTCGCGTGGTCGGCGACCAGCAGTGTCGTCTGCGGTGCGAGCAGGTCGGCGATCGATTCGCGCAGGTCGTCGGCGGCGAGCACGTGCTCGTCGTCGAGCGTGAAGTCCGGTGCGAGCACGAGCGGCACGCCGTCGTAGTCGGCGACCACTTCCGCGATCGCGCTCACGACTTCCGCGCGCGTCGCGGCGCCGATCTTGAACGCGGCAACCGGCATGTCCTCGAGCAGCATGCGCGCCTGGGCGGCGACGACATCGGGATCGAGGCCGGTCACTTCGTCGCAGGCGGCGGAGTCGCGCACGGTATAGCCCGTCAGGACGGACACGCCGTGACAGCCCATGCTCGCCAGGGTCATCAGATCGGCTTGGAGGCCGGAACCGCCGGTGGGATCGGACAGGCCGAAGGTGAGGACGATCGGAGGGGCGTTGCTGGACATGTAGAAATGGGGCAAGAAAAAAACGGGGAAGCGACAGAACTGCGGACGGCGAGGCGAAGTGGGCGTTTCGGCCCCGTGTTGCCCGGCAGGCCGCACTTTTCAGTCATTATGCGGCGGAATCCGGCCCGCACGACGGAATTTTTAGCGCAGCGCAACGTAGTCGCCGTACTCCAGCGCGATTGCTAGGCAGTCCGGCCCCGACACGGTACCATCATGGCTCCCGAATTTACCGACTTTTCCCGACGCGGCTTAAGATGGAATACAAGAGCTGGATGTGCCTGATTTGTGGCTGGATTTATGACGAAGAAGCCGGGCTGCCCGAAGAGGGCATCGCCCCGGGCACGCGCTGGGAAGACGTCCCGATCAACTGGACGTGCCCCGAATGCGGCGCTCGCAAGGAAGACTTCGAGATGGTCCAGATCTGACCGGACCCTTGGCCCACGGACACACCGCTTCGGCCTCGCGGTTGCCCGGCGCTCTTGCGCCGCGGCCGGCGCGAGCGACTTGACGATGACAGGCGCGCGTGTCCATGACGTCCGATCCGGCCAACGTTTCTCACCCTGACGCACTGCCCAACCCGCGTGGCGGGGCCGTGCGCGCCGCCGACGCGTGGCTCGCGGCAGCCGCCGACGCATTCGAGCACCGGGACGACGCGGCCGCGCCGCTGTCAGCCGCCGCCGCCGTGCTGGCGGAGGCCGGCTGGCTGCCGGCCGCCCGTTTCGCCGGGCAACTGTCGGCCGCCGTGCCGCTCGTCGCCGCCGAGCCGACTTCGGCCGGCTGGCGGGCCGCGCTGCGCGACTTCCGCGCGGCCGTCGGCCGCCACAACCTGCGCGAACTCGCCTGTTCGTCCGTTCTCTTCGATCATTTCCGTGCATTGCGTGCGCAAAGCGCCGCCGACCTGCGTGCGAGCACGCCGCTCGACGCGCTCGCGCTCGTCGGTCGCGCGGTGCCGCAGGCCACGCTGCGCGTACTGCCCGAGGAGATCGCGACCCGGGTACGCGCCCGCTACGAGCAGGCGCTGCTCGGCGTGCTGCGTGCGCAGCACGGCGCGCCCGACGCCGCGCTCGACGAACTCGATGCGATGCAGGCTGCGCTGGCCGACGATGGTCCGTACGATTTCTGGCGGCTCGCGGCAGCGTGCCAGCGTGCGCTGCGCGCAACCGGCGCGCCCGAACTGAAGCGCTTTCTGGCGCGGACGAACCTGCTGCTCGGCGAGCAGGCGCAGGGCCGGCGGCGCAGCGCGCCGCCCGAGTTCGTGCGAGAGACGGTCGCGCTGTTGTGGCGCGATTTCGCGCTGTTCGGCGCAGCCGCGGAAGACGTCGCGCTCGTCGACGTGCTGCACGACTATGGGCTGACCGTGGACTGGCATGTCGCCGGCACGCCCGCGTCCGAGGCGCTGTGGGAGGCCGACGCCGCGCGGGCCGAGCACGACGCGGTTGCCGTCGCGCCGACCCGTGCGCTCGGCGTCGTGACCGTCAACGCGCATGCGTATGAGGATTTCCTGCAGACGGCCGACGCGTCGATGGCCGATCTGGCCGTCGATCCGGCCGCGGCCGATGCGGGGGCTGCATGGCGCGCATCCGCGGCCGCCTACCGGGTCGGTACGGCCGCGTGCGCGCTCGGGCTCGGTCATGCGGCGCTGCTGGCCGACACGCTCGGGCTCGCGTGGCGCCGCGCCGCGCACGGCATGCCGCTCGCCGACGGCGGGCTCGATGCACACGCCCGCGCGTCCGACATGCTGCGTGCCGCGCTGCTGAAGATCGCCGCGGGGGTGGCGCCGCCGGACCTGACCGCGGCGTCCGGGGCGCTCGGCGCGGCGCTCGGCCGGACCTGACGCACAACGGGGCGCGACCGCAGCGGCAGCCCTTGTCGCGCGGGCCGGCAACACGCTGCCGACAGCGCCCGCGCGCGTGTTAGAGTGCCGTGTGATCCGCGCGCGTCGTTGCCAGCGTCGCGCGGCGTTGCTTGTTGATCGCGGCCCGGTCAGGTCGCGGCGTCTTTGCTAAAATTCAAACCATGTCAAAGCCTTCCGATCGCATCAATCTCACCAACCAGTTCCTGATCGCCATGCCGAACATGGCGGATCCGACGTTTTCGGGAACGGTGGTCTATCTTTGCGATCACAGCGAGCGCGGCGCGCTCGGCCTCGTCATCAATCGTCCCACCGACATCGACCTCGAATCGCTGTTCAACCGCATCGACCTGAAGCTCGACATCGAGCCGCTGCTGCACATCCCCGTGTACTTCGGCGGCCCGGTCCAGACCGAGCGCGGCTTCGTGCTGCACGAGCCGGTCGAGGGCGCGAACTACAACTCGTCCATGTCGGTCGAGGGCGGGCTCGAGATGACGACGTCGAAGGATGTGCTCGAGGCGGTCGCGACGGGCACCGGCCCGAAACGCTTCCTGCTGACGCTCGGCCATGCAGGCTGGGGCGCCGGTCAGCTCGAGGAAGAAATTTCCCGCAACGGCTGGCTGACCGTGGCCGCCGATCCCCGCATCGTGTTCGACACGCCGGCCGAGGAACGCTTCGAAGCCGCACTGGGCCTGCTCGGCGTCAGCTCGTCGATGCTGTCCGGCGAAGCAGGGCACGCATGAGTGGCGCGAGCGCGCGCGATGCGACGCTCCTGGCGTTCGACTACGGCGAAAAGCGAATCGGCGTCGCGATCGGCAATGCGCTGACGCGCTCGGCCCGTGCCCTCGTCGTCATTCCCAACCTGAACCGCGAGCACCGCTTCAAGGCGGTCGGCGAACTGCTGGCCGAATGGCGGCCCGACGCGCTCGTCGTCGGCCTGCCGATGCATCCGGACGGCACGCCGCACGAGATGACGCAGCAGGCGAAGCGCTTCGGCAACCAGCTGAACGGCCGCTTCGGGCTGCCCGTCACGTGGGTCGACGAACGCTATTCGTCGGTCGAGGCCGAGGCCGGGCTGCGCGAGCGCAACGTGCGCGGGCGCGCACGCGCCGAGATGCTCGACGCCGAGGCCGCGCGCGTGATCCTTCAACAGTATCTCGATCAATTGTCCGACCATGAGCACCATTGACGCCGACGCGCTCTACCGCGTCCTGCTCGACCAGATCCGCGACGCATACGGCACGGCCTTCGCCGAGCCGGGCGGCCCGCGGCTCGCCGGCATTTACAGCGGCGGCGCGTGGCTCGCCGAGCGCCTCGCGCGCGATCTCGGCGCGCCGGCGTTCGGCGTCGTGAACGTCGCGCTGCATCGCGACGACTACGCGAAGAAGGGGCTGCACAGCCAGGCGAGTCCGACGTCGCTGCCGTTCGACGTCGACGGCGCGCGCATCGTGCTCGTCGACGACGTGCTGTACACCGGACGCACCGTGCGCGCCGCGCTCAACGAACTGTTCGACTACGGCCGTCCGGCCGCGGTCGAGCTCGCGGTGCTCGCCGATCGCGGCGGCCGCGAGCTGCCGGTCGCCGCGCGCTTCGCGGGCGGCACGCTCGACGTGCCGGCCGATGCGACGCTCGTGCTCGCGCGCGACGAAGCCGCGCAGCTGACGCTGCGCATCGAGGCGCACGGCGCCTGACCGAACCGCGAAACCGTATCCCGGGCCGCCGGTTCGTACCGCGGCCCGTTTGCATAGTTGGAATCACGCACACCATGACTACCGACACCACTGGCCGCACCGGCAATCCCGCTGCTGCCGCGAGCCCCGAGCGGTTCCGCTACGGTTTCCTGAAGGGCAATCCGCAGCTCACGAAAAACGGCGAGCTGAAACACCTGCTGTCGATCGAGGGGCTGCCGCGCTCGATCGTCAACCACATTCTCGATACGGCCGAGCAGTTCGTCAGCGTGACGGACCGCGAGGTGAAGAAGGTGCCGCTCCTGCGCGGCAAGTCGGTGTTCAACCTGTTCTTCGAGAACTCGACGCGTACGCGCACGACCTTCGAGATCGCCGCGACCCGCCTGTCGGCCGACGTGCTGAACCTGAACATCAACGCGTCGTCGACGAGCAAGGGCGAGTCGCTGCTCGACACGATCAACAACCTGTCGGCGATGCATGCCGACCTGTTCGTCGTGCGCCATGCGTCGAGCGGCGCGCCGTATCTGATCGCCGAGCACTGCGCGCCGCACGTGCACGTGATCAACGCCGGCGACGGCCGTCATGCGCACCCGACGCAGGGCCTGCTCGACATGTACACGATCCGTCACTACAAGCGCGACTTCACGAAGCTGCGCGTGGCGATCGTCGGCGACATCCTGCATTCGCGCGTCGCGCGCTCCGATATTCACGCGCTCACCACGCTCGGCGTGCCGGAAGTGCGCGCGATCGGCCCGCGCACGCTGCTGCCGGGCGGCCTCGAACAGATGGGCGTGAAGGTGTTCCACAACCTCGACGAAGGGCTGAAGGGCGTCGACGTGATCATCATGCTGCGCCTGCAGAACGAGCGGATGAGCGGCGCGCTGCTGCCGTCCGCGCAGGAATACTTCAAGACCTGGGGCCTGACGCCCGAGCGCCTCGCGCTCGCCGCGCCCGACGCGATCGTGATGCACCCGGGCCCGATGAACCGCGGCGTCGAGATCGACTCGCAGGTCGCCGATGGTCCGCAGTCGGTGATCCTCAACCAGGTCACGTTCGGCATCGCCGTGCGGATGGCGGTGATGGGCATCGTTGCCGGCAACAGCGACTGAGCCCGCGTACGCGCATCCTTATCCAGGCATTCAACGCATTCAACGCATTCACAGACAGCGCATGAAGATTCATATCCAAGGCGGCACGCTGATCGACCCGGTCGCCGGCACCGAACGGCAGGCCGACGTATTCGTCGCGGACGGCAAGATCGCCGCGATCGCGGCGGCTGGTGCGGCGCCGGCCGGTTTCAACGCGGACAAGACGATCGACGCGGCGGGCCTGATCGTCGCCCCCGGTCTCGTCGACCTGTGCGCGCGGCTGCGCGAGCCCGGCTACGAGCACAAGGCGACGCTCGCGTCCGAGATGGCCGCGGCCGTCGCCGGCGGCGTCACGACCCTCGTGTGCCCGCCGGACACCGACCCCGTGCTCGACGAGCCGGGCCTCGTCGAGATGCTCAAGTTCCGCGCCCGCAACCTCCACCAGGCCAACGTCCATCCGCTCGGCGCGCTCACCGTCGGTCTCAAGGGCGAAGTGATCACCGAGATGGTCGCGCTGACCGAGTCGGGCTGCGTCGGTTTCACGCACGCGAACGTGCCGGTGCGCGACACGCAGGTGTTGCTGCGTGCGCTGCAGTACGCGAGCACCTACGGTTACACGACGTGGCTGCGTCCGCTCGACGCGTTCATCGGACGAGGCGGTGTCGCGGCGAGCGGTGCGCTCGCGTCGCGGCTCGGGCTGTCCGGCGTGCCGGTCGCGGCCGAGACGATCGCGCTGCACACGATCTTCGAACTGATGCGCGTGACGGGCGCGCGCGTGCACCTCGCGCGGCTGTCGTCGGCGGCGGGCCTCGCGCTCGTGCGCGAGGCGAAGGCCGAGGGCCTGCCCGTGACCTGCGACGTCGGCGTGAATCACCTGCACCTGATCGACGTCGACATCGGCTATTTCGATTCGCAGTTCCGGCTCGATCCGCCGCTGCGCGGCGAGCGCGATCGCGAAGCGATCCGCGCGGCGCTCGCCGACGGCACGATCGATGCGATCTGCTCCGATCACACGCCGGTCGACGACGACGAGAAGCTGCTGCCGTTCGCCGAAGCGACGCCCGGTGCGACGGGGCTCGAACTGTTGCTGTCGCTGACGGTGAAGTGGGCCGACGAAACCAGGACGCCGCTCGCGCAGGCGCTGCGCCGCATCACCGCGGCGCCGGCCGACGTGCTGCAGCTGCCGGCCGGGCGTCTTGCCGAAGGCGGCGCGGCCGATCTGTGCGTGTTCGATCCGCGCGCGCACTGGCGTGTCGAGCCGCGCGCGCTGAAGAGCCAGGGTCACAATTCGCCGTTCCTCGGCTACGAACTGCCGGCTTGCGTGCGTGCGACGCTCGTGGCCGGGCAGGTCGCGTTCGAGCGCCACTGAACCACGCCGGATCTTCGCCATGATCGCACTTCGCAAGCTGCGTCTCGTCGTTCACCTGCTGCGCGGCATGGCGACCGTCGCGCTGCGCTTTTCGCACGTGAGCGCCCCGCGGCGCCTCGAACTCACGCGCCGCTGGTCGCTCAAGCTGTTGCGGATTTGCGGGATGCGGCTCGTCGTCCACAACGACGGCGCGCGCCTCGACGCGGGCGCGCTCGTCGTCGGCAACCATGTGTCGTGGCTCGACATCTACACCGTCAATGCGTGGCGGCCGACGCCGTTCGTGTCGAAGGCCGAGGTGCGGCAGTGGCCGGTGGTCGGCTGGCTGGCCGAGAAGCTCGACACCGTGTTCCTGCAGCGCGAGAAGCGTACCGAGGCGATGCGCGTCATGCACGAGATGGCGGAGCGGCTGCGCAACGGCGGCGTGATGTGCGTGTTTCCGGAAGGCACGACGTCGGATGGGCAGGGGCTGCTGCCGTTTCACGCGAACCTGTTCCAGGCGGCGGTGTCGGCAGGCTGCGCGGTGCAGCCGATCTGCCTCATGTACGAGGATGCACAGGGGCGGCAGTCGGTCACGCCGGCCTATACGGGCGAACTGTCGCTCGGCAAGTCGCTTGACATGGTGTTGCGCGGCGGCCCGCTGGTCGCGCATCTGTACGTGTGCGAGCCCATTGCGCCGGGTGGCGACCGTCGCGCGACCTCTGCGGCCGCGCGTGACGCGATCGCCGCTGCACTCGAAGCGATGCAGGCGAAGGTCGGCAAGCCGTCGCCCGACGCGCTTGCGGAGCTCGAGAAGCATGCGTATCCGGTAACCGAAGTCGGTGCCGGGGCGACGAGCGATGCGGCGGCCGAAGAGCCGGTGGCGGGGCGCGAGGGGTAAGGCTTCATTGCGCCCCGGTGCGACGCGGGCAGGCTATTCGCCGCCCGGCGCACGGCATGCTTCGCACTGCACCTGCGTGACCGTGCGTTGCGCCGGGTCGGCCGTCAGTCGTACGGCCGACAACCGATTTCCCCACACGCATCCGGAATCGAGCGCGACGATATTGTCGCGCAGCATCAGGCCGAGCGCGGCCCAGTGCCCGAATACGACGGTCACGTTTTCGGTGCGGCGCTCCGGTGCGTCGAACCATGGCAGATAGCCGGGCGGCGCGCTGTCGGGGCCGCCGTTCGCCTTGAACTCCATCGTGCCGTCGGACGTGCAGAAGCGCAGGCGCGTGAACGCATTGAATGCGACGCGCATCCGGTCGCGTTTTTTTAGGTTCGGACTCCATTGGTTCGGCTCGTTGCCGTACAGGCCTTGCAGTGTGTCGCGCCAATCGGGGGCGCGAAGCGCGCGTTGCAGCTCGTCCGCCAGTTCCAGCGCGAGCGTGGTGTCCCATTGCGGCAACACGCCTGCGTGGACGAGCAGCATCCCGTCCTCGAAGTGCGCGAACGGGCGGTGGCGTACCCAGTCGAGCAGTGCATCGGCGTCGGGGGCGTCGACAATCTCGCCAATCGTGTCGCCCGGGCGTTCCGTGCGGATGCCGGCCGAGACGGCGAGCAGGTGGAGGTCGTGGTTGCCGAGGACTACGGTCGCGCGCGGGCCGAGGTCGACCATCGCACGCAGCGCGGCGAGAGAGTCAGGGCCGCGGTTGACGATGTCGCCGGCGATCCAGAGTGGGGTGTCGGCGGGGGCTGAAAGCTTTTCGAACAGTGACTGGAAAGCGGAATGACAGCCCTGGATGTCGCCGATGGCGATGGGGGTAGGGATCATGGAAGGCAAGTTGTTACAAATCTTGACGCGAGATGAAAATGGAGGTGATCGTCGCAGCGTGGCTGCAGGCGCCTTTGGTGGATTTTAACGTGTTGATTTAAATGATGTTTTTTGGGGTGTCGCAGGTCCGGAGCACTGTATCAAGTTGTTAGCGACGTGGCTTTCGAGCAGAGTCGCTTCTTATAATCGACCGCGTCGCAACAAAATTAGCATTTCATGACTTTGACGGTTACGGTCAGCAGTTAGAATGCCCGCCTTGCGGCACGCGCACGGCGACGTCGTCGCGTTCGGAATTCGTGGCGGCTCGCGCCTGAGGCACGCCATATACGACTAGAGGGAGCCTCATGATTCTCGTGACGGGCGGTGCGGGTTTTATCGGTGCCAATTTCGTAATCGACTGGCTGCGTCAATCCGACGAGGCCGTGCTCAATGTCGATAAGCTAACCTACGCAGGCAACCTTCGCACGCTTCAATCGCTGAACGGGAGCTCGAAGCACGTATTCGCCCGCGTCGACATCTGCGACCGTGCGGCACTCGACGCGTTGTTGGCCGCACACCGGCCGCGTGCGATCCTGCATTTCGCGGCGGAAAGCCACGTCGATCGCTCGATTCACGGTCCAGCCGAGTTCGTTCGGACCAACGTGGTTGGCACCTTTACACTGCTCGAAGCTGCGCGTCAGTACTGGAGCGCGTTGCCCGACGCGGAGCAGGCGGGCTTCCGGTTCCTGCATGTGTCGACCGACGAAGTGTTCGGTTCGCTGTCTGTTACCGATCCGCAGTTCTCCGAAACGACGCCTTATGCGCCCAACAGCCCATACTCGGCGACGAAGGCAGGCTCCGATCACTTGGTGCGCGCGTACCATCATACGTATGGCCTACCGACGCTGACGACCAATTGCTCGAACAACTACGGTCCTTACCAGTTCCCCGAAAAGCTCATTCCGCTGATGATTGCGCATGCACTCGCCGGCAAGCCGCTACCCGTCTACGGCGACGGTCAGAACGTGCGTGACTGGCTGTACGTTGGCGATCACTGCAGCGCGGTCCGCGAAGTGCTCGCGCGCGGCACACCGGGCGAGACCTACAACGTCGGGGGCTGGAACGAAATGACGAACCTCGACGTCGTGCATGCGCTCTGCGATTTGCTCGACAACGCGCGACCCAAGGCGCAAGGCTCGTATCGCGACCAGATTACGTACGTGAAGGATCGTCCGGGGCACGATCGCCGTTACGCGATCGACGCGCGCAAGCTCGAGCGCGAGCTCGGCTGGAAGCCGGCCGAGACGTTCGCGACCGGCCTCGCGAAAACCGTCGCCTGGTATCTCGACAACCAGGCGTGGTCCGACGAGGTGGCTTCGGGCGAATATCGCAAGTGGGTCGAGACCAACTACGCAGAGCGCGTTTGACAGGAGCGGCGATGACACGCAAGGGCATCATTCTTGCCGGCGGTTCAGGCACACGGCTCTATCCGATCACGCACGCGGTGTCGAAGCAGTTGCTGCCGGTGTACGACAAGCCGATGATCTACTACCCGCTGTCGACGCTGATGGTTGCCGGCATACGGGACGTGCTGATCATCTCGACACCGCACGACACACCGCGCTTCGAGTCGATGCTCGGCGACGGTAGCCAGTGGGGAATGAACATCGGGTATGCGATACAGCCGTCGCCGGACGGGCTCGCGCAGGCGTTCATCATCGGCCGGGACTTCGTCGGTAACGATCCGTCGGCGCTGATCCTTGGCGACAACATTTTCTACGGACACGATCTTGCGAAGCAGCTCGAGCGCGCGAACGAGCGCGATACAGGCGCGACCGTGTTCGCTTATCACGTTCAAGACCCCGAGCGTTATGGCGTGGTGGAGTTTGACCGGAACTTCCGTGCGTTGTCGATCGAGGAGAAGCCCGCGAAGCCGCGTTCGCAGTATGCGGTCACGGGGCTGTACTTCTATGACAACCGCGTGTGCGACCTCGCGGCAGACATCAAGCCGTCGGCGCGCGGTGAACTGGAAATCACCGATGTCAATTCGCGGTATCTCGCGGACGGTGCATTGAATGTCGAGATCATGGGGCGCGGCTACGCGTGGCTCGATACAGGCACGCACGATTCACTGATCGAGGCGGCGACATTCGTCGCGACGCTGCAGAAGCGCCAGGGGCTCGTGATCGCGTGCCCCGAGGAGATTGCTTACCGCCGCAACTGGATCGACGCAGAGCAGGTGCTGAAACTGGCAGGGCCGCTCGCGAAGAACGCCTACGGGCAGTATCTCCGGAACCTACTCACCAATCAGGTCGCATGGCAATCCACGTAACGGCGACGGCACTCCCGGACGTCAAGCTCATCGAGCCGAAGGTCTTCGGCGACGCGCGCGGCTATTTTTACGAGAGCTTTAATGAGCGCGAGTTCGCGCAACTTGTCGGGGTCGATGTCGCATTCGTTCAGGACAACCACTCGCGGTCGGCGAAGGGCGTGCTGCGCGGGCTGCACTACCAGATCGAGCATGCGCAGGGCAAGCTCGTGCGCGTGACCGAGGGCGAGGTGTTCGACGTTGCAGTCGACATCCGCCGCAGTTCGCCGCATTTCGGCAAGTGGGTCGGTGTGGTCCTGTCGGCAGACAATCATCGCCAGCTGTGGGTGCCGCCCGGATTCGCGCACGGCTTCGTCGTGCTGTCGGAGGCCGCGCAATTCCTTTACAAAACCACCGACTACTGGTTTCCCGAGCACGAGCGCAGCATCGTCTGGAACGATCCGGAGATTGGTATCGCATGGCCGATCGAGGGCGAACCTGTCCTGGCGCCGAAGGATGCGGCAGGCAAGCGTCTAAGCGAGTCCGACGTATATGCGTAAAGGCGACAGGAACGCCGCGCCGACGATCCTCGTGACAGGCGTAAACGGCCAGGTCGGCTTCGAACTGTTGCGGACACTGCAGGGGCTCGGCCGCGTGGTGCCGTGCGACAGGTCGACGCTCGATCTGTCCGATCTCGATCGCGTGCGCGTGTTCGTGCGGGACGTAAAGCCGTCGCTGATCGTCAACCCGGCGGCGTATACGGCGGTGGACCAGGCCGAGACCGATGCGGATGCTGCGCGCCGCCTGAATGCCGACCTGCCGCGCGTGTTCGCGGAGGAGATGGCGCGCAGCGGCGGCGCGCTCATTCACTATTCGACCGACTACGTGTTCGACGGGACGAACACGGAGGCGTACGCGGAAACCGATGCGACGAATCCCGCCAACGTTTATGGCGCGACCAAGCGTGACGGCGAACTGGCGATTGCGGCGACCGGGTGTGCGCATCTGATCCTGCGAACGAGCTGGGTGTACGGTCGGCGCGGCAGGAACTTCCTGCTGACGATGTTGAAGCTGGGCGCCGAGCGACCGGAGCTGCGGATCGTCGCGGATCAGGTCGGCGCACCGACGTGGTCGAAGACCATTGCCGCTGCCACGGCGCACATCGTCGCGCAGGGTACGGCATCGACCGGGATCGACTGGTGGGCGCGCCGCTCCGGCGTCTATCACCTGACCTCGGCCGGCGCGACGTCGTGGTGCGGTTTTGCCGAAGCTATCTTCGCGGCCGCCATGGCGCAGCGTGCGCCGAAAGTCGTGCCGATCGCGTCGAGCGACTATCCGACGCCGGCGAAGCGGCCTGCGAATTCAAGACTGGCGCTGGACAAGCTGGGCGCGACGTTCGGATTGCGGATGCCTGACTGGCGCGATGCACTGGCGCTGTGTCTGGCGGAATGATCCCGACCCGCCCCACCGGGGCGCGCCAACCGTCGAGCAGGCGAAGGCCAGAACGGCTCGCGGAGGCGGGTTCCCGGCCCGGGGGGCGTTGTCCGGCTTGACGCCGGCAACCGTTCCGGTGCGTTCGGTGAGTTTTAAGTGACCGGTCGGTAACGTCTGGGAGTCCGGCCCGGTGGTGTGGTCGCCGGTCAGGGTCGAGGCAGGGCACGACGATTGCGGTGCGTTCGGGCCTTGCCTGGCGGCCGTCCCGGGTCGACCACCGTTTTCGGGGGGGAGTGGTGCCGGCTATAATTCCGTTCCGGCCGGGTCTCGCATGACCGGCTGGCAACCATGCCGGCGGGTGTATGGATGTAAGTGGCGAAGGTGTTGGCTTCGCCAGCGAATACTAAATGTGGAGTGAATGTGATGTTAATCCCCGTCATCCTGTCCGGTGGTGCCGGTACGCGACTTTGGCCCGTCTCTCGCGAAGGGCATCCCAAACCGTTCATGAAGCTCGCCGACGGCGAGAGTCTGCTGCTGAAAACCTACCGTCGCGCTGCCGCGGTGGTAGGCGGCGGTGAGGACGTGCCGCGTGGAGAATTGCTGACGGTCACCAATCGCGACTACTACTTCATGAGCAAGGACGAGTTTGTGGGCGCGGCGCTCGGCGAACAGCGGCCTGGCGTATTCATGCTCGAACCGGCCGGTCGCAACACGGCGCCTGCCGTGGCGATGGCGGCGCATCATGTCGCTGAAAAATACGGGCGCGACGCACTGATGCTGGTGCTGGCGGCCGATCACCTGGTGCAGGACCAGAAGGGCTTCGTGGCCGCTGTCGCGAGCGCGGCCGAACTGGCAAAGCAGGGCCGGCTGGTGACGTTCGGCATCGTGCCGACGAGCCCGGATACCGGCTTCGGCTATATCGAGGCAGGCGAGCCGGTCGGGGGCGGCCGGACGGCGCTGCGCTTCGTCGAGAAGCCGGATGCGGCGAAGGCGGCGGAGTACCTGGAAGCGGGCAACTACCTGTGGAACTCGGGCATGTTCTGCTTCAAGGCCGGCGTCATTCTCGACGAGATGGCCCGCCATGCCCCGGACGTCGCCGCGGCCGCCGAAGCGTGCTGGGCAGCGCTGCAGGAAGCCAACAAGTCGTCGACGCAGATGCTCGAGATTCCCGCCGAATCGTTCGAGAAGATGCCCGACATCTCGATCGACTATGCAGTGATGGAGCGCTCGTCGAACGTGGCGGTGGTGCCCGCCAGCTTCGGCTGGAGCGACATCGGCTCGTGGGGCGCGGTGCGCGACCTGGTCGAGCCTGACCAGGATAGCAACCGGGCCGTCGGCGATGCGATCTTCGTTGATAGCCGCAACATGTACGTACAGACGCAGGATCGCGTCGTGGCGTCGGTCGGCGTGGCCGACCTGATGGTCATCGATACGCCGGACGCGCTGCTGGTCGCTCACCCCGATCGCGCGCAGGATGTGAAGCAGGTGGTCGCCCGCCTGAAGAAGCGCAATCACGACGCGTACAAGCTGCACCGCACCGTGAGCCGTCCGTGGGGTACCTACACGGTGCTGGAAGAAGGTCCGCGGTTCAAGATCAAGCGCATCGAAGTCAAGCCGGGCGCGAGCCTGAGCCTGCAGATGCACCACCATCGCAGCGAGCACTGGATCGTCGTGAGCGGGATGGCCAAGGTCGTCAACGGCGATCAGGAAATCTTCGTCCGGACCAACGAGTCCACCTATATTCCTGCGGGTCACAAGCACCGCCTCGAGAATCCGGGCGTGCTGGACCTCGTGATGATCGAGGTACAGAGCGGCGAGTACCTGGGAGAAGACGACATCGTTCGTTTCCAAGATGTATACGGGCGGGCTTGATGCTGGGCATGCTGAGAGCCCTGTGGGCTTATCGCGGCTTCATTCTGGGAAGCGTCAAGCGGGAATTTCAGTCCAAGTACCGTAATTCCCTGCTGGGCGCGGCATGGACCGTCCTCAATCCGCTCGCGATGATCGTCGTATATACGGTGATCTTCTCGCGCGTCATGCATACGAGGCTCCCTGGAGTCGACAACAGCTTCGCGTACAGCATTCACCTGTGCGCAGGCATGTTGCCGTGGGGCATGTTCGTGGAAGTCGTCAGTCGTGCGCAGAACGCGTTCATCGAGAACGCGAACCTGATCAAGAAGCTGAGCTTTCCGCGACTCTGCCTGCCGGTGATCGTGGTTGCCAATTCGCTGGTCAATTTCGCGATCGTGTTCGGCCTGTTCGTCGTGTTCCTGGTGTTGACCGGCAACTTCCCCGGCATCGCGTTCCTGGCGGTCATTCCGTTGCTGATGCTGCTGACGCTGTTCGCGATCGGCCTCGGGATCACGCTCGGCGTGCTCAATGTGTTCTTCCGCGACGTCGGGCAGTTCTTCGGCATCGTGCTTAACTTCTGGTTCTGGCTGACGCCGATCGTCTATTCGCTTGAAATCCTGCCGAAGCCGATTCAGGCCGGCATGCAGTTCAACCCGATGGCGTCGCTGATCCAGGCATTCCAGGTCGTGATGATGCAGGGCCGGTGGCCGGACTGGTCGCAACTCTGGTTCGTGACGGCACTGGGCGTCGGCTGGTGCCTGATCGGTTTCAGTCTGTTCCGCAGGCACGCGGGCGAAATGGTGGATGAACTCTGATGGGCACCATTACCGTTAGCAATCTGGGCAAGGCCTACAAGCAGTACCCGACACGCTGGTCGCGTCTGGTCGAATGGATGGACCCGCGCCGCAAGCAGCATCACACGCTGCACTGGGTGCTGCAGGACGTGAACTTCACGGTGCGGGCCGGCGAGGCGCTGGGCATCATCGGCATCAACGGCGCGGGCAAGAGCACGCTGCTGAAGATGATCGTCGGGACCACGCAGCCGACCGTCGGCAGCGTGACAATGACCGGTCGCGTCGCGGCGCTGCTCGAACTCGGGATGGGTTTCCATCCGGATTTCACTGGCCGCCAGAACGTGATGATGGCCGGGCAGCTGCTCGGCTATACCGTTGACGAACTGCTGGCGTTGATGCCGGAAATCGAGGCGTTCGCCGAAATCGGCGAATACATCGACCAGCCGGTGCGCGTGTATTCGAGCGGCATGCAGGTGCGTCTTGCGTTCAGCGTCGCGACGGCGCGCCGGCCCGACGTGCTGATCGTCGACGAGGCGTTGTCGGTCGGCGATGCGTATTTCCAGCACAAGAGTTTCGACCGGATTCGTGAGTTCCGCACGCAAGGCACGACGCTTCTGATCGTCGCGCACGACAAGGCTGCGATCCAGGCGATCTGCGATCACGCGATCCTGCTGAACGCAGGGCGTCTGGAAATGGAAGGGCCGCCCGAGGCGGTCATGGACTACTACAACGCGATGCTGGCCGATCGCAAGGATCACGGGGTCCGGCAGGAAAAGCTCGAGAGCGGCGCGGTGCAGACCGTGTCGGGCACGGGCGAAGCCGTGATCGATGCGGTCGATCTGCTGGACGAGTCGGGGCAACCCATCGAGGTCGCCGGCGTCGGGCAGCCGGTTGCGCTGCGCGTCAAGGTCCGTTGTGTCAAAGCGATCCCCGAGTTGGTGGTCGGGTACATGATCAAGGATCGACTCGGACAGACTGTGTTCGGAACGAACACCTATCACCTGAAGCAGGTGCTGGTTGATCTCGATGCGGGGCAGTCGGTCGAGCTGCACTTCGAGTTCACTGCCAACATCGGGGTAGGCAGTTATTCGGTCGCGGTGGCGTTGCACACGGGGGACGCCCATGTCGCGAACAACTACCAGTGGCGCGATCGCGCGCTTGTATTCAACGTCGTCAACAAGAAGATGGAAACTTTCGTCGGCGTGGCGTGGCTACAGACGACGGTGAGGAGCTTGCCGTAGTGGACAGTTTTTATCGCGCGTTTGAAGATCAGCATCGCGGTTCGAGGGAGCTGATCAAAGGCCGACTGGCGAAGTACCTGCCGTTCATCACGCCGCTCGCGACGCTCTACCCGGGCGGCAAGACCTTCGACCTCGGTTGCGGTCGAGGCGAATGGCTCGAACTCATGACAGAGGCAGGTTTTTCCCCGGTCGGGGTGGACCTGGATGCCGATATGCTGGAAGCATGCCGCGAGCGCGGCCTACCGGTTTTCCAGGGTGACGCGATCGAGTATCTTGCCGCGCTCGATTCGGACAGCCACGCGCTCGTTTCGGCTTTTCACGTCGTCGAGCACGTGTCCTTCGAACAGGTGCGCAGGATCGTCAGCGAAGCGTTGCGCGTACTGAAACCAGGCGGGCTGCTGATCCTCGAGACGCCGAATCCGGAAAACATCGTCGTTGCGGGCTGCAATTTCTATCTGGACCCGAGTCACAAGCAACCGATTCCGCCCGAACTGCTGAGTTTCGTCGGCGACTATGCCGGCTTCGCACGGGTCAAGCGGCTTCGGCTGCAGGAAGCGCCCGCGTTGCAGGACGAGGGCGCGCGGATCCATCTTCTCGACGTGCTGGGTGGCGTCAGTCCGGACTACGCGATCGTTGCGCAGAAGGCCTGCAGCGAAGAAGAGGCTGCATCGTTCGACGCAGCGTTCAATGCCGACTATGGCCTGGCGCTTGCCGATCTTGCCGCCCGGTTCGAGCAAGGGGTCGCGCGGGAGCACGAGCGATCCGCCGAGGAGATCGGGAAGACCCGCGACGAAGTGGGGCAGGTTCATGGCGAGCTGGGGCTGGTCCTCGACGAACTGAAGCGTGCCCGCAGCGAATTGGGGCAAGTTCTCGACGAGTTCGGGCGGTTGCGCGGTGAAGTCGCGCAAGTCCGGGGCGAGCAGGGCTTGGTTCGCGGCGAACTGGGGCGCGTGCAAGACGAAGCGCAGGAGACTGCCGAGAAATTGCAGGCGGTCTACAACAGTACGTCGTGGCGTATCACTGCGCCGATGCGCACTGTCGTCACGTATGCTCGCGGCGCGAAAGTCGCGGGCAAATCGGGCGTGCGGCGTGCGTTGTTCCGCGGTGTCGCATACGCCAACCGCAATCCGCGGCTGCGACGGGTGGCCGTGCAGGTGTTGAGCAGGATGCCCGGCTTGAAGCAGCGACTCGTCCGGATCATCGTCGGCGCGCCTGCACAACCGGTGCGGAAGCCTGTCGATGATGACGGTTTGACGCCCCGCGCGCGCGAAGCGTTCACGGCATTGAAGTCTGCCCTCGCGCACGAAAATGGGGATGCTGAATAATGCGTATCGTTGTTGACATGCAAGGGGCGCAGAGCCTCAACTCGCGCAATCGCGGCGTGGGGCGCTACACCGAATCCATCGTCAAGGCGATGATCCGGAATCGCGGCGAGCACGAAATCGTCCTTGCGCTGAACGGGTCGTTCGAGGAGTCTGCGCGAATTCTGCGCGAGCAGTTCGAAGCGATCCTGTCGCCGAGCGATATCCACGTCTGGCACGCAGCGGGGCCGGCCGCTTTTGTCGATAAAGCCAACCTGTGGCGTCGCCAGTCAGGTGAACTGACTTATGAGGCATTTCTGACGAGCCTGAAGCCGGATTTCGTCTACATCGCCAGCTACTTCGAGGGCTTCGGCGACGATTCGATCACCAGCATTCACGCACTTCAGACCAACGTTCCAGTCGCGGTCACGCTGTACGACCTGATTCCGTACCTCTATGCCAAGCCTTATCTGGAGAATCCGCTTTTCAAGGATTGGTACCTGGGGAAAATCGAGAATCTTCGACGCGCCGATCTATGGCTGGCGATCTCCGAATCGTCGCGCATGGAGGGGATCGAGCATCTCGATCTCTCGCCAGAGTGGTCGGTCAACATGTCCGCCGATGTCGACGCGTGGTTTCGGCCGGAGCAGATCGCGCCCGAGCGCGAAGCCGCATTGCGGGGCAAGTACGGGCTGACGAAACCGTTCGTGCTGTATACGGGCGGTATCGACCATCGCAAGAACGTCGAGGGCATGATTCGCGCGTTCGCGCTGTTGTCGCCCGAGTTGCGTAAGTCGCACCAGCTGGCGGTCGTCTGCTCGATCCAGCCGGCCAGCCGCGAAGAGCTGGCGCGCCTGGCGCGGCAGGTCGGGCTGGAGGCGGAAGACGTCGTGTGCACGGGCTTCGTGCCCGACGAGGACCTGCTGGCGCTTTACAACATGTGCCGCCTGTTCGTCTTTCCTTCATGGCACGAGGGCTTCGGTCTGCCCGTGCTGGAGGCGATGCGCTGCGGCGCGCCCGTGATCGGTGCGAATACGTCGAGCGTTCCGGAAGTGATCGGCTGGGACGACGCACTGTTCGATCCGAAATCGGATGAAGCGATTGCGCGCAGCATGCAGCGGGGACTGACGGACGAGCCGTATCGTCAGGCACTGGTCGAGCACGGGAAGCGCCAGGCCGGGAAGTTTTCGTGGGATCAAAGCGGGCGTTGCGCGCTCGACGCCATGGAGCGACGGCTTCAGGCATGGCAGGCCGCAGGGCGCGAGCCCGAGGTTCAGCCGCGACGTCCGCGGCTGGCCTACGTGTCGCCGTTGCCGCCGGCCCGGACGGGGATTGCCGACTACAGCGCGGAACTGCTGCCGGAGCTGGCCCGCTTTTACGATATCGATGTCATCGTCGACCCGGATGAAGCGGACGCGATCCAGTCCGGCCCGCTCGCGCACGTTTCGGTGAAGACACCGGCGTGGCTGCGCAAGCATGCGGATTCCTACGACCGGGTGCTCTACCATTTCGGGAACTCGTCGTTCCACCAGTATATGTTTCCACTGCTGGAAGCCGTACCGGGCGTGGTCGTGCTGCACGATTTCTTTCTGTCGGGCATCGTCGCGCACATGGCCATTCACGGGAACCGTCCCGATGGCTGGTCCAAAGCGCTGTATGACGCTCACGGGTATGTCGGCCTCAGGGCCCGCCATCAGAAAGAGGATATCGCGGATGTCATCTGGGAATATCCGTGCAGCCTTGGCGTGATCCAGAAGAGCCTTGGCCTGATCGTTCATTCGCCCAACTCGCTGCGACTGGCGCGGCATTGGTACGGCGGTGATACGAGCGACTGGACCGTGATTCCCCACATGCGCGATGCGACCACCGCTTCGAGCGGCGACGACGCGCGTGCGGCGCTGGGATTCGGCAAGGACGACTTCGTGGTGTGCGCGTTCGGCGGGCTGGGGCCGTCCAAGCTGAATCATCGCTTGCTGAGTGCCTGGAGCCGCTCGTCCCTCGCGCGCGATCCGGCCTGTCACCTCGTCTTCGTCGGCGAAAACCAGCCGACCGAGTATGGTGAGGACGTTGCGCGCAGCATCCGGCAAATGGGCGAGAAAGCTCGGGTCCGCATTACCGGCTGGGCCGATGCACAAACGTTCCGACAGTACTTGGCAGCGGTCGATGTCGGCGTCCAGTTGAGGACGCTGTCGCGTGGCGAGACGTCGGGAACCGTGCTGGACTGCATGAACTACGGAAAGGCGACGATCGTCAACGCGAACGGGAGTATGGCCGATCTGGATCGCGATGCGGTGTGGATGCTGCCGGACGAGTTCTCCGACGAGCAACTGGTCGACGCACTGGAGACGTTGCGTTCCGATGCGGTGCGCCGGCAACGGATGGGCGCGCGCGCACGGGACGTCATCGTGACCGATCACGCGCCCGACGTCTGTGCCGAACAGTATCGCGATGCCATCGAGCGGTTCTATCCCCAGGCAGTTGCGAATCCTGTCGTGCTGTCTCGCGCGATCGCGCGCCGGGCCGGTCAGGCAAGCGACGACCAGTTGCGCGCGTGGGCGCTGACCGTCGCGAGGAATTTTGTGCCGCGCAACAACAAGCGGCAATTGCTGGTCGATATTTCCGAACTCGTCCGGGTGGATGCAAGAAGCGGGATCCAGCGCGTGGTCCGGAATCTGCTGAAGGAATGGCTGGATTCGCCGCCCGACGGCTTCCGTGTCGAGCCGGTTTATGCGACGACCACGGATTCCTATCGCTACGCGCGTGATTTCACGACGCGGATGATGGGGTTCGAGGACGGCTGGCTGCAGGACGAGGCGATCGACTATGCGCCGGGGGACGTGTTCGTCGGCCTCGATCTGCAGCCTCAGGTCGTCCCCGCACAACGGGAGTTTTACCAGAGCCTGCGATTACAGGGTGTCCAGGTCAAGTTTGTCGTCTACGATCTGTTGTGCGTGCTGCTTCCGCAATACTTCGTACCCGGTGCCGCCGACGGCTTTACGCGCTGGCTCGATGTCGTGGCGGAAAGTGACGGCGCATTGTGCATTTCGAACGCGGTGGCGACGGACCTGTCAGCGTGGCTGGACGCGCGTGCGCCGCAGCGGTCGCGCTCGTTTGAAGTCGACTGGTTCCATCTGGGCGCGGATATCGAGAATTTCGCGACTTCGTCGGAGATTCCGCGCGACGGCGAGAAGGTACTGCAACACTTGCGTAGCGCCCCGACGTTTCTGATGGTCGGCACCCTCGAGCCGCGCAAGGGCCATGTGCAGGTTCTGGATGCGTTCGAGCGGCTGTGGCGCGAGAATCAGGACATCAACCTGGTGATCGTGGGCCGGCAGGGGTGGATGGTCGAGGATCTGGTCTCGAGGTTGCGCGGGCATGCCGAGCAGGGGCGTCACCTGTTCTGGCTGGAAAGCGTCTCGGACGGTTATCTGGAGAAAATCTATGCAGCGAGTTCATGCCTGATTGCGGCATCCTATGGTGAAGGCTTCGGTTTGCCGTTAATTGAAGCAGCGCAGCACGGACTTGCGATCATCGCCCGCGATCTGCCCGTGTTTCGTGAAGTGGCCGGCGAGCACGCATCTTATTTTTCCGCGAAGGACGGGAACGCTCTGGCGAGCGAGATCAAGGCATGGCTCGAGCTTCGAGCAGCGCAGCAAGCGCCTTCATCTCGCGACATGCCTTTCCTGACCTGGGCGCAGAGCGCTCGTCATTTGGCAAAAATTCTCACGCACAACGAAGCGTGTTCCTAAAGCAGGGCTATTATGTCTAAGAAAATTTCCATCATCACCGGCATCACCGGCCAGGACGGCGCCTATCTCGCCGAACTCCTGCTCGACAAGGGTTACACCGTCTACGGTACCTATCGTCGCACCAGTTCGGTGAATTTCTGGCGTATCGAAGAGCTGGGCATCGCCAAGCATCCGAACCTGCACCTGGTCGAATACGACCTGACCGACCTGTCGTCGAGCATTCGCTTGCTGCAGACGACCGGCGCGACCGAGGTGTACAACCTCGCGGCGCAGAGCTTCGTCGGCGTGTCGTTCGACCAGCCGGTCACGACCGCGGAGATCACCGGCATCGGCCCATTGAACCTGCTCGAGGCGATCCGCATCGTCAATCCGAAGATCCGCTTCTACCAGGCAAGCACGTCGGAAATGTTCGGCAAGGTGCAGGCGATTCCGCAGATCGAATCGACGCCGTTCTATCCGCGCAGCCCGTATGGTGTGGCGAAGCTGTATGCGCACTGGATCACGGTGAACTACCGCGAGAGCTACGACATCTTCGGCTGCAGCGGGATCCTGTTCAATCACGAATCGCCGCTGCGCGGCCGCGAATTCGTAACGCGTAAGATCACCGACTCCGTCGCCAAGATCAAGCTCGGCCAGCTCGACGTGCTCGAACTGGGCAACATGGACGCGAAGCGCGACTGGGGCTTTGCGAAGGAATATGTCGAAGGCATGTGGCGCATGCTGCAGGCTGACGAACCGGATACGTTCGTGCTGGCCACGAACCGTACCGAGACCGTGCGCGACTTCGTGCGCATGGCGTTCAAGGCGACCGGCATCGACCTCGAATTCAAGGGCAGCGATGCGAACGAGATCGCCGTCGATGTCGCAACCGGCAAGACGGTGGTTCGCGTCAATCCGAAGTTCCATCGCCCGGCCGAGGTCGACCTGCTGATCGGTAATCCGGAGAAGGCGAAGCAGAAGCTGGGCTGGGAGCCGAAGACGACGCTCGAGCAGCTGTGCGCGATGATGGTTGAAGCGGATCTGCGACGTAATGAACGCGGCTTCTCGTTCTGACGCGCCGCGCGCGCTGGTAACCGGGCTGGGCGGCTTTACCGGCGACTATCTGGCGCAGTCGCTGAGGGCGGCCGGCTATCGTGTGTTCGGCACCGCGCATGGTGCCGAAGCGATTGGGTCCGACGTGTATCGGGTGGATCTGTGCGACCGCGCGGAACTGGCGAAAGTCGTCGCCGACGTGCAGCCGGACGTGGTCGCGCATCTCGCCGCGATCGCGTTCGTCGCGCACGGCGATGCCGACGCGATCTATCGCACGAACGTGGTCGGCACGCGTAATCTGCTGGAGGCCCTTGCGGCACAGGGGAAGCGTCCGAATGCGCTTTTGTTGGCCAGCAGTGCCAACATCTATGGCAACGCGGCGGTCGAGATCATCGACGAATCGGTCGAACCGAATCCGGCGAATGATTACGCGGTTAGCAAGCTGGCAATGGAATATATGGCGCGTCTGTGGCACGACAAGTTGCCGATCATCGTCGCGCGTCCATTCAACTACACGGGCGTTGGCCAATCACCGCAGTTCCTGTTGCCGAAGATCGTCGATCATTTTCAGCGCGGCGAGCGCGTGATCGAACTCGGCAACATCGATGTCGAGCGCGATTTTTCCGACGTGCGCCGCGTGGTGGATGCGTATCGACGCCTGCTGCAGCTCGCACCCGCCGGCGGCGTGTTCAACGTATGCTCCGGTCGGGCGGTGTCGCTGAAATCGGTGATCACGCTGATGGAACAGATTGCCGGCTATGCGATCGAGGTGCGTGTCAATCCGGCTTTCGTGCGCGCGAACGAAGTGCGCCGATTGCAGGGCGACGGCGCGCGGTTGCAGGCCGCTGTCGGGCCGCTCGAGGATATTCCGCTGGAGAGCACGCTGCGCTGGATGTTCGATGGAGTGCGCGGATGACAGGTATGTTCTTCTTAGGCAGGTACGTGTCGGGGAGCGCTGCGTGAAGTTGGGGGTGGATGTCACCTGGATGGTGGGCAATTACCGCGGCATGGGGCACTACGCCCGACAACTGGTGGAACCGGTCTGCGCATCGGTGCTGGGCCTGGGGCCAAGGGGTGTGCGTGCCGACGAATGGCCGTGCGTCAGCGCGGGGGGCAGTTTCTTCCCGTGGTGGGAGCAGGTTGAATTGCCGCGCCTGTGCCGCGAGCAGAAGCTCGACTATCTGCTGTGCCCTTACAACACGGGGCCACTGCGCTCGACCGGCAATACGCGGTTGGTTGCGGTCGTCCATGACCTGATCTATCTGAAGCCATGGCACGTACTGCCGCCTGCGCGGTCGCTGTATCAGACCGTCGGGCGCATGTACCGTCGCCAGGTGGTACCGCGGCTCGTGCGCCGGGCGGACACCGTGCTCACCGTCTCACGATTCACGCAGCGCGAAATGATCGATCGATTCGGGTTGCGCGAGGCGGATCTTCACGTCATTCCATGCATGATTTCGGACGACTGGTTCGTGCCACCGGTGAGTCAGGCCGCGCGCCGGCCTTACCTGTTCACGGTGGCGGGCGAGGTGCCGAGCAAAAACGTCGATCGCCTGCTGCAGGCCTTTGCAGCGGCGCGGCCCGCTCTTGGTGACGACGCGCGATTGAGGATCGCCGGGATCAAATCCGATCATCATGCGCATTTTCTCGGGAGGGCGGGCGCACTTGGACTGACCGGTATCGTTGAACTGCTGGGCTACGTGTCGCGAGAGGAGTTGCGCGAACAGTACCGTCAGGCCCGCGCATTCATCTTTGCTTCGTTGTTCGAAGGGTTTGGGATTCCATTATTGGAAGCGATGGCATCCGGTACGCCCGTCGCCTGCAGCAACACGACGTCGATGCCCGAGATCGTCGGCGACTGCGGTCTGCAGTTCGATCCTTATTCGGTGGAAGACATGGCGGAACAAATTCGGAGGGTTTGGGACGACAGCACGCGATTCGACGTGGCGGGCGGCGCCGGCATGGATCGCGCGCGTGCCTTCTCGGAGTCCGCCGTGCGTCCGTTGATCCAGGATTTTTGGGCGCATCTGTCATGAACCACGATAAGAAGAAACTGCTGGTGCTGACGCCGCGGTTTCCGTATCCGGTGATAGGCGGCGACAAGTTGCGGATCTACCATCTTTGCCGTGTGCTGTCCCGCCAATACTCGCTGACGCTGCTGAGCATGTGCGATTCCGAAGAGGAGATGCATGCGTCGTTGCCAAACGATGGCGTATTCGATCGGGTCGAACGGGTCTTTCTGCCGCGTCGGCGATCGTACCTGAATACCCTACTCGCGTTGCCCACGCGCACGCCGCTGCAGGTCGCGTACTACCGGAGTCGCGCGTTTGCGGCGGCGGTGGCGCGACTGTTGCCGTCGCACGATGGCGCGTTCGTGCACCTCGTGCGCTGCGCAGAGTATGTACGCAAATCGGACAAGCCGCGCGTCCTGGAAATGACCGATGCGATCTCGCTCAACTACAGCCGCGTGAAACAGCTCAAGCGCACCCGCGGATTGAAGTCGCGAGTGTTCGGCATCGAGGCGAAGCGCTTGCTCGACTACGAACGCGCGATAGTCGACGATTTCGACCTTTCGGTGCTAGTTTCGCGGACCGACCGAGACTATCTGTTTCCCGGCGAGTCGGGCAAGAAGGTGATGGTATGCTCGAACGGTGTGGACCTGTCGGGCCTACCGTACACGCCACCCAGCATGGCGAGTCGGGTCCTGATTTTCGTCGGCGACATGCGTACGGTCCAGAATCAGGACATGTGCCACTATTTCGCCGAGGCCGTGCTGCCGTTGTTGCGCAAGCGTGCCGACTATCGCTTCCGGATCGTCGGTTCGATCACACCCAGACTGGCTGAGCAATTTCGCGCGTACGACGGCGTCGAGGTGACTGGCCGTGTCGCCTCGGTCGCGCAGGCATCGTCCGGCGGAGTGATCGGCGTGTGTCCGATGCGTATCGGTGCAGGCGTGCAGAACAAGATTCTCGAATACATGGCGCTTGGGTTGCCAGTTGTTACCACCTCGCTGGGGCACGAGGGCCTAGGTGCAATCGGCGGGCGGGATCTGCTGATCGCGGACACACCGGAGGCATTCGTCGAGCGCATCGAGTGGCTGGTTGCGCACCCCTCGGCTGCAGTGGAAATGACCGAACATGCACGGCAATTCGTCGAACGAGAGCACGGCTGGGACGAGATGACGCGAGTATTGGTGGAGCGCATCGCTGGATTGCTGGCGCGCGGTAAGTCGGGGTGACGTGACAGTTTGCGGATAACGGAATCTCAACCCACTTCTGCCGATATAACCACGTAGCAGCGCGTCATTCCGGTCCGGCGGATTTGATGCCAAATTGGGTGCCAGATCTGTGGTCCCGGCGTTGACAAATTGTGGGATGGTTCCTTGTACGTTTTTGTTTGACTGGGTGAAGGAAATTCCTGCCCGACCATGAAGTCACAGAGGTTTCCAGGTGCAGTCGAGACCGTCTTGAATGGTATATTCCACTCCCTTCAGTTATCTATTCAAATCATAACGACATGACTCAAATAAAGAGACAGGGCAAAATCGTATTCGCAAATCAGCTACGGGGTTTAGCTGTCTTGTCGGTCATTATTGCCCATTATCTAGGAGTTTACTGGTTCGGTCGCGACGTAGTTGCCCATACTATTGGTGCGCCAATAGTTGAAGGGGGGGTGCCGCGTATCTTTCCATACGTTTTTTTTACTCCAACGTTTAATTATGGACCGTTCGGCGTTGCGGTCTTTTTTCTAATCAGCGGCTTCGTCATCCCATTCTCGCTCGAGAAGCTGGGCGGCATAAAGTTCATTACAGCTCGACTATTCAGGATTTTTCCAACGTATTGGGCGGCGACTCTGGTTACATTGGGTGCAATCTATCTCTCAACTCGATACTGGGGTGGCGAATACTACGTCACGTCCGATCAGGTAATCTGGAATTTACTCCTGATTCATCAGCAGATGAATGTTGAGAGCATCGACATGGTCAACTGGACGCTATGTATCGAAGTGTTGTTCTATTTCGCCGCGCTCCTGATGTGGCCTTTCGTCAAACGTGCGTCGGCTCTAGCATTGGTGAATTTTGCACTTGCCGTGATGGCCCTGGTCACTTGGTGGCCCGCATCATGGGATGCGCCAATTCACGTTGGATCGTCTGCGTTGGTGCTGACTAACTTCAAGTACCAGATCATGATGGTGAGCTTTCTGTTCATCGGAACGTTGTTCAATTTTCGGCTGAATTATCGTATTTCCACTGCAACGCTGTTTGGCTCAACTACTGCAATATTCGTTATTTTTTTAGCTACTTGGCCGAAAACACCGCTTGCTGGTCAGTTTATTGCGGTTCCACTCAACTACCTCTATGCGCTCGTTGTTTTTTCACTCTGTTTTAGTCTGCGAGCGCAATTCAGGCGGATAAAAATTGTCGATTTCTTTGCGGACATTAGCTATCCCCTGTATCTTGTGCACGCCGTAAGTGGGTATGTAATCATTCGCTTCTTGATGAGCCATGGCTTCAGATATTACCAAGCAGCGACGCTAGCGATCCTGTTTTCAATATCGATAGCCTACATCCTGCACCGAATCGTCGAGATGCCGACTGCTAATCTATGGAAGCAACGTCAGCCGACGCCTGATGCGCAGACGTCTGTTGAGGCCACATGATCATGCTGCTTGCGGGAGCAACTTCCACGTTTCGCTAACGATGCGCCGGATTGTTCGATCTCTGCCCGATGCCGACAGTTCTGCGCTGTTGAATTCGCTGACCATTGATAATTGATTCCGTTCGCTTCCCGCACGCAGAGGGAGGCGGGGCTAGCCGGTATACTGTTGCGGTGTTGGTGCTTGGTGCTTGGTGCTTGGTGCTTAAAGTACCGAACAAGCGCTACAACCGGCCCGGGCGGGCAGGTGTGTTTGTGCTTCCTCCTCAATCACTTTGCGCGGAAACATCCCTGATGCATGTCGTGGTAACGGGGGCGAACGGCTTCATTGGCCGTGCCCTATGTCGTACGCTGGTCGAAAACGGTCATCGGGTGACTGGCGTCGTTCGCCGCGCGGGCGCCGCGCCCGCAGGTGTCGACGAGTACGTCTATGCCGGCCACGAGTTCGCGGATATCGGTGCACACTGGCCGGCCGCGCCTGGAGCGGTCGACTGCGTCGTGCATCTCGCCGCGCGCGTGCATGTGATGAACGACTCGACATCCGATCCGGACGCGGCGTTTCGCGCGATGAATGTCGATGGCACGTTGCGGGTCGCCGAAGCCTCACACAGGCACGGCGTGGGCCGCATCGTTTTCGTCAGCAGTATCAAGGCAATTGCCGAAGTCGATGGTGGCCGGCCGCTGAGCGAAACAACCGTGGCGCACCCGGAGGATCCCTATGGCCGTTCGAAGCGCGACGCCGAGGTGCTGCTTCGGCAATTCGGCGACACGACCGGCCTCGAGACGGTGATCGTTCGCCCGCCCCTGGTGTATGGCCCTGAGGTGCGTGCGAATTTCGTCCGGATGATGGACGCGGTCGCGCGCGGGATGCCGCTGCCGCTTGGCTCCATTTCCGCGCGCCGCAGCATCGTGTACGTCGACAACCTCGCAGACGCGCTGCTGCAGTGCATCATCGATCCGCGCGCGGCCGGCGAATGCTTCCACGTCGCTGACGACGACGCCCCATCGGTCGCAGGGCTGTTGCGCTTGGTCGGTGACGTCCTTTGCAAGCCGGCGCGCTTGCTGCCGGTGCCCGCAACGGCGCTCCGCATGATCGGCAAGTTGACCGGCCGCAGCGCCGCCGTCGGCCGGCTGACCAGCAGCCTTCAACTCGATACGAGCCGGATCCGGCGCGTGCTCGGATGGCGACCGCCCTATACGACCCGAGAGGGCCTTGCAGCGACCGCCGCATGGTATCGTTCGCGCGATACCCGACAATAAGCACATGCTCCTCGCAAATCCTCTCTGGCTCACCGCAGGCGTGGTGGCCTTGGTCGCCGCACTTGCATCGACAACGATTCTGCGCACATTGCTGGCGACCGGGTTGGCCTGGCGTCTTGCCACCGATATTCCGAACGATCGTTCACTGCACACCCGGCCGACGCCGCGGGTTGGCGGCTGGGGCATCGTGCCCGTGTGCATCGTCGTGTTGTTGGTCGCGGCGCCGAGCCTGTGGCTGGTCGCCGTCGCTACCGCCGGACTCGCCGCGATGTCCCAGATCGACGATCGGCGCGGGTTGCCGGCGCGTGTCAGGTTCTCCGCTCACCTCGCTGCGGTCGTTGTGTTGATTGCGCTCTATCCTGCTGATGCGCCCTGGTGGCTGCTGGTCAGCGTAGGTTTCGTGATGGTCTGGTTGACGAACCTGTACAACTTCATGGACGGCGCCGACGGCCTCGCGGGTGGCATGGCATTGTTCGGTTTCGGCGCGTATGCGATCGCGGCGCTGACCGGCACGACGCCGTCGCCGGATCTGGCCGTGGCCGTCTCGGCAGTCGCCGGCGCCGCGTTCGGCTTCCTCCTGCTCAATTTCCATCCGGCCCGGCTATTTCTCGGCGACGCGGGCTCGATCCCGCTGGGATTCCTGGCCGGTGCGCTCGGCTATTGGGGCTGGCGGTCCCAGGTCTGGCCGATCTGGTTTCCGGCGCTGGTGTTCGCGCCCTTTATCGCTGACGCATCTGTAACACTTTTGAGACGTCTGTTACGCGGCGAAAAGTTCTGGCAAGCGCACCGTGAGCATTATTATCAGAGGATGGTTCGAGCGGGCGTAGGTCATCGCCGGACCGCTCTTTATTGGTACCTCATCATGCTCGCAGGCATAATCGTCGCCGTGTGGGCAAAGGGCCGCCCGGAATGGCAGCAGTGGCTGTCGTTCATCGCATGGTACGGCGTCCTGGCATGTATCGGATTGGTGATCGACATGCGCTGGCGACGGTTTCAGTCGAGCGCCGAAAACAACTCTTGAGGTGTCCCGCCGATGTTGCGTTCCAAAGCATCATGGCTTTCATTAAGCGCTTTCCTGTTTGATCTAACGGCGGTCGCCGCCGCGTGGTTGTTCGCTTATCTCGTTCGATTCAACGGCAGCATTCCGCCCGATTTCATGAGCGGAGGATTGAGCGCGCTCATGTGGGTCCTCCCGGTCTATGCGTTGATGTTCCACGTATTCGGCCTGTACCGCGGGCTGTGGGTGTTCGCGAGCCTTCCCGATCTGATGCGGATCTCGAAGGCGGTGATCGGCGGCGGCGTCATCGTGATGATCGGTGCCGTGATGTTCCAGCCGTCACCGATCATCCCGCGGTCGGTGCTGCTCGTGTCGCCGCTGATGCTGTTTCTCGTGATGGGTGGCGCACGTGCGCTGTACCGCGCAACGAAGGAGTTCTACCTGTACGGCGGGCTCGTCGGGCAGGGCAAGCCCGTCCTGGTGCTCGGCGCGGGCACGGCCGGCGCCAGCCTCGCACGCGAACTGTCGCGCTCGGGGGAATGGCGTCTGGTCGGCTTGCTCGACGACGACCCCACCAAGCGCGGGCGCGAAATCTACGGCTACAAGGTGCTCGGTGCGTTCAACGACCTGAAGCACTGGACCGACGCGATGAAGATCGAATACGCGATCATCGCCATTCCGTCTGCATCCGTCGAAACGCAGCGCCGCGTTGCAACGCTGTGCGTGCGCGCCGGCATCAAGGCGATGGTGCTGCCGTCGCTGACCGCGCTGATGCCGGGGCAGGGGTTCCTGTCTCAGGTGCGGAACATCGATCTCGAGGACCTGCTCGGCCGCGATGCAGTGACGATCGATACGCCGCACGTCGAGGCGCTGCTGCGCGGCCGTGTCGTGATGGTGACGGGGGCGGGCGGCTCCATCGGTTCCGAGCTGTGCCGGCAGATTCTCCGTTTCAAGCCGGCGCAACTGGTCGCGTTCGATCTATCCGAATATGCAATGTACCGGCTTGCCGAGGAATTGCGTGAGCGCTTCCCCGACCAGTCGGTCGTGCCGATCATCGGCGACGCGAAGGATTCGCTGCTGCTCGACCAGGTTATGTCGCGTTATGCGCCGCATATTGTCTTCCACGCGGCCGCGTACAAGCATGTGCCATTGATGGAGGAGCACAACGCGTGGCAGGCGCTGCGCAACAATGTTTTGGGCACTTACCGCGTCGCGCGTTCGGCGATTCGTCACAACGTGCGCCACTTCGTGCTGATCTCGACCGACAAGGCCGTCAACCCGACCAATGTGATGGGGGCGAGCAAGCGGCTTGCCGAGATGGCGTGCCAGGCATTGCAGCAGACGAGCGACGGCACGCAATTCGAGACGGTGCGGTTTGGCAACGTGCTCGGCAGTGCCGGCAGCGTGATTCCGAAGTTCCAGCAGCAGATCGCGAAGGGCGGGCCGGTGACGGTCACGCACCCCGAGATCACGCGCTTCTTCATGACGATTCCGGAAGCATCGCAGCTCGTGTTGCAGGCGTCGAGCATGGGCCACGGCGGCGAAATCTTCATCCTCGACATGGGCGAACCGGTCAAGATCGTCGATCTCGCGCGCGACCTGATTCGCCTGTACGGTTTCTCGGAAGGGCAGATCCGGATCGAGTTCACGGGGCTGCGGCCGGGCGAGAAACTCTATGAAGAATTGCTCGCGGACGACGAGACGACCACGCGCACGCCGCATCCGAAGCTGCGGATCGCCCGTGCCCGGGAAGTGCCGGACCACCTGCTCGATGAACTGTTGCCGTGGCTGATGCAGCACCGCGTGCTCAATGACGACGAGGTGCGGCGCGATCTGCGGCGCTGGGTGCCGGAATACCAGACGACCGTTGCGCCGGTGTTGCAAAGCGTGCCGAAGCGGGTCCTTGCCAGCGAGTGACCGTGCCGGCAATCGATCGGGCCGGGGTAACGATCGATCGTGGAATCCATGCCGTTCAGTAGCGTACTGAACGGCATTTTTATTGGTGGAATCGCCACGAATACAGTCCGGTCGACGGGTGATGAATACCGTCGCGCGATTCTTTCGGTTTTACAAGGACGTGACGTCTATTGGAGGCGTACGAAAGGAAAGCGACCGAAAGCGCGAATTGTGCCGAATGAGCGCATGGCTCGATATGTCTGTGTATTTGACTACCGGCCGATTCCTTCCTATGTTTCCCTCAAGGTAGCCGTGCGATTGCCGTAAAGAACAAAGGTGAAAAGCCAAATACGAGCTCTACGGTCCATACCAATTCAATGAAAGCGAAACATATTGCCAGGGGAATGAGCGCGGCACTCATGGTGCTCGCGCTTGCAGGCTGCGGCGGCGGGGACGACGACGCAAGCACGTCGGTGGCTGCTGCGCAGACCGGCAGACTGTCGGCGCTGCGAGCGACCGGCAACGTGGTGAGTGCGGCGCCGATGAGCGCGACCGCGCCGGTCCACGTTGCGCTGGTGCTCAAGCTGAACGACGAAGCCGGGTTGAGCCACTTTCTGCAGGAAGCGCGAACGCCCGGAAGCGCCCGCTTCGGGGCTGTGCTGACCTCTGCGCAGATTGCCGCGCAATACGCACCTACCGCTGAACAGGTCGCCACAGTGAAGACCTATTTGGGAAGTAAGGGCTTCACGAACATCAAGGTGGCCGACAATAAGATGATCGTCGAAGCCGATGCGCCGGCCGGCGTGATTTCCGGCGTGTTCCAGACGTCGCTCGTCCCGGTCGCGATGGCGGACGGCACCAGCTCGCATATCAACACCGCCCCCGAGACTGTGCCCGATGCGATCAGCGGGGTCGTCCAAGGGGTTCTCGGGCTCGATACCGCGACTCGCGTGCATCCCAATTTCGTGCGCGCTTCCAATGCCGCCGCTGCCCCGACTGCAAATGCGTCGCCGACGACCTCCGCAGTCACGGTGGGTCACAACCCGACGGAATTTCCCGGCATTTATTCCGTCGGCAGCGCCCCGACGGCGGCTAACACCACGATCGGCATCATTGCCGAAGGCGACGTGACGCAACCTGTTATCGACCTGGCTATGTTCGAAAGCAACAACCAGTTGCCCGCCGTGCCCGTTTCGGTGATCAAGGCCGGGACGCCCAGCGCCGACACGAGCGCGAACATGGAATGGTCGCTCGATAGCCAGACCATCGTCGGGATGTCCGGCCGCGTCAAGCAGCTCAATTTCTACGTGGCGTCGTCCTTCTCGTGGAGCGATATGGCGGTCGCGATCAATCGCGCCGTGAGCGACAACACCGCGCGGGTCATCAACATGTCGATTGGCGGTTGCGAGAACTGGGCGCCGACGGCCTCCATCGACACGCTGTTCCAGCTTGCCGCCGCGCAGGGGCAGACTTTCTCGGTGAGTTCCGGGGATTCGGGTAGCGTGGCATACGGTTGCACCGGCACGTCGGTGCAATACCCGGCCAGTTCGCCCTACGTCGTATCCGTGGGCGGCACAAGCCTTTATACGAACGGGAATGGAAGCTACGCCGGCGAGACGGCCTGGAGCGGCAGCGGTGGCGGCAGCAGCGGCTTCGAACCGATTCCATCATGGCAGTCGAAGGTATCCGCGCTCAAGGGGCGCTCGTTCCGCGGCCTGCCCGATCTTGCATTCGATGCCGATCCCGACAGCGGCGCACAGATCATCGTCGGCGGACAACTCGTGACGGTGGGCGGCACGAGCCTTTCCGCGCCGTTGTTCAGTGCCACCTGGGCGCGCATGCTGTCCGGCAGTTGCGCGACGCATCTCGGTTTTGCAGCGCCCACGCTGTACAGCGCCCAAGCTACGACTCCCTCGACCTTTCGCGATATCACCAACGGGTCGAACGGAGCATACAGTGCGGGTGTTGGATGGGACTTCGTGACCGGCTGGGGCACGCCGAACGTCAGCGTGCTGTATTCCGCGATATGCGTTCCGACGGCCCCGATTTACGGCGGGGTGATCAACGAAGGGACGACGCTCAAGCCGGGGCAAATCGTGTATTCGGCTTCCAAAAGCCATCAGCTCGTCATGCAGGATGACGGCAACCTCGTGCTTTACAACACGACCAATGGTGCCGCGGTGTGGAGTTCCCGCACGTACGGAAACGCCGGAGCGTATGCTGTCTTCCAGACTGATGGTAACTTCGTGGTCTACGGCGCGAGCGGCAACGTGCTGTGGTACTCGGCGACCGGTGGCGCGTCCTACGGGCAGTATCTTGTCGCGCAGGACGACGGCAACATGGTGATCTACCGATCGTACGTCCCGGTATTTGCCACATCGACCGGTACCAGCGTCTACACGAGCTCCACGAGCGGCTCGGCCGTCTGGAAGGGGGGCGTCACACTCAGCAGCGGCCAAAGTTTTACTTCGGGTAATGGTGCGAACGTACTGCTCATGCAGGGAGACGGGAATTTGGTGCTGCTTCGCCAAGGCATTCCGCAGTGGAGTTCGGCTACCTACAATCATCCGGGTGCCTTTGCGGTGATGCAAACGGACGGCAATCTGGTCGTTTACAGTTCGACAGGGGTTCCGCTTTGGTATTCCGGCACGGGTGGATATTCCGGCGCAGCCACTTACGTTCAGGACGACGGTAACGTCGTGATCTATACGCGACTACCAAGCTGGAGCACGAATACGGCGGGAGGCTAGGGGACGACTTCGGCCAGCGCCATCACGCTGGCCGAGCGTCGCATTCAACGCCCCCGCTTTTCCTTCCTCACCACCATCCACCTCGGCGCCCTGAACCTGACGATGCTGAGATACAGCCATACATAGGTCAGCGCGAACAGCACCACGAACACGAACAGGTGCACCGTGTGCCGCCAGAACAGCGTCGCCGGAATCACCGCGACGAGGCACAGCAGCCACAGATACGGCGACGTCAGCGAATTCCGGCGCGTGAGGTCATGCGCATGCTTCGTCCCGACGGCCCATCGCATCAGCCGCTTGTAGACGAGCATGTGCAGGTGCACGCCGTCCGGAATCCCCGGCGACATCCCGCGGATGAACTTCTTCCGGTAGATCGAGAAGCAGGTCTCGAAGATCGGATACATGAACAGCAGTACCGGGTACCACGCCGACACCTCGTGATTGCGCATCACCAGCATGATCGCGAGCTCGGCGAGCATGAAGCCGATGAAATACGCGCCGCCGTCGCCGAGGAAGATCAGGCCGGCCGGGAAATTCCACAGGAAGAAGCCGAGCACGGCGCCCATCATGATGATCGACGCGGACATCACGACCGGGTCGTTGACGTGGAATGCGACGTAGGCGAGCGACGCGAACATCATGAAGCTGACCATCGACGCGAGGCCGTTGAAGCCGTCGATGATGTTGATCGCGTTGGCCAGTGCCGCGACGGCGAGCACCGTGATGAACGCCGAAATGGCCACGTAGTGGAGCAGGAAGTCGAGCGGCGGCACGCTGATGCGCGTGACCGCGATGTTCAGCAGCCAGAACGCCAGCGCGGCCGCGCCCATCGTGCACAGCAGCCGCGCGCGCGGCGACACGCGCTTGGTCAGGTCCTCGACGAGCCCGGACAGGAACGCCGGCAGCCCGCAGGCCACGATGCCGAGAATGCTGCCGGCGATCGTCGGATAGCGCCGGGTCAGGAGCAGCGCGGCAATGACGACGCCGGCGAGGATCCCGATGCCCCCGACGCGCGGCACCGGCCGCACGTGGAATTTCTGCACGCCGGCCAGGTCGCTGTCGATCGAGAATTTCTCGTGCAGATGCGCATAGCGCACGATGAACAGGGTGACGAGCAGGGAGACGATGAAGCCGGATGCGAAGCTGAGCATGGGATCGCTCGAAAAATGGACAGCGGATTATACAAAACCGCGGGGGTTCCCCTCCTGCCATTTCCAGTGGTCGGCGCACATCTCCTCGATCCCGAGCGTCGCACGCCAGCCGATCAGGTCGGCGGCGGCCTGCGGATTCGCGTAGCACTCGGCGATGTCGCCGGGGCGGCGCGCAACGAGTTCGTACGGCACTGGGCGGCCCGACGCCTTCTCGAACGCGCGCACGACTTCCAGCACGCTGTAGCCCTGGCCCGTGCCGAGGTTGACGACGAAGCTCGCATCGCGCTTCGCGAGCGCGTCGAGCGCGGCGATGTGCCCCTTCGCGAGATCGACGACGTGGATGTAGTCGCGCACGCCGGTGCCGTCCGGCGTCGGGTAGTCGGAGCCGAACACGCGCAGCTTCTCGAGCTTGCCGACCGCCACCTGCGCGACGTACGGCATCAGGTTGTTCGGGATGCCGGCCGGATCCTCACCGATCAGCCCGCTCGCATGCGCGCCGACCGGGTTGAAGTAGCGCAGCGTCGCGATGCGCCACGACGGGTCCGATACCTCGAGATCGCGAAGGATCTGCTCGGCGATCAGCTTCGACTGGCCGTATGGGTTGGTCGCGGACAGCGGGAACGATTCGTCGATCGGCGAGCGCTCCGGCACGCCGTATACGGTCGCCGACGAGCTGAACACGAACTGCCGGACGTTGCGCTCGCGCATGATCTTGAGCACGGAGAGCAGCCCGCCGAGGTTGTTCTGGTAGTACTCGAGCGGCTTCGCGACCGATTCGCCGACCGCCTTGAGCGCCGCGAAATGGATCGTGCCCGTGATCGGATGCGCGTCGAACACCTTCGCGAGCGCGGCTTCGTCGCACACGTCGACCTGGTGGAACGCCGGCGTCCTGCCCGTGATCCGCTCGATGCGCCGCACGGACTCGGCCTTGCTGTTGACGAGGTTGTCGACGATCACGACATCGTAGCCGTTGTCGAGCAGCTCGACGGCCGTGTGCGAGCCGATGTAGCCCGCACCGCCGGTAACGAGGATGGTGCCTTTAGCGGTCATGCTGATGCGCTCCTTCAGAGTGTGATGCCGGTCAATGTATGAATGGTCTGCCGGTAGCGTTCGACGACCTGCTGCTCGTCGAATTCAGCGGCCACCTTGCGGCGGCCGTGCGTGCCCATCGCATCGCGCCCGGCGGTCCCGAGTTCGATCATGCGGATCAGCTGCTCGGCGAGGCTCGCGCTGTCGCGCACGCGGCACAGGAAGCCCGTTTCGCCGTCGGCCACGACGTCGCGGCAGCCCGGCACGTCGGTCGCGACGATCGGGCGGCCCATCGCGGACGCTTCCATCAGCGTGCGCGGCACGCCCTCGCGGTACGACGGCAGCACGACGCAGTCGGCCGTCGCGATGTGCGGGCGCACGTCGTGCGCCTCGCCGAGATACTCGACGACGCCTTCGTCGACCCACGCGTCGACGTCCGCGCGGCCGATCGCGCTCGGATTGTCGACGCCGAGCGGCCCGAGCAACTGGAAGCGCGCGTCCGGGTAGCGGGCCCGCACGACGCGCGCGGCCTCGACATATTCGCGCACGCCCTTGTCCCACAGCAGCCGGCCGATCAGGATGAACACCGGGCCACGGCCGGCGGGCAGCGGAACCGGTGCGAACTGTTCGAGGTCGACGCCTTCGCCGTGCAGCAGGCGCGCCCGGTCGGGGTGCGCAAGCAGTTGCTCGTCGGTGAAGGTCGCGAGGTCGTCGCGGTTCAGGAACCAGACTTCACGCGGAAAGCGGAACGCGAACCGGTACAGTCGCTTCGCGACACTGGCCGCGCGGCTTTTCTGGATGAACACGTAGCCGAGGCCTGTCGTGACCGCGATCGACGGCACGCGCGCGAGCCACGCCGCGATCGACCCGTAGATGTTCGGCTTGATCGTGTAATGGAACACGAGATCGGGCTTGAGCGCGCGGTAATGGCGCACCAGCGCGGCAAGCGTGCCGAGATCCTCGCGCGGGCTCGTGCCTTTCGACGCGACGGCGAGCGCGACGTAGCGGCAGCCCATCTGCTCGAGCAGCGGCACCGTGCGGTCGTGCGGCGCGATCACGATGACCTCGGCGCCGCGCGCGACGAGCGCACGGATCAGCCCGTGGCGGTACGTGTAGATCGCCCAGGCCGTGTTGCAGACGAGCGCGATGCGCAGCGAGGAGGTAGCGGACATGAAAAAAAAGAAAAAATAAAGCGTCGAAAATGCCGGATGCGGGCTAGGCGGACGGGCGCGCCGCGAACAGCGTCCGCTTGATCCGCTGCAACGTACGGTACGGCGTCACGAAATGCAGCAGGTTCTTGGCGAGGCCGGCCCAGTCGTACGGGTTCAGAGCGTTGAAGTGTCGCAGCAGCAGCGAGAGCGTCGATATCAGCTGGCGGCGGCGCTTGGTCGCGCTGATCCCGCCCTCGTTAAGCTCGTAATAGAGGCCGAGCTCGGGCAGGTTCGCGCAATCGTAGCGTTGCATTAACCGTAAAAAAAGATCGAGATCCTCGGCCGCGCGGTACTTCGCCCGATAGTTGCCGACTTCGCGCACCGCGTCGATGCGCAACATGACCGATGGATGCACGAGTGGCGAGCGCAGGAAGCGCGTGCGGCGCAGCGTTCGCGGATCGGCGGGCGGCGTCAGCATGAAGCGCGGCTCGCCGGCACGCGACACGACCTGCGTCCACATGCCGACGCAGGCCACGCGCGGATGCGCATCGAGATAGGCGCGCTCTTTGGCGAGGCGCTGCGGCGCGGCGAGGTCGCCGGCGTCGATCCGTGCGGCATAGCGGAAGCCGCACGCCGCGAGCGCGTCGATGCCGGCCTCGAGCGCGCGCTCGATGCCGCCGTTCTGCGGCATGCGCAGCACCTCGACCAGGAGGCCGGGCAGGTCGGGCGCCGCGATCGGCGGCGTGCTGCCGTCGTCGACGATCAGCACGTGCACCGGCGCGTCCTCGCGAAACGACGCGAGGGTGCGGACGACGTCGTCGTGGCCGTTGTAGGCCGGCATCAGCACGGCCACGTCGTCGAGCGGGGGCGGGCAAGCGGGAGGCGTCATGGGCGCAGCTTGAGACGAATGTAATAAAAATTAACGGTGGCGGCGGCAACATAGCCGGCCGCCAGCCCGACGAGCGCGCCGTACAGGCCGAGCCGGGGGATCGCGAACACGTTGACGAGCGCGGCGATCGCGAGCGCGAGCACCCATTTCGCCAGCAACACGAATTTTGCTTGATATTTGAGAACGATAAGATTGCCTATCGCCTCGATGCCGGCCGGCACGGACAGCCAGACGGCCCAGCGGAAGATGTCGACCGACGCCTCGTAGCCGCGGCCGAACACCTTGCCGACGATGAGCGGCGCGGCTGCGTCCAGCACCAGCGCGCCGGCCGTCATCAGGCCGGCGGTCATCGCGATCAGCCGGACGATGTTGCGGCGCAGCCGCGCGATGTCCTGCACGCGGTACACGAACGCGGGCGCGATGGTCTGCGCGAGCATCAGTGCGAGCGTGATCCAGTTCTCGTTGAGCTGCTGGGCCGCGGAATAGCGGCCGAGGTCGGCGAACGACACGTGACGCTCGAGCATCAGGCGGTCGAGCTTCAGGAACAGATACATGCAGATCAGGCCGAGCCAGAACACGGTGCCGGCGGTGGCAAAGTGCCGGAACAGCGGTTTGTCGAACGTCCAGCCGAGCGTGCCGCCGTTACGATGGCGGTAGTAGAGCAGCAGCGCGAAGCCGATCGCGGCGGCCTCCAGCGCCCACAGCCATGCGAAGCGGGCGGGGCCGGCGGCCGCGCGGACCAGCAGCCAGACGAGCAGCGCCTTCGCCAGCGCGGTGAGCATGCTGGTCACGAGCTGCGGCTTGCTGTAGGTCATGCTCTGCAGCCACGCGTTGATCACGCCGACGAACGGCTCGCGGAACACCATCGTGACCGCGAGGCCCGCGAGCATCGCGCCGACGAGCGGGTCGAACGCACCGGCGCCGATCGCGATCCAGGTCGCGACGAGCGCTGCGGCGGACACGCCGATGCGCAGCGCGAATGCGCTGCCGAGCACCGCGCCGAGTTGCGCGGGCGGTCGGTGGACGATGGTCGGAACCAGGATTTCGGCGCCGCACACCCAGGTGAGCGGTGCCAGTACGAGGAGAAGCGTATTCGCATACTGCCATTTGCCGAACACGTCCGGCCCGAAATAACGGGCCAGAAGACCGCTGATCGCGATCGCGACGCCGATCTGCGTGAGCCGCTCGAGCCCCAGCCAGACGAGATTCGCGACGGCCTTCGCGACGTCCGGGTTGCCGAATCGCTTCAGCATGCGGGGCAGCCGCGCGCGCGCGAGGCGGCCGGCAGGGCGCCCGGAGGCGGCAGGGTGGCGGCGGCGGAACGGCTAGGCATTAAAATGGACGGAATCCGCGTCATCAAAACCCGCGATTATAAGTTGGATCGGGGCCGCTCCAGCCGTCCCGTTCCTTGCAGCGCCGGGCCCGCATGTATGATGCCGGGCATGCGCGAAAGGCGGCCAGATTATTTTCCATGCACGCAACCGAGAGAGAATCGATGATCTCCCAATCCATCTTCAAGGCATATGACATTCGCGGTGTGGTCGGCAAGACGCTCGACGCCGACACGGCGCGCGCGATCGGCCGGGCATTCGGCAGCGAAGTGCGCGCACAGGGCGGCGACGCGGTCGTCGTCGCGCGCGACGGCCGCCTGTCGGGGCCCGAGCTCGTCGGCGCACTCGCCGATGGCCTGCGTGCGGCGGGCGTCGACGTCGTCGACGTCGGCATGGTGCCCACGCCGGTCGGCTATTTCGCGGCGAGCGTGCCGCTTCCGCTGAAGGGCGGCGAGCGTCGCGTCGATTCGTGCATCGTCGTCACGGGCAGCCACAACCCGCCCGACTACAACGGCTTCAAGATGGTGCTGCGCGGCGCGGCGATCTACGGCGAGCAGATCCAGGCGCTGTACCGTCGCATCGTCGACGAGCGCTATGAGACGGGCAGCGGCTCGTACGAGGCATTCGACGTCGCCGACCAGTACATCGAGCGCATCGTCGGCGACGTGAAGCTCGCGCGCCCGCTGAAGCTCGTCGTCGACGCCGGCAACGGCGTCGCGGGCCCGCTCGCGACGCGCCTGTTCAAGGCGCTCGGCTGCACGCTCGTCGAGCGCTTCACCGACATCGACGGCACGTTCCCGAACCACCATCCCGATCCGGCGCACCCGGAAAACCTGCAGGACGTGATCCAGGCGCTGAAGGACACCGACGCCGAGCTCGGCTTCGCGTTCGACGGCGACGGCGACCGCCTGGGCGTCGTCACGAAGGACGGCCAGATCATCTTCCCGGACCGCCAGTTGATGTTGTTCGCGGAGGAAGTGCTGTCGCGCAACCCGGGCGCGCAGATCATCTACGACGTGAAGTGCACGCGCCATCTCGCGCAGTGGGTGAAGGCGAAGGGCGGCGAGCCGCTGATGTGGAAGACGGGCCATTCGCTCGTGAAGGCGAAGCTGCGCGAGACGGGCGCGCCGCTCGCGGGCGAGATGAGCGGTCACGTGTTCTTCAAGGATCGCTGGTACGGCTTCGATGACGGTCTCTACACGGGCGCGCGCCTGCTCGAGATCCTCGCGAAGACGGCCGATCCGAGTGCGGTGCTCAATGCGCTGCCGGATGCGATGAGCACGCCGGAGCTGCAGCTCTGGCTCGACGAAGGCGAGAACTTCCGCCTGATCGAGAAGCTGCAGAAGGAAGCGAAGTTCGACGGCGCCGACGAAGTCGTGACGATCGACGGCCTGCGTGTCGAGTACCCGGACGGCTTCGGCCTCGCGCGTTCGTCGAACACGACGCCGGTCGTCGTGATGCGTTTCGAATCGGAGACGCAGGAAGGGCTCGCGCGCATCCAGGCGGACTTCCGCCGCGTGTTGACGGCCGCGAAGCCGGACGTCAAGCTGCCGTTCTGAGCCTGGGCGGCCTGCGGGCCGCCGGCGCGACGATGGTCGAAGGATCGTCGCGCCATTCCCGAAAAGCGGCGCACGCCGACGGCGTGCGGCCGCTTTTTGCCTGTGTGGTCCCCCGGGCGCGATAAAATCGCGTCTTTATGCCTGTCGCCGGCCGTCCGCCGGCGTTTTTTCAGCGTGCAAAAGATTCTGATCGTGCGCGTGTCGTCGCTGGGCGACGTCGTGCACAACATGCCGGTGATCGCCGATATCCGGCGCCGCCACCCCGACGCGCAGATCGACTGGCTCGTCGAGGAGAGCTTCGTCGACCTCGTGCGGCTCGTCGACGGCGTGCGCGACGTGCTGCCGTTCTCGCTGCGCCGCTGGCGCAAGAAGCCGCTCTCGGGTGCGACGTGGCGCGAGATCCGCGCGTTCCGCAAGCGCCTCGCGGCCGAGCAGTACGACCTCGTGATCGACTGCCAGGGTCTCATCAAGACGGCCTGGGTCGCGAGCTGGGCGCGCGGCCCGCTCGCGGGCCTCGGCAACCGCACCGACGGCGCGGGCTACGAATGGCCGGTGCGCTTCTTTTATCGCAAGCGCGTGCCGATCGCACCGCGCACGCACGTGGTCGAACGTTCGCGCCAGCTGGTCGCGGCCGCGCTGGGCGACCCGGCGCCGACGCCGGCCGATCCGGTCGACTTCGGCCTCGATACGCGTGCGGCGGCGCTCGCGGTCGCGGCGCTCGGCCTGAACCTGCCGGTGCCGTACGTGGTGTTCGTGCATGCGACGTCGCGCGCCGACAAGCAGTGGCCGGACGCCGCCTGGATCGAGCTCGGCCAGGCGCTCGTGCGGCGCGGCGCGTCGCTCGTGCTGCCGTGGGGCAACGACGCGGAGCGCGCGACCAGCGAGCGGCTCGCGAAGGAGTTCGGCGCGGCGGCGATCGTGCCGCCGAAACTGTCGCTGCCGGCCGTCGTCGGCCTGATCGACGGCGCAGCCGCGACGGTCGGGGTTGATACAGGTCTGGTTCACATCGCGGCCGCGCTGAAGCGTCCGACGGTCGAACTGTACAATTTCGCGACGGCCTGGCGCACCGGCGGTTACTGGTCGCCGAACGTCGTCAATCTCGGCACGGCGGGGCAGCCGCCGTCGATCTCGCAGGTGAAGGCGGTGCTCGCGGGCTTCGGTCTGCTGTGATGCCCGTCATGCCTGCCCTGCCCGTCACGCACGCGAACCGATCATGAGCGAATCCCAGATCATCGAAGTCCCGTCCGCCGACTGGAGCGGACACAACCTGTCGGCGCCGCGCGAGCAACTGCTCGCCGCGGTCGAGGAAGGCAAGGTGCTGTATTTCCCGCACCTGCGCTTCGCGATCGAAGGCGGCGAGGAAGCGCTGCTCGATCCGGCGCTCGCCGATCCCAAACGCAAGAACATCAGCCTCGCGCCGAACGGCGGTGCGCTCGCCGGCGTGCTCGGCGACAGCGTCACGCAGTCGGCCGTACGCGCGCTGGTCGCGCGCTTCCAGCAGCAGGCCGGCACGCTCGTCGACGGCCTCTTTCCCGAATATCGCGGCAAGCTGCGCGTCGCGCCGACGAGCCTGCGGCTGATGCAGGTCGAGACGCGCCAGACGTCGTGGCGCAAGGACGACAGCCGGCTGCACGTCGACGCGTTCCCGTCGCGGCCGAACTACGGCGAGCGGATCCTGCGCGTGTTCACGAACGTGAACCCGGCCGGCCAGCCGCGCGTATGGCGCGTCGGCGAGCCGTTCGAGGACGTCGCGAAGCGCTTCCTGCCGAAGATCCGGCCGCAGTTCCCGGGTTCGGCGTGGCTGCTGAACCTGCTGCACGTGACGAAGTCGCCGCGTAGCGCGTACGACCACCTGATGCTGAACCTGCACGACAGCATGAAGGCCGATCTCGACTACCAGAAGACCTGCCCGCAGCAGACGATGCCGTTTCCGCCGGGCAGCGTGTGGATATGTTTCTCGGATCAGACTTCGCACGCTGTGATGTCCGGCCAGTTCATGCTCGAGCAGACCTTCTTCCTGCCGGTCGACGCGATGGTGCGTCGCGAATGCGCGCCGCTCGGGATTCTCGAGCGCCTGCAGGGCAGGGCGCTGGTTTGAGCGCGCACCGCATCCTCCGCGGTCACGGAGTCCGCTCATGCTGAGGGCGATCTATCGCGCGCTGTGGTGGCTCGTCGCACCGATCGCGGTCATCCGGCTCTGCGTGCGCTCGCGCAAGGAGCGCGGCTATCGCGAGCACATCGGCGAGCGCTTCGGCCACGTCGCCGGCCGTTCACCGGACGATCGCGCGCCGCTGATCTGGGTGCATGCGGTGTCGGTCGGCGAGACGCGCGCCGCGCAGCCGCTGATCGACGCGCTGATGCGCGCACGTCCCGACGCGCGCATCCTGCTCACGCACATGACGCCGAGCGGCCGCGCGACCGGCGAGCAGATCTTCGGCGACCGCGTGCTGCGCTGCTACCTGCCGTACGACATGCCGGGCGCGGTGCGGCGCTTCCTGCGCGCATGGCGGCCGACGCTCGGCCTCGTGATGGAAACCGAGGTGTGGCCGACGCTGATCGACGAGTGCCGCCGCGCGGACGTGCCGCTCGTGCTGACCAACGCGCGGATGTCCGCGCGCTCGCATCGGCGCGCGGCGAAGTTCGGCGCGGCGACGCGCGACGTGTTCGGCGGTTTCTCGCGCGTGCTCGCGCAGAGCCCGGCCGACGCGGAGCGGCTGACGTCGCTCGGCGCGCGTAACGTGACGGTGCTGGGCAACCTGAAGTTCGACATGACGACGCCGCCGGAGCTGGCGGCGCGCGGCCACGCATGGCGCGACGCGATCGGCACGCGGCCCGTGTGGGTCGCAGCAAGCACGCGCGAGAACGAAGAGGCGCTGGTGCTGCAGGCATTTGCGGCGATGAAGACGCCCGGTGCGCTGCTGATTCTCGTGCCGCGTCATCCGCAGCGTTTCGCTGAAGTCGAGGCGCTCGTCGCGCGCAACGGATTCAAGTGCGTGCGGCGTTCGGTGTGGGGCGCGGACGCGGCGGCGCTCGCGGCCGGCCGGCCGGCCGCGGCGGAACCGCTGCCGGCCGACGTGACGGTGCTGCTCGGCGATTCGATGGGTGAACTCGGCGCGTACTACGCGGCCAGCGACGTCGCGTTCATTGGCGGCAGCCTGCTGCCGCTCGGCGGGCAGAATCTCATCGAGGCGTGTGCGGTCGGCGTGCCGGTGCTGATCGGCCCGCACGTGTTCAACTTCACGCAGGCGACCGCCGATGCGGTCGCGGCCGGCGCGGCGATGCAGGTCGCCGATCCGCTCGACCTCGCGCATGTGCTCGACGCGCTGTTCGCCGATCACGCGCGCCGTATCGCGATGGGCGCGGCAGGTGCCGCGTTCGCGTCGCGTCATCGCGGCGCGACCGCGCGCTCGGTCGACGTGCTCGCGGCGTTGTTGCCGCCGGTGGAGCGCGGCAGCGGCGCGATGCCCGGCGCAACGGACGCGTCGGAAGCATCCGGCGACTGAGCGGGCGGCGCGAGGCCGCCCCGGGCAGGCGAGGCGGCAGCGGGCCGCCGCGCCGCCGTTCACACCGTCAACAATCCCTTCTTCTCGATGAACGCGACGACGTCCGTGAGGCCTTCGAGCGCCTTCAGGTTCGTCATCACGTAAGGCCGCTCGCCACGCATCTTCTTCGTGTCCGAGGCCATCACGTCGAGGTTCGCCCCGACGAGCGGCGCGAGATCGGTCTTGTTGATCACGAGCAGGTCGGATTTCGTGATGCCGGGCCCGCCCTTGCGCGGAATCTTCTCGCCGCCGGCGACGTCGATCACGTAGATCGTCAGGTCCGACAACTCGGGGCTGAACGTCGCCGCGAGATTGTCGCCGCCCGACTCGATGAACACGATGTCGGCGTCCGGAAAGCGCGACAGCATCCGGTCGACGGCCTCGAGGTTGATCGACGCATCCTCGCGGATCGCCGTGTGCGGGCAGCCGCCCGTCTCGACGCCCATGATGCGTTCCTCGGGCAGCGCGCCCGCGACCGTCAGCAGGCGCTGGTCTTCCTTCGTATAGATGTCGTTCGTGATCGCGACGAGGTCGTAGCGCTCGCGCATCGCCTTGCACAGCATTTCGAGCAGTGTGGTCTTGCCGGAGCCGACGGGGCCGCCGATGCCGACGCGCAGCGGCGGCAGTTTCTTCGTGCGGCGGGCGGAGGAGGGAGCGGGTGCGTTCATGGTGTGGGTCGGGTTCAGGAGCGGAACAACCGCGAGTACTGGGTTTCGTGCCGCGCGGACAGGATGCCGAGCTGCGGCGCGAACGTGTTGATGGCGTCGGGTGGTGTCGCAAGCGCGCGGCGTACGGCCGCGTCGATCGCGCCGCGCAGCGCGACGATGATGCGCTGGCCCGCGAGCTGGCCGAGCGGCACGGCCTTCAGCGCGGCCGACGTCTGGTTCTCGACCCAGCCGAATGCGTACGCGGCGAGCGTGGCGTCGGCGCTGGCGTCGTGCGCGGCGGCCGCGTAGGCGAATGCGGTCGGCAGTGCGACCGGCGACAGCGACGCGAGCGTCGCGCGGCGCGAGGCATCGCCCCATTCGAGCGATGCGCAAAGCTGCGCGAGCGACCAGCCCATCTGCTCGGTCTCGCGGCGTAATTCCGCCGATTCGCGGCTCGCGACGAACCATGCGTTTTCGCGAGCGAGCGCGTCCGCGTCGTGCGCCTGCCAGCGCGCGAGCTGGTGCGCGAGGAACGGCAGCTCGCCGTGCGCGAGCACGTCGGTCAGCCCGCTGGCGATCCAGTCGCGCGCGGTGTCGGCATCGCGGATCAGGTTCGCGTCGAGCGCGGCTTCGAGTCCCTGCGAATAGCTGTACGCACCGATCGGCAGCGCGGACGACGCGAGATGCAGCAGCGCGACGAGTTCAGTGGTGGTCATGACCGTGGTGGCCGTGCGAGCAGCCCGGACCATGCTGGTGATCGTGATCGTGCGAGTGGCCGTGGTGTTCGCCGAATACCTGCTGCGCGAGCGCGTAATCCTCGGCGAACGTGGCATCGTGCCCGTGCTTGTGGCCGCCGCCGTACGCACCGGCTTCCGGCTGGAACGGTGCGCTCGCTTCGTCGACCTGCGTGCCGAGCCGGCGCAGCATGTCGGCGAGCACCGGATCGGCTTCGAGCTTCAGATAGCCGTCGCCGATCTCGACAGGCGTGTGACGATTGCCGAGGTGATACGCGGCGCGCATCAGCGTGAGCGGGTCGGCCGCGCGCACGAGCAGCACGGTCTCGGGCGCCGCGGCGATTCGCACGAGCGCGCCGTCGTCGGCGACGAGCACGTCGCCGTCGCGCAGCACGGTGCCGCGCGGCAGCAGGACCGCGACGTCCTCGCCCGAGTCGAGCGTCGCCGCGAGGCGGCTCTTGCAGCGGGCGTCATAGGCGAGCGTGAGCGTCGGCGCACGCGCGACGAGCGACGCGGCAAGCTTCACGTTCGGGGCAATGCGTTTGTCGAGGGTGCGCATGGAGCGAAAACCGGAAATCAGAACAGGAAATAGCGCTGCGCCATCGGCAGCACCGACGCCGGCTCGCAGGTGAGCAGCTGGCCGTCGGCGATCACGTCGTAGGTTTCGGGATCGACGCTGATCGACGGACGCCACGCGTTGTGGATCATGTCGGCCTTCGTCACGTTGCGGCAGTTGCGCACCGGCACGATGCGCTTCGCGAGTCCGTAGCGTTCGGCGATGCCGGCATCGGCGGCCATCTGCGACACGAAGGTCAGCGACGTGCGCGCGAGTGCGCCGCCACGCGTGGCGAACATCTCGCGATAATGGACCGGCTGCGGCGTCGGGATCGACGCGTTCGGGTCGCCCATCTGCGCGACCGCGATCATCCCGCCCTTCAGGATCATCGACGGCTTGATCCCGAAGAACGCCGGCTCCCACAGCACGAGGTCGGCCCACTTGCCGGGCTCGATCGAACCGACTTCATGCGCGATCCCATGCGTGATCGCCGGGTTGATCGTGTATTTCGCGACGTAGCGCTTCGCGCGGAAGTTGTCGTTGCGCGCGCCGTCTTCGGGCAGCGCGCCGCGCTGCACCTTCATCTTGTGCGCGGTCTGCCAGGTGCGGATGATCACTTCGCCGACGCGGCCCATCGCCTGCGAATCGGACGACAGCATCGACAGCGCGCCGAGATCGTGCAGGATGTCCTCGGCCGCGATCGTCTCGCGGCGGATCCGCGATTCGGCGAACGCGAGATCCTCGGCAATCGACGGATCGAGGTGATGGCACACCATCAGCATGTCGAGATGCTCGTCGAGCGTGTTGATCGTGTACGGGCGCGTCGGGTTGGTCGACGACGGCAGCACGTTCGCCTCGCCGCACACCTTCAGGATGTCGGGCGCATGGCCGCCGCCCGCGCCTTCGGTGTGATACGTGTGGATCGTGCGGCCCTTGAACGCGGCGACCGTCGATTCGACGAAGCCGGCTTCGTTCAGCGTGTCGGTGTGGATCGCGACCTGCGTGTCGGTGTCGTCGGCGACGGAAAGGCAGTTGTCGATCGCGGCGGGCGTCGTGCCCCAGTCCTCGTGCAGCTTCAGCCCGATCGCGCCGGCTGCGATCTGTTCGACGAGCGGCTGCGGCAGGCTCGCGTTGCCCTTGCCGAGAAAGCCGAGGTTGATCGGCCAGCCGTCGGCGGCCTGCAGCATCCGCTCCATGTGCCACGGGCCCGGCGTGCAGGTCGTCGCATTGGTGCCGGTGGCCGGCCCCGTGCCGCCGCCGAGCATCGTCGTGACACCCGACGCGAGCGCCTCGTCGATCTGCTGCGGGCTGATGAAGTGAATGTGCGTGTCGATGCCGCCCGCGGTCACGATCAGCCCTTCGCCGGCGATCACTTCGGTCGCCGCGCCAATGGCGATCGTCACGCCCGGCTGGATGTCCGGATTGCCGGCCTTGCCGATCGCCGCGATGCGGCCGTGCTTGATCGCGATGTCGGCCTTCACGATGCCCCAATGATCGAGGATCACCGCGTTCGTGATGATCGTGTCGGGCACGTCGGCGGCCACGCGCTGCGACTGGCCCATGCCGTCGCGGATCACCTTCCCGCCGCCGAATTTCACTTCCTCGCCGTAGGTCGTGAAGTCGCGTTCGATCTCGATCAGCAGTTCGGTATCGGCGAGCCGCACGCGGTCGCCCGTCGTCGGCCCGAACATTTCCGCGTATGCGCGGCGGCTCAAGCGTAATGTCATGTGCTGTTCCTGAAGAGCGGGGCGCGGCTTACAGCGGCCCCATCACCTTGCCCTGAAAACCGTAGACGGCGCGTTCGCCGGCCAGCTCGACCAGCTCGACGGTGCGCGTCTGGCCCGGCTCGAAGCGCACGGCGGTGCCGGCTGCGATGTTGAGCCGGAAGCCGCGCGCGGCCGCGCGGTCGAACGACAGCGCGTCGTTGACTTCGAAGAAGTGGTAGTGCGAGCCGACCTGCACCGGGCGGTCGCCGGTGTTCGCGACGACGAGCGAGCGCGTCGCGCGGCCTGCATTCAGTTCGTGCTCGCCGTCGTCGGTGAGGATTTCGCCGGGAATCATGCGTGCTACCTCGGTCACGGAATCGGGTGGTGGACGGTGACGAGCTTGGTGCCGTCGGGGAAGGTCGCCTCGACCTGGATGTCGGGGATCATCTCCGGCACGCCATCCATCACGTCGTCGCGCGTGAGCAGCGTCGTGCCGTAGTGCATCACCTCGGCGACGGTCTTGCCGTCGCGCGCGGCTTCCATCAACGCGGCGGTGATGAACGCGACCGCTTCCGGATAGTTGAGCTTCAGCCCGCGCGCGCGGCGGCGCTCGGCCAGCAGCGCCGCCGTGAAGATCAGCAGCTTGTCCTTTTCTCGGGGAGTCAGTTTCATGAAGGCAGTCGTTCAGGAAAACGTAATTTTTATCGGTGCGCGGGGTTCCGGCCGGGGCGCGGGTCATCGTAGCACCGCGCCGTTTTTCGTGCGTCGTGTAGCCGTTATGTAAGCAGCAAGGCGCGTGCCATGTCGATGGAACGCGTCTCGATGCGCGGTCGTGGTGCGCGATGCATGAATCGTGGGCAGGGTGGGCGGCGCGGCTGCGCCGAAACGGTGCGTGCCGGGCCGGGCGCTCAGGTCTGCCAGAGGCGCAGCGGCCGTGCGTCGACGCCGTGCACGAGCGGCCGCAGGTAAAGCCAGCAGTCGGCGAAGTGATGCTGCAGTGCTTCCATCGACGTCGATACCGCGCGCACCAGCACGACGCCCGGCGTCACGCAGGTCGCGCCCGCGCGCAGTGTGTCGTCGAACGGCATCCGCACGGCGAGCGCTTCGGCGAGCGCGGCATCGCACGCGGCGCCAACCGCCCACAGCGTGCCGTACACGGGAAAGCCGGCGAGACCCTGCAGTGCGCTGCGCAGCGGATCGTGCGCGTCGAGCAGCGCGCGCTCGGTCCATAGTGGCCGTCCATCGGCATCGACGAGTGCCGAACCCGATGCGATACGGCCCGCCGACCACGTTTCGCCGGCCGCCTGCCGGCCGAGCTGCGTCGCGTCCCAGCCGATCGCGCTCGCGCCGGCGCCGAGCGTTACCGTGAAGTCGAGCGCGGCGTGGGCCGCGTCGAAGAACAGATTGTTTTGCGGCAGCCAGTCGAGCTTCGCGTGCTCGCCGACCGTGATGCCGATGCGCTGCGTCGCGTCGAGCCCGTTCGACTTGTACCACTTGGTCGCGCCGGGTGTCGTCAGCACCGCGTGCGTGCCGTCGCCGAGCGTGATGTCGATGTCGAGTCGGTCGCCGCCCGCGACGCCGCCCGGCGGGTGAACGATGACCGCGTGACAGATCGCGTCGCCCTCCGGATACAGCGGCCGCTGGACGCGCAACGGGCCGTCGTGCAGCCGGTGGACGAGCGTCGTGCGCGCGCCGTGCCGTTCGAAGCCGAGTTCGAGACGGCCGCGCCACGACTTGGCGACGGCGGGGCGGGACAGCGGGGCGTGGGAGTCGAGGGCGGACATCGGCGGCAAGCGGGAAACGACGGAAACGGGCGCGAAGAACGTGGATGCTACCGGAACAATAATGCAGATGCCGCGTTCGTTGGAAGCGCGGCGTGCGGCCGCACCGCGAACCGGCCGCCCGTGCGCGCTGCCGTGCCGCCGCTCACACCGCGATCAGTTCGCGCACACCGTTCGTTTCCATGTCGCGCGCATCGCCGCCCGCGATGACCTCGCCGCGGCTCATCACCCAGTAATGGTCCGCGATCGAGCGCGCGAAGTCGTAATACTGCTCGACGAGCAGCACGGTCATTTTCGATTCGTCGACGAGCTGGCGCAGCGTGCGGCCGATGTCCTGGATGATCGACGGCTGGATGCCCTCGGTCGGCTCGTCGAGGATCAGCAGCTGCGGCTCGCTCATCAGCGCGCGGCCGATCGCGAGCTGCTGCTGCTGGCCGCCCGACAGGTCGCCGCCGCGTCGCGCCCGCATGTCCTTCAGCACCGGGAACAGGTCGTAGATGCGATCGGGCACTTTCGACGGCGCCTTGCGGCTCGCCGCGCCGACGAGCAGGTTTTCCTCGACGGTCAGCCGCGGAAAGATGTCGCGACCCTGCGGCACGTACGCGAGCCCGGCCGCGACGCGCGCATACGGCGGCAGCGTGCCGAGCGCCGTGCCGCGCCACGACACGCTGCCGCTTTTCGCGGCGACGACCCCCATCAGGCAGCGCAGCAGCGTGCTCTTGCCGACGCCGTTGCGGCCGAGCAGCACGGTGAGCTTGCCGTCGTCGGCGGCAAGCGTCACGTTGCGCAGGATATGGCTGCCGCCGTAGTACTGGTTCAGTGCATCGATCTTCAGCATTGGATTACCGTCCGAGGTAGGACTCGATCACCGCGTCGTCGCGCTTGACCTGGTCGAGCGTGCCTTGCGCGAGCACCGCGCCTTCGGCCATCACCGTCACGCGGCCCGTGTCGCCCGCGAGTGCCGCGACGAATTCCATGTCGTGCTCGACGACCATCATCGAGCAGGTGCCGCGCAGCGTGTTCAGCAGCTTCGCGAGTTCCATCGTCTCGTGGTCGGTCATTCCGGCGGCCGGCTCGTCGAGCAGCAACAGAGCCGGGCGCTGCATCAGCAGCATGCCGATCTCGAGCCGCTGCTTCTGACCGTGCGACAGCTCGCCGGCCGCGCGATACGCGTCGCTTTCGAGGCCGATCAGCGCGAGCGTCTCCTCGATCTTCGCCTGTGCGGCGCGATCGAGCCGCGCGCGCAGCGACGCGAGCCAGCCCTTGTCGGTCTGCATCGCCAGTTCGAGGTTTTCCCACACCGGATGCTGTTCGAACACGGTCGGCTTCTGGAACTTGCGGCCGATCCCCGCACGTGCGATCTCGGGTTCGTTCATCCTCGCGAGGTCGATGGTCTGGCCGAGAAAAACCTTGCCCGCATCGGGTCGCGTCTTGCCGGTGATCACGTCCATCATCGTCGTCTTGCCCGCGCCGTTCGGGCCGATCACGCAGCGCAGTTCGCCCGCGTCGATCGCAAGCGACAGCTTGTTCAGCGCGCGAAAGCCGTCGAAGCTCACCTCGATGTCCTCGAGATAGAGGATCGTGCCGTGCGACGTGTCGATGCCGGGCGGCACCACGCGGCCCATCGATGCGGTGCCGCTGACGGCCAGCAGCTCGTCCTCGGCCGGTGGCGTGAACTGGTAGAGGGCCGTGCCGTTCATGCGCGTTTCCCCTTTGCGAGCAGCGTGTCCACGAGGCCCATGATGCCGCGCGGCAGCAAGAGCGGCACGAGCACGAAGATCAGCCCGAGAAAGAACAGCCAGTATTCGGCGAAGTACGCGGTAAAGAGGCTCTTCGCGCCGTTCACCGCGAATGCGCCGACGATCGGACCGATCAGCGTGCCGCGCCCGCCCACCGCGACCCAGATCGCCATTTCGATCGAGTTGCCGGGCGACATCTCGCCGGGGTTGATGATGCCGACCTGCGGCACGTACAACGCGCCCGCGATACCGCACAGCACGGCCGACAGCGTCCATACGAACAGTTTGTACGCGAGCGGGCTGTAACCGAGGAACATCAGCCGCGTCTCGCCGTCGCGCACCGCAGTGACCACGCGTCCGAGCTTGCTGGTGACGATCGCGCGCGCGGCGATGAACGCGAGCACGAGCGTCGCGAAGGTCAGCAGCAACAGCACCGTGCGCGTGCCGGGCGACGTGACGGAAAAGCCTGCGATGCGCTTGAAGTCGGTGAAGCCGTTGTTGCCGCCGAAGCCCGTCTCGTTGCGAAAGAACAGCAGCATCGCGGCGAACGTCAGCGCTTGCGTGATGATCGACAGGTAGACGCCCTTCACGCGCGAGCGGAACGTGAAGAAGCCGAACACCCATGCGAGCACGGCCGGCACGAGCACGACCAGCGCGAGCGCCCACGCGAGGTGCTGCGTGCCGCTCCAGTACCAGGGCAGCTGATGCCAGTCGAGGAACACCATGAAGTCGGGCAGGTCGCTGCCGTACTTGCCGTCGCGGCCGATCTCGCGCATCAGGTACATGCCGATCGCATAACCGCCGAGCGCGAAGAACAGGCCATGGCCGAGGCTCAGGATTCCGCAGTAGCCCCACACGAGATCGAGCGCGAGCGCGGCGATCGCGTAGCACATCAGCTTGCCGGCGAGCGTCATCGCATACGCTGACAGGTGGAACGCGCTCGACTCGGGCGCGACCAGCGCGGCGAGCGGCACGCCGATGCCGATCGCGACGCACAGCGCGACGAGCGCAAGCCATGCGCGACGCGACAGCAGCGCGGGGCGGGGCGGCAGGCCGAGCGCGAAACCGTCCTCGGCACGCGCGGTTGCGGCGGGCTTCGGCGCGCCGGCGACCGGATTCGACAACGAATCGGTGATTGAAGTCATGTCAGGCCTCCGCGCTGCGTCCCTTCGGGGCGAACATGCCCTGCGGACGTTTCTGGATGAACAGCACGATCATCACGAGCACCGCGATCTTCGCGAGCACTGCGCCCCAGAACGGCTCGATCGCCTTGCTGACGAGGCCGAGCCCGAAGCCGCCGAGCACGGTGCCGGCGATCTGGCCGACGCCGCCGAGCACGACCGCCATGAACGAATCGATGATGTAGTTTTGCCCGAGGTCCGGGCCCACGTTGCCGATCTGCGACAGCGCGCACCCGCCGAGGCCCGCGATGCCCGCGCCGAACGCGAACGCGTACGCGTCGACGCGCGCGGTCTTCACGCCGACGCACGCGGCCATCCGGCGGTTCTGCGTGACCGCGCGCACGAACAGGCCGAGCCGGGTCTTCGTTAGCACGCCCCAGGCGACGCACACGACCGCGAGCGCGAACGCGAGGATCGCGAGCCGGTTGTACGGCAGGATCAGGTTCTGCATCACGGTCACGCCGCCGCTCATCCACGACGGGTTCACGACCTGCACGTTCTGCGCGCCGAACAGCATGCGCGTGGCCTGGATCAGGATCAGGCTCACGCCGAACGTCGCGAGCAGCGTCTCGAGCGGGCGGCCGTACAGGTGCCGCAGCACGAGCCGCTCGAGCACGATGCCCACCAGCGCCGCCGCCGCGAACGACACCGGCACCGCAACGAGCGGATACCAGTTGAACGCGGCCGGCGCATAGCGCTGGATCAGCGTCTGCACGACATAGGTTGCGTACGCACCGATCATCAGGAATTCGCCGTGCGCCATGTTGATCACGCCGATCAGCCCGTACGTGATCGCGAGGCCGAGCGCCGCGAGCAGCAGCACGCTGCCGAGCGACAGGCCCGCGAACACGGTGCCCGCGATCTCGCCGCGGCGCTGCAGCGTGTGCAATGCATCGAGTCCTTGCTGCGCGGCTTCGCGCACGCGCGCGTCGGGCTCCGCATGGCTGCCGTCGGCGTTCTGCGCGACGAGCGGGCGCAATTGCTCGATCATGTCGAGATCGTGGCGCGCGGCCACCACCTGCACGGCTTCGAGACGCTTCGCCGGATCGGCGTCGTGCAGCGCGGCGATCGCCCACAGTGCGTCGAGACGGCGTTTCAATGCCGGATCGGTTTCCTTGGCGCGGGCGCGCTCGATCATCGGCTTGAGCGCCGGGTCGGGCGACTTCAGCAGCGCGTCGATCGCGTCGCGACGCGCGGCGACATCCGGCGACGCGAGAGCGAGACCCGACAGCGCGCCCGCGATCTTCGTGCGCAGCAGGTTGTTCAGCATCACGGGCTGCGCGTCGCCGGCCGGCGTCGCGGCCTGCGTGAGCGCGTCGTGCGCGGTGTCGCCGGTCTGGATCAGCAGGTGTCCGTCGCCGGTCGCGAGCGCGTCGCCGGTCGACAGCGCATTGAGCAACGCGACGGCGCGCGGATCGGCATCGGCGGCGAGATGTTCGATCGCGGCCGTTTTCGCGTCGAAGTCGTCGCCGGCAAGCGCGGCGGTATCGGCCGCCGTCAGGGCGAACGCGGCGTGCGGCAGCGCGCCCGTCAGCGCGGCACAGGCGACGACCGCGACGGCGGCGCGGCGAAAGCGTGTAGGCATCGAGAAATCCTGTCGGGCGTGGGAAAGCGAACGCGTGTGGCGGTGCGCGAGCGAGAGCGGCGCGTTACCGCAATCGCGGCGGCGTGCCTGCACCGGCCTGCGAACGGAGCGCCACGCCGGTGCGCGGCGCTCCGCATCGCATCAGGCGAGCGCCGCGCGCTGCCGGCGCAGGAACGCCGGGATCGAGCTGACGATGTCCGGCTTGCCCTGGTTGCCCGCGATGAACGGGCTCCACGGCTGCGCGCGCACGACCGTCTTCGTCTTCCACACGACGTTGAACTGCCCGTCGCCGCGGATCTCGCCGATCATCACCGGCTTGTGCAGGTGATGGTTGCCGTCCATCGAGAGCGTGAAGCCCGACGGCGCGGCAACCGTCTGTCCGATCATCGCGACGCGCACCTTGTCGACGTCGGTGCTCTTCGCCTTCTCGACCGCCTGCTTCCACATGTGGATGCCGACGTAGGTCGCTTCCATCGGATCGTTGGTCACGCGCTTCGCGCCGCCCGGCAGATTGTTCGCCTTCACCCACGCGGCGAACTGGTCCTTGAACTTCGTGTTCGTCGGGTTCTTCACCGACATGAAGTAGTTCCAGGCCGCGAGATGGCCGACGAGCGGCTTCGTGTCGATCCCGCGCAGCTCTTCCTCGCCGACCGAGAACGCGACCACCGGCACGTCGGTCGCCTTGATCCCCTGGTTGCCGAGCTCCTTGTAGAACGGCACGTTCGAATCGCCGTTGATCGTCGAGACCACGGTCGTCTTGCCGCCCTGCGCGAAGTTCTTGATGTTCGCGACGATCGTCTGGTAATCACTGTGTCCGAACGGCGTGTAGACCTCCTGAATATCGGCGTCCTTGACGCCTTTCGATTTCAGGAACGCGCGCAGGATCTTGTTGGTCGTGCGCGGATACACATAGTCGGTGCCGAGCAGGAAGAATCGTTTCGCGCCGCCGCCTTCCGCGCTCATCAGGTACTCGACGGCGGGGATCGCCTGCTGATTCGGCGCGGCGCCCGTGTAGAACACGTTGCGCGACATTTCCTCGCCTTCATATTGCACCGGGTAGTAGAGCAGGCCGTTCAGTTCCTCGAACACCGGCAGCACCGACTTGCGCGACACCGACGTCCAGCAGCCGAACACGCATGCGACCTTGTCCTGCGTGAGCAGCTGGCGCGCCTTCTCCGCGAACAGCGGCCAGTTCGATGCGGGGTCGACGACCACGGGCTCGAGCTTGCGGCCCATCACGCCGCCGCTCTTGTTGATGTCGGCGATCGTCATCAGCGCCGTGTCCTTCAGCGACGTTTCGGAGATCGCCATCGTGCCCGACAGCGAATGCAGGATACCGACCTTGATCGGACCCGTGCCCGCATCGGCCGCGTGCGCAAACGGACTCTTGCCCGCCAGCGCGAGTGCACCGGCCATCGAACCGAACTTCAGCAGACTGCGACGTTTCATCGAGTTCCCCTTGACGTGTTTGGTAGGCGTGCGCCATGACGGCGCCGGCATCCGACTAACGCAAGGCATGTGCCAGTCGCGCGGATGCACGCCGGGCGTGCCTGTGCGGGGTGGCGTGGGGCGTCGGCGTGGTGCGCGTGACGCGTCGTGCAGCATGCGCGATCCGTTGCGGTGCAGTCGCGCGGGCGCAATTGGTGCACGGCGTGCGCCCGTGTGCGAGCGCGCACGTCACGCGTTGAGGGACGTGCGGAACGTGATCGATGCGCATGCATTCAGCCGCGTCGTGTCGTGTCGGCGTCGCAGTGCACGGGGGGGAAGTGGAGTACGACGGGAAGCGCGAAGCGATCCGTTCGACGGGTGCCATGCTCGGGTGCTCGCCGCCGTTCGACATCGAACACACGCGGATAGCCGACGGGCTGAAGCGATCGGGGGAGGGGGAACAGAGAAGCGGAAATGCAAACGGGCGCGCCATGCGCGCCCGTTCGGCGGATCGGGGCGATCGGCTGCAACGGGCCGGTCGCCGTGGCGGCGCGCGATGCGCCGCCGGGAAGGTCTGTCACTCAGTAACGCGGCACGGACGGATCGACGTCACGCGACCACGCGTCGATCCCGCCCTGCAGGTTGTACAGCTTCGTGAAGCCGCGCGATTCGAGGAACATCGCGACCTGGGCGCTGCGCATCCCGTGATGGCACACGCAGACGATTTCCGCTTCGTCGTCGAGCTCCTCGCTGCGCGCGGGGATCTGTTGCATCGGGATCGACACGCTGCCGGCGATCTGCGCGGTCGAGATTTCCCACGGCTCGCGCACGTCGAGCACGAGCGGCGCGGGACGCGCCGGATCGCGAAGCCATTCCGCGAGCATCGCGGGTGTCAGGATCTGCATGGAAGCTCCGCCGCTCAGAACTTGAAGCGCGACGGCTCCATCGCGTTGACGAGGTGATTGACGTAGGTTTCGAACACGTCGGCGACACGGTACTGCTTGTCGTCGATGCGCGTGATGATCTGCGCCTTCATCACCGGACGGCCGCCGACGAACGCCGACAGGCGGCCGCCGATCTTCAGCTGTTCGAGCATCTGCTGCGGCACCACCGGCAGGCCGCCCGCGACGCAGATCACGTCATACGGCGCCTTGTCGGGCCAGCCGAGCGAGCCGTCGCCGAGCACGACTTCCGCGTTCGTCACGCCGTCGTTGCGCAGGTTGTCCGCCGCGAACTTTGCGATGGTCGGATCGATATCGACAGCCGTCACGTGCTGTGCGCGATGTGCGAACAATGCGGCCAGGTAGCCCGAACCCGCGCCGATCACGAGCACGTTCTCGTGCTTCTTGACCGACAGTTCCTGCAGCACGCGCGCTTCGACGCGCGGGAACAGCATCTTGCTGGTGCCGCCGGGCAGCGGCAGCTCGAGGTCGGCGAACGCGAGATCGCGGTGTTCGGGCAACACGTAGTTTTCACGCTTGACGATCGACAGCAGGCCCAGGACGTCCAGATCCAGCACATCCCACGGCCGGATCTGTTGTTCGATCATGTTGAAACGCGCGTTTTCGATATTCATGGTGTGGTCACGCAGCCAGGTCGGCCATCAGCGGGGATAGAGAAACTTCGTGATTGTACCAAAGGGGGCGGCCGCGAAGCCTTCAGACGGCCTGCAACAGACCTTTATCCCTTGCTCTTCTTGATCTGCGCCTCGAATGCGAGGTCGAGCTTGCTCGCCTTGCGCGGCTTTTTGGGGCCGAATTCGTCGACGAACCTGACGAATTCGTCGAGCGGCAGCGGCTCGCTGCGCTTCTCGGCGGTGCCGCCGGAGCGGTCGACCAGATAGAACAGGCCGCCCGCCATCGCGACGGCCGCGAACTGCGGGTTGCCGGAACGCGTTTTCAGGCGTTCGACCGCGTTGGTTGCTTTGGTGGTGCGCATCGTGCGGATTCTTGCAGGGGCGTTGAGCCCCGTACTTTATCAAACCGGCCGCCCGCATGCGGCCGTGCGGCGTCAGACGGTGCGCGAGTAGCGTTGCCGCGGCGTCTGGCCGAGGTAGGCGTCGAACGCCATCGCGATGTTGCGCACGACCATCCGGCCGGCCGGGTGGATCGTCAGGCGGTCGCCGGCGATGGTCAGCAACCCGTCCTGCTCGAACGTGCGCAGCGCGTCGAGCTCGCGCGCGAAGTGATCGGCGAAGCGGATCCCGTGCGCGGCCTCGATATGCGAGAACGGCAGTTCGAGGTTGCACATCAGCTGGGTGATCACGTCCCGGCGCAGCCGGTCGTCGGGCGTGAGCCGCACGCCGCGCGTGATCGGCAGCCGGCCCGCGTCGAGCGCGGCGCCATAGGCCGGCAGGTCCTTCGCGTTCTGCGCGTAGACGTCGCCAACCTTCCCGATCGACGACACGCCGAAGCCGACCAGGTCCGTATCCGCACGCGTGCTGTAGCCCTGGAAATTGCGCTGCAGCGTGCCGTTGCGCTGCGCGCGCACGAGCTCGTCGGTCGGCCGCGCGAAATGATCCATCCCGATGTACACGTAGCCGGCCTGGGTCAGCATGTCGATCGCGAGGCCGAGCAGCGCGACGCGCGTTGCGGGCGGCGGCAGCGTCGCGTCGTCGATCTGCCGCTGCATCTTGAACAGGTGCGGCATGTGCGCGTAGCCGAATACCGAGAGGCGGTCGGGCGCGAGTTCGATGATTGTCTCGAGCGTGCGCGCGAATACGGCGACCGTCTGGTGCGGCAGCCCGTAGATCAGGTCGACGCTGACCGAATGGAAGCCCGTCGTGCGTGCTGCCGACAGCAGGTCGGCCGTCATCGCGAGCGGCTGGATCCGGTTGATCGCCTGCTGCACGATCGGATCGAAATCCTGCACGCCCAGGCTCAGCCGGTTGAAGCCGATGTTGCGCAGGTGGACGAGCGTCGCGGGCGTGACCGTGCGCGGGTCGATCTCGATCGAGAACTCCGCGTCGGCGTCCGGTGCAAGCGCGAAGTGTTCGCGGGTGGCCACCATCAGCTCGGCCGTTTCGTCGTCGGACAGGAAGGTCGGCGTGCCGCCGCCCCAGTGCAGCTGCGTGACCGGGCGCGCGGGATCGAACAGCGCGGCCTGCAGCGCCAGCTCGCGCTTCAGTTGCTCGAGATACGGGCGCGCGCGGCGGCGGTTGTTGGTCGCGATCTTGTTGCAGCCGCAGTAGAAGCAGGCCGTGTTGCAGAACGGGATGTGGAAGTACAGCGACAGGTCGCTCGACGACGCGCCGGGATCGCCCGCGGCGCGCACGTAGTCGGCCGGGTCGAAATCGTCGCGGAATTGCAGCGCGGTGGGGTAGGACGTATAGCGCGGCCCGTTCGCGCCGTACTTCGCGAGCAAATCGGGACGGAACATTGTGTCGGCAGAACCGGAACTCATGATGGTCTCGCGCTTTTTAGATGCTTTCGAGTATATAAACGCGCGTTTCGGCTGCATTGTGTAATAACGTCGCAGCCGGCGGTGGCACAATGCGCAGTGGGCTGCCGCACGCTGCGTCCGGTTGCCGCACCGCTTTTTGTTGTTCGTGAGAGAGCCGAGTGTCCGTCGAAATGCCTGTCCGTCCGGCGCCCGCCGATGTCCCGCCGCCGCATGCGTGCCGCGAGGGGTACGGCGCATGCTGCATCGCGCCGTCGATTTCCTCGCCGATTCCGGGGATGCCCGACGGCAAGCCCGCCGGCGTGCGTTGCGTGCAGCTCGGCGACGACCTGCGCTGCCGGATCTTCGGCCGGCCCGAGCGTCCCGCGTGCTGTTCCGGACTGCAGCCGTCCGCCGAGATGTGCGGTGCGTCGCGCGACGACGCGCTCGCGTGGCTGACGCGCCTCGAGGTCGCGACGCAGCCGGCGCCGGGCGCCGGCGCGGCCCGCTGACGCATTGCCCGCGCTGCCCGTCACCGGCACGCGCATGGAACCGGCGACATCCGCCGAAGCACTAACTTCGGTCCACGGCCCTGCTTGCGGCCGAGCCGGTAACCCGACGGACGCTTCGCCCGATACAGGAGATTGTTCAGCATGACCGCATCTTGCACGTCCGGCCGGCGCCGCTTCCTCGCCGCTTGCGCCGGCGCCATCGGCGTGTCGGTATCGCTCGCCGCCTGCGCGTCGACTTTCCCGTTCATCCCCGATCACTACACGTTCTCGCGCGGAGATGTGCAGAAAGCCGTCGCGCGCAAGTTTCCGTACCAGAAGACGGTCGCGCAGGTCGTCGACGTGTCGCTCGCCAATCCGGCTGTCAACCTGCTGCCCGACCAGAACCGCGTCGCCGTGCAGCTGGACGCGCATTTCGCGAGTCCGTTCCTGAGTGAACCGGTGAGCGGCAAGTTCATCGTGTCGGGCCAGCTGGCTTACGACGCGCCGAGCCGCTCGGTCGTGCTGAAGGCACCGGCCGTCGACAGCCTCGTGCTCGACGGCAACGCGCAGATGTACGCGCAACAGGTCGGCGCGGCCGCCGGCCTGCTCGCGACGCAGGTGCTGACCAACTATCCGATCTACACGTTCAAGCCCGAACAACTGCAATTTGCCGGCGTGAACTACGAACCCGGTACAATTACGATTCTTACAAACGGCATACGCGTAGCGATCGTCGAAAAGTGACGGCGCACCGCGCGCGGCCGGGCGGGCCGCGACGGTGACGCGGCCCTTTCTTTCGACTACTTCGGAGTTGGGCCACGGATGGACTGGATCCTGATCTGCAAGGCATTGATCCTCGGCGTCGTCGAGGGGCTGACGGAATTCCTCCCGGTGTCGAGCACCGGCCACCTGATCGTCGCGGGCAGCTTCCTGAATTTCAACGACGCGCACGCGAAGACCTTCGACGTCGTGATCCAGTTCGGCGCGATCCTCGCGGTCTGCTGGGAATACCGGCAGCGGATCGTCTCCATCGTATCCGGGCTGCCGAGCCGCCCCGACGCGCAGCGCTTCACGCTGAACGTCGTGATCGCGACGATTCCCGCGATCGCGCTCGGCCTGCTGTTCGAGAAGAAGATCAAGGCCGTGCTGTTCTCGCCGGTGCCGGTCGCGTTCGCACTCGTCGTCGGCGGCGCGATCATCCTGTGGGCCGAGGCGCGACAGCGCGAACGCCGCGAGCCGCCGCGCGTGCAGTCGGTCGATGCGCTCACGCCGCTCGACGCGCTGAAGGTCGGCATCGCGCAATGTTTCGCGCTGGTGCCGGGCATGTCGCGCTCGGGCTCGACGATCATCGGCGGGATGCTGTTCGGCCTCGACCGGCGCGTCGCGACCGAATTCTCGTTCTTCCTCGCGATTCCGATCATCTTCGGCGCGACGCTCTATGAAACCGTCAAGGACTGGCAGGCGTTCACGGTCGATTCGCTCGGCCTGTTCGCGCTCGGGCTCGTTGCCGCCTTCGTCAGCGCGTTCGTGTGCGTGCGCTGGCTGCTGCGTTTCGTCGCGACGCACGACTTCACCGTGTTCGCGTGGTACCGGATCGCGTTCGGCCTGTTCGTGCTGTTGGTGGGGTATAGCGGGTGGCTGAACTGGGCGTGATGCCAGTGCGGGGGCGAGGGCGCATCCAATAGAGAACGGCCCGACCGGTAGCAGATGCCGGTCGGGCCGTTTGTCATTGCGCGACGCGCAGCGTGCGTTGCGCGCGCTGCGCGTTGTGTTCAGCCGGCGCGTTTGCGGAACACCAGGTCCCACACGCCGTGGCCGAGCCGCAGTCCGCGCCGTTCGAACTTCGTGACGGGGCGGTAGTCGGGGCGCGGCGCGTAGTCGGCAGCCGTGTTTTCGAGCGTCGGTTCGGCGCCGAGCACTTCCAGCATCTGTTCCGCGTAGTTTTGCCAGTCGGTCGCGCAGTGCAGGTACGCGCCGGGCTTCAGGCGCGATGCGAGGTGCGCGACGAGCGGCGGCTGGATCAGTCGGCGCTTGTGATGGCGCGCCTTGTGCCACGGATCGGGGAAGAAGATGTGCACGCCGTCGAGGCTTTCCGGCGCGAGCATGTGCTCGAGCACCTCGACCGCGTCGTGCTGGATGATGCGGATGTTCGGCAGGTCCTGCTCGCCGATCAGTTTCAGCAGCGCGCCGACACCCGGTTCGTGCACTTCGACGCCGAGGAAGTCGTCGCCCGGGCGGTGCGCCGCGATTTCCGCGGTCGATGCGCCCATCCCGAAGCCGATCTCCAGGATGCGCGGCGCGCGGCGGCCGAACACGGCGTCCCAGTCCGGGATTTCCGCCGCGTACGGGACGACGAAGCGCGGGCCGAGATCGTCGAGCGCGCGGCGCTGGCCGGTCGACACGCGGCCGGCGCGCGTCACGAAGCTGCGGATGCGGCGGCGGTGCAGCGGGTTGACTTCGTCGGCGCCGTCGGCGGCTTCGTCGGGAAGGGCGGCGTCGTCCGGCGGCAGGCCGGCTTCGTTCGGATCGTCGTGCATCATCGGTGACAGAGAAAGGCTTGGTTCGGGCGCGGGCCCGTCATGCGCAGCGGTGCTGCCGGATGAACCGGCAGACGGTACAAAAAAGCCGCCTTCGACGAGGCGGCTCTTGCGCAGGCTGCCGAGCAGCCGAAGGTGGAGCGGGCGATGGGAATCGAACCCACGTCATCAGCTTGGGAAGCTGAGGTAATGGCCATTATACGACGCCCGCAGAACGCGTAATTCTACAGGGTTTGGCCCAGATGTTGCAAGCAAGGCGTTTTTGGCCGCCTGCCTCGAAGCTCGCATGGGCTCGGTGGTTGGGCGACGGATCGCCGGGAACGGGCGTCAAGGATCGGCCGGAAGCGGTCGGTCATCGCAAGGCCGACCGGAACACGCGGGCGGCGCGCCAGCACGCAAGCCCGTGTCGAAAATAGACGAGTCGGTGTCGGACGCATACAAGCCCCGGTGAAGCTTTCGAACTAACGTGACAGACCTTCTACCCGATCGTTAGTCTGGAGCCGACATGTCCGATTTCATCACCGTTCTGCGCAAAACCTGCCCGACCCCGGTCGTCGACGCGACCAAGTGGAAGCGCATCGGCGGCGATCCGCACACCGTGAACCTCAACGCCTACCTCTCGAAGGATGGCAGCAAGATCATGGGCACCTGGATCTGCACGCCGGGCAAGTTCGAAGTGAACTACGAGAAATGGGAGTACTGCCACTTCCTCGACGGCTACTGCATCATCACGCCGGAAGGCGAGGAGCCGGTGCACCTGAAGGCCTGCGACGTGTTCGTGATCGAACCCGGCATGAAAGGGACGTGGGAAGTGGTGGAGACGGTGCGCAAGTACTTCGTGTTTGCCTGAGCGGGCCTGTCGATTCGACTCGCGTACCAGCGCTGGTTGAATCGATGCGTTGAAACGCACCCGTACCCGTGCCGACGAGCAAGGGTTCAGTCGGGATCGCAAGCAGGGGATTCCGGCTCAACAAACTCGCTCCGGTTCGGAAACAACTCGCCGAGCGTGGCCGCACGCTCGGCCGGTTCCGCTATCCCGTCGATCTCACCGATCGCGCGGGGTGTCTGCCGCTCACGATAGGCGCTCGGCGCCATCCCGTACGCCCGCCGAAGCGCGCGCCCGAGGTGCGACGCATGGGCAAATCGGCAGGTCGACGCGATCTCCAAAATGCTCTTGTCCGGATACATCAGCATCCATGCTGCCGGGCGCTTCCTTGAACAGCCGTCGTTCCGCGAGCATGTCCCGCAAGTAGATCAATCGTTTCGTGATCCGCGGCAGAACGGTGGTGATCGGAGGGGTGTCGAACGACCTTGCGGGGGTTCGGCGATGGGCAAAGAAGCGCGGCCAGTCCGGAGTCGATCAGAGCGCTCGCGTGTGTCGCGATGTCCGCGCAGCGCCGCCCGGCACGACGCGATTCGACAACGTCGGGGAGACGTTCACTGCTCGATGCTCAGGGCTTTTTCGATCGCGGCAATCAATCTGAATGCATCGTCTCGGCCGATCAGGAGGCCGCGACTGGTGTACTCGCAGCCGAACGCGTAGAAGCTAGGCAGAAGCGTGATCGCATCCTTCTGTCGATCGAAATCGACCTCGCACTTCGTCAACGGGAAGAATGGAGGGTCCTCGACGGTCGGCTGATACACGGCGTTCTCCTAATAGAGCTTGCGAGGCGGCAGCATGCGTTTCGCGAGCAGGCACTGTCTCGCGACGGCGCTGGCTTTCTTGCGCTTGCGCTCGGTAGTTGGCTTTTCATAGCCGGTGCGACCACGCAACTCGCGGATCAGGCCCGTCTTCTCGATGTTTCACCGGAAGCGCCGCAGCGCGACATCGACAGGTTCGTCGGGCTTGCGGATGATCGTCGTCATGCAGGTGCTGTTTCAAGACACGCGTGGCGGAACACTAGCCGAGCCGGGTCATGACGGCACTCGCGATCTCGTCGGATTCGAATTCGGAATATCCGGCGCTGATCGTCAACGCGCGCACTGCAGCGAACATCTGCAACTCGGGTTGGTGACGCAACGCAGAACCGGCGAGGCCGTCGTGCGGGACTGCGTCGGTACTGGAAATCTCTCGCCGTTCGATCAGGCGGAGGAGTTCATCGATAATCATTTCGTCATCCGAATCAGGGCGCGGCCGTGCTGCCGCGACAGGAAGCGTCAATGGGAATCTGCGAAGAGCGGTTGCTTGCCGCGATTGCCGTCGATGATCTGCTCCGCGTAGCGAACGGACGCGCGGCGCGCTTCGCCCGCCGATTCGAACGGTGCGTTGTCGAGCAGCCGGAATGTTTCGCTGCGGGTCAGCGTGTCGGTGGTGCCGCGCAGGCAGATCTTCACGGCCGCGTCGAAGCCGGCGTCGTAGTTGTGCGTATTACCGTTCAGCGACGGAGTGTGCGGGTAGATCAGCGGATAGATTTCGAAGCCACGATAGAGATGCATGCTCATGATGAACTCCTGGGTTCGGGCGCGACAAATCGCGTGGACGAACGCATCCGACCGGTATCACCGCGGCGCGGTGTGACGGGTGGGGTGAAAAGGACAGCAATGCGCGCGGGTAACGGAGGGTAACGGCGCGACGCAGCGAGAGGGTAGACGGCGGGGCGAGCGGCGAGTGGAGTGACACGGGCTCGGACAAAAATCATCATACGCGCTTCGCGTCGGATGTCTATCTAATTCGCGGCCGTGCCAGTGGGGTGCGATGATTGGCGTCGAGGCGCGCGACGCGCCTCGCACGTGATGCGGCGGTCGTCCGCACGTCGACGCGGCACGGCGCGGTTCGGATGATGTCGAGCGAGTCGGATCCCTTCGCCGCATCGCGACGGTCGCGCGTCTGCACGACATCGCGCAGGCGCCTATGATGCAGCGATCCGCCATTCGCGCCGTCCGAAATGCGCGCATGGTCCGCAAACGCCGAACGTTTTCCCGGAACCCCGACCATGCGCATCATCGACATCCGCGAGCATGCGATCCCTGTTTCCCGCCATGCAGATCCGGCGCTTCCGTCGGGCGACCTGACGACGAGCGTCGTCGCGATCGTCACCGATGTCGTGCGCGATGGCCGGCCGATCACGGGTTATGGCTACGCTTCGGTCGGTCGTCATGCACAGGGCGGGCTGATTCGCGAACGGTTCGCGCCGCGTCTGCTGGCCGCTGCGGACGCCATCGCCGACGACGCCGGCACGAACCTCGATCCGTTTCGCGCATGGCGCGCGATGATGGCAGGCGAGAAGCCCGGCGGGCACGGCGAACGCTGTGTCGCGGTCGGCGTGCTCGACATGGCGATCTGGGATGCCGCCGCGAAGATCGCGGGGCTGCCCCTCCATCGCTTCGTCGCCGACGGGCTCGCGCGCAACGCGGCACCTCGCGTGCGTGTCTATGCGGGCGGCGGTTACCGCTATCCGCACGACGATCTCGCGCACCTGTCGGACGAGATGCGCCGCATCGCCGATCTCGGCTACACGCACGCGAAGATCAAGATCGGCGGCGCGGATGTCGATGACGACAAAAGACGCATCGAAGCCGCTGCGGCGTGTCTGGCCGACAGTTCGCATCTCGCGGTCGATGCGATGAATAGGTACGACGCGACGAGCGGCCGCGCAGCCGTCGCGATGCTGGCACCGTTCGAACTCTGGTGGTTCGAGGACCTTTGCGATCCGCTCGACCTGCCGCTTCATGCGGACCTGACCGCGCAATACGCGCCGCCGGTCGCGGCCGGTGAGGCGTTGTTCTCGCTCGCGGAAGCGAAGCTGATCGAACGCTACGGCGGCCTGCGCCCGGACCGCGACGTCCTTGTGTTCGATCCGGTGCATTGCTATGGCCTGCCGGGCTATCTGCAGATCGTCGACCATTTCGTGTCGAGCGGCTGGCGGCGCGATGCGTTCTGGCCGCACGGTGGTCATCTGTTCTCGTTGCACGTCGTGTCGGCGCTCGGGCTCGGCGGCGCCGAAGTGAGCCCGTTCGCGTTCCGCCCGTTCAACGGGCTGGCGGACGGCGAATCGGTCGACGCCGGCTACGCGGCCGTGCCACAGGCGCCGGGCATCGGCTTCGAGCGTCATGCCGATGCGTACCGCGCGTTTCGCGCGGTAGCCGGCTTGTGAACTGCGCGGCCGGTCTCGGCGCGCGTCGATCGCGAAGCGGACCGCGAACCCGAGCATCATCGCGGTGACGACGCGCCCGAGCACACACTGCGTGAGCGCGCGGTCGAACCATGCGCGGCACGCCCGTGCGCCATAGGCGAGCCGCCGTCAACCGATCGCGTGCGCGCCGACCAGCAGCAACGCGCCGACGACGATCAGCAGCAGCGCGTGAATGCGCGTGACCATCACGCATATCGTCGACACGACCGCGATCGCCCGCGCGGGCCAGCCGCCGTCGAGCGCCTGCAGCAGCACCCAGACCGACGCGAGGATCATGCCGGCCGCGACCGGGCGCAGGCCTGCCTCGAGCGCGACCTGCCAGCGTGCGCCCTGGTGGCGCCGCCACAGATGCGCTGCGCCGTAGATCAGGAACGCGGTCGGCCCGAACAGCGCGAGCGTCGCGATGACCGCGCCCCAGAAGCCGGCCACCTGCCAGCCGATCAGCGTCGCGAGCAGCGAGCCGGGGCCCGGCGCCATTCGCGCGATCGCGAAGTCGTTCACGAACTGCGAGGCCGTCATCCAGTGATGCACGTCGACGACCTGCCGCTGGATGTCCGCGATGATCGCCTGACCACCGCCGATCGTCGCGATCGACAGCGGTGCGAATACGCCGAACAGGGCGGCGTAGCGTGACGAGGCAGTCATCGTTCGTCGCTCCCGACGATGGACGCGGCCGCGCGCCGGTATTCGAGCGCGACGCTCAGCGCGCCGGCGATAAGTACGGTCCATACGAGCGGCCAGTGCAGCACCGCCACCGACACGAACGTGAGCGCCGCCACCGCGAACGGCAGCGCGCGGCGCGGCAGCCGGCGCACCGCGGTGATCGCCATCGAGATCGACAGCCCGATCGCCGCGGCGGCCGCGCCCGCGAGCGCGACGTGCGTGAGCGTGAAGCGCGTCAGCGTCGAGAACGCGACGCCGAACAGCACGATCAGCACGGCCGGCGGCGCGATGATGCCGGTGAAGCCGGCCACCGCGCCGCGCCATCCGGCCAGCCGGTAGCCGATCCAGATCGCGAGGTTCTTCACGTTGACGCCCGGCAGCGCCTGCGACAGCGCAAGGCCGTTGAGGAACGCTTCCTCGTCGAGCCAGCGCCGCTCGTGAACGAAGTCGCGCATCATGCGCCCGCTCAGCCCGCCGCCGAAGCTGGTCAGGCCGATCTGCGCGAACGCGATGAACAGTGCGAGGACGCCGGGCGGCGGGGCAGGGCCGTCGGGTGGCGCGGGTGTGATCGGGTTGCAGGGTGAAGACATCGGGCGGACGGGGCGCGGCGGGTGGGCAGTCGCCCATTGTAGCAAGCGGCACCTGTCGGCACGCTGACATCGCGCCGACGACGATGTCGGTGCCGCGCCACCGGCGTGCAGACGTCGAAGCCGCCGCTCGGCTACGCGCGCACGACCGTCACGCCCGCGGCCTCGATCGGCTCGGTCAGCGCTGCATCGGTTTCCCGTTCGACCACGATCGCTTGTGCGAGCGCGAGTTCGCCGATCGCGAACTGCGACGCCGCTCGCAGTTTGGATTGCGAAGCCAGCACGATCGTCTCGCCGGCGCGCCCCGCGAGTGCGCGCTTGATCGCCGCTTCCTCGAAGTCGCCGGTGCTCAGCCCCGCGACTGGATGAACGCCGGTCACACCCATGAAATACAGGTCCGCGTGGATGCGCGAGATGCCTTCCATCGCCGCGGCGCCCACCGCGACGATCGAATGCTTGTACAGTCGTCCGCCGATCAGGATCACGTCGATCGACGGATGCGCGGCCAGTGCGACGGCGACGCTCGGGCTGTGCGTGACGATCGTCGCGCGCAGGTCGGGCGGCAGCTCGCTGACGAGCAGTGCCGACGTCGTGCCACCGTCGACGATCGCGACCTGTCCGGGCGCGATCATCTGCGCGGCCCGGCGCGCGATGCGCCGTTTCTCCGCGGTTTCGAGCAGCTCGCGCTGCGCGAACGGCGCGACCGCCGGCGACGCCGGCAGCGCGCCGCCGTGTACGCGCTGCAGCAGGCCCTCGGCCGCCAGTTCGCGCAGGTCGCGCCGGATCGTGTCCTCGGACACGCCGAATTGCGCGCTCAGTTCGACGGCCAGCACCTGGCCGTCGCGGGCGAGCGCGTCGAGGATCGCTTTCTTGCGTTGGGTCGTCAGCATCGGGTTTGCACGAAATTTCTTGAAATTGCACGAATATGCACGCTACCATGAGTGCCGTCACTTGTCGAATGGGAGACCACCATGGCCGCAACGCGGGACCGCGTCCGCATCGTCGATACGACGGTGCTGTCCGATGACTGGTATGTGCTGAAGAAGGTGACGTTCGATTTCCTGCGCCGCGACGGCACGTGGCAGCGCCTGAGCCGCGAAACGTACGACCGCGGCAACGGCGCGACCATCCTGCTGCGCAACGCGACGACGGGCGACGTGCTGCTCACGCGGCAGTTCCGGATGCCGGCGTTCGTCAACGGACACGACGGGATGCTGCTCGAAGCCGCCGCCGGCCTGCTCGACGACGCGACGCCCGATGCACGCATTCGCGCGGAGGCCGAAGAGGAAACCGGCTATCGCGTGCGCGGCGTGCGCAAGGTGTTCGAGGCGTTCATGAGTCCCGGCTCGGTGACGGAAAAGCTGCATTTCTTCGTCGGCGAATACGATGCGTCGCTGCGCACGGGCGATGGCGGCGGCATCGCGGCGGAGGGCGAGGATCTCGAGGTCGTCGAGATGCCGCTGCACGCGGCGCTGGATGCCGTCGAGCGTGGCGAGATCGTCGACGCGAAGACGATCATGCTGCTACAGTACGTCGCGCTGCGGGAACCCGCGGGCGTGCGCGCCGCGGCTGCGTGATGTCGTGGCGCGGCGCCCGAACCGGCGTATGATCGCGCGACGCCACTCGCGCACCGTTCGACGCTTCCGCTGCTCCATCATGCCGATTTCCGACTCGTCCGATTCCACCGATTCCAGCGCCGCTGCCGAGCCACTGTCGGCTCATCTGGTCGCGTCCGCCGTCGAGGCGCTCGCGCGCGCCGATGCGCTGCTCGTGACGGCCGGCGCGGGCATCGGCGTCGATTCGGGGCTGCCCGATTTCCGCGGCACGGACGGCTTCTGGCGCGCGTATCCGGCGCTGCGCCACGAGCGTTTCGAATTCCACGAGATCGCTTCGCCGCAGGCGTTCCGCGCACATCCGCAGCTTGCGTGGGGCTTTTACGGACACCGTCTCGGACTCTACCGGCAGACGGTGCCGCACGCGGGCTTCGCGATCCTGCGGCGCTGGATGGACGCGATGCCGAACGGCGGCTTCGTGCTGACGAGCAACGTCGACGGCCAGTTTCAGAAGGCCGGTTTCGATCCGGCGCGTGTCGCCGAGATTCACGGTTCGATTCATTCGATGCAGTGCCTGCGGCCCTGTTCGGACGACACGTGGGACGCTGCGCCGTTCACGCCCGATGTCGACACGGCCGCGTGCCAGCTGGTCGGCGAGTTGCCGCGCTGCCCGCGTTGCGGCGGCCTCGCGCGACCGAACATCCTGATGTTCGGCGACGACGGCTGGCTCGGCGAACGCTACGACGCGCAGGAGCGGGCCCTGCAGGACTGGATCGCGCAGGCGGGATGGGTGACCGTCGTCGAGATCGGCGCGGGCACCGCGATTCCGACCGTGCGTCTCTCGAGCGAACGGCTCGGTGCCGACGTGATCCGCATCAATGCACGCGAGGCCCATGCCCGCCGCGCGGACGTGATCGGGCTGAAGGGCAGCGCGCTCGCGACGCTCGTGGCGCTCGACCGTGCATGGCACGGCAGCTGAGCGGCGCGGGACGAATCGGCCGGCCGCGGCCGCGCGATCACGGCTGCGCGACGAGCGCCTGGACGAGCGCCGGCGCGATCGGCGAGCCGAGGCCCGTCACGTAGTCGTAGCCGCCCGCTGCATTGCAGATGCTGCCGCAAGTGCCGTTGGATCCGGTCGTGACGTCGTGATAGTCGCTGCCGTAGGCGTTTTTCCCGACCGTATAGAGCGTGTCGTAGGCGCCGCTCAGCGCGTGTTTGCCGGCCGCCGTGCGCAGCGAATTCGCGATGGCGACGAGCGCCGACCATTGCGGCGCGCCCGCGCTCGTGCCGCCGACCTGGAACCAGCCGGCCTGCCCCTGATAGGTGACGGAGTCGTACACCGCGAAGCCGCTTGACGGATTCGCGTCGTAGCTGACGTCGGGCACGCCGCGCTTGCCGGCCACCGGCACCGGCCAGCCGGTCTGCCCGGCCGGCTCGGCCTCGATCGAGCTGACGCCGCCGCCGCTGCCGCCCCACGCGGCCTCGCTGACATACGTGCCGGATGCGTCGGTGGACAACGTCGTGCCGCCCACCGCCACCACGTACGGCGACGCCGCCGGGTACTCGGTGCCGGTGCCGCTGTCGCCGGACGACGCGACGAACGTGACGCCCGATGCGTTGAAATGGCTGTCGAAGCCGGTCTCGCTGCCGAACTCGTTGCCGCCGAAGCTCATCGACACGACCGATGCGCCGCGCTTGACCGCTACGTCGACCGCGGCCATCAGGTCACTGAAGCTGGCCGACGCGGCCTCGACGAGCACGATCTTCGCCTTCGGTGCGATCGCATGCACCCATTCGACGTCGAGCGACATCTCGAGCGACCAGCCCGCGTCCGTCCTGGGTCGCGTGCCGCGCGCGTAGACCTTGGTGAAACAACCGTTCGACGAAGTGCAGGCCGGCAGCGAGAACGCGTTGCTGAACACGCCGAGATCGGCTTCGATCTTCGGATCGTCGTACGCGTCGACGATCGCGACGACCATCCCGTCGCCCTGGTTGGCGATCGAATCGAACCCGTACGCATGGCGTACGAGCACGGGTGTGAGGCCGGCCACCGTGGCCGTGCTGGCGCGCTGTTTCGTGTGGAAAGGCGGGCGCGCATAGCCTTTCGGCGCGCGGTTGCCTTCGACGTAGGACGGGGGGCCGTTGTCCTCGGCGAGCGCGACGCTCGACGCGAGCAGCGACGCGCACAGTGCCGGAATCAACATGGATGACAGGCGGTAATTGTTCATTTTTCGAGCTTCCATGTCGATGGAGTGGGGGAGCGAAATGATTTTACGAAATCAGCAGAGCGAATTGCATTGAATATCGACCCGATTCGGGAATGTCTGGATTAGGGAAAACACGCGAAATGCCCATGAAGAAAGGCTTACATGGCTGGCGCGGGGCTGACTTTTCGAATTCTGGAAAATCTGATGAATAATCGATTCGTTTCCGGCGATTTGTAATGACCTGCGTAATGCATTGGAAAATATCGAGCTCGGCGGTGCATGGAAATAACGAAATGCGTGATTCCGGCGCGACACCATCCGGTGCGCGCCGGGGGCCGGCCGGCATTGCCGTCGCGGCGCGATTCCGCATACAGTTCGGCGTAGGCCGCGCCCGCGATGCGGCTTCGTCAGCGAGGAGCTCCCTTGTTCTATTCGATCGTCGCGATCTTCGTCGGCGCCGGGCTCGGCGCATTGCTGCGCTGGTTCCTGAGCCTTGCGCTCAACGCGTTCTTTCCCGCCGTGCCGCTCGGTACGCTCGCCGCAAACCTGATCGGCGGCTACGTGATCGGCATCGCGGCCGTCGCGTTTACCACCCGCGTCGGGCTGCCGCCCGAGTGGCGGCTGTTCGTGATCACGGGCTTCCTCGGCGGCCTCACGACGTTCTCGACCTATTCGGTCGAAGTGATGACGCACGCGGTGCAGGGCGAATTGGGATGGGCGTTCGCGGTGGCTGCCCTACACTTGACTGGATCGTTCACGCTGACGGCGCTCGGCATGTGGACCGCGCGCGCGTGGTTCGCGGCAGCCTGAGCGCGCCGGCATCGGGAGGACGCGATGGACAGGGTTTTCTTGCGCTTCTACGTGCACGAGCAGCACCGGCTGCACTGGAAGCCGCTGTGGGAGTGGTTGCTGGAGGAAGGAAACCGGATGGGCGTCGCGGGCGGTTCCGCGTTTCGGGCGATGGCCGGCTTCGGCCGGCATCGGGTGCTGCACGAGGACCGCTTTTTCGAGCTGCAGGGCTCGCTCGCGATCGAGGTCGAGTTCATCGTCACCGAGGACGAGGCGCAGCAACTGCTCGAGCGGCTCGCGCACGAGAAGGTGCGCGTGTGCTACGCGATGATTCCCGCGCGCTTCGGGGTGATCGACACGCTCGAGGTGCCGCCGGCGCAGGGGCCGGCAGCATAGCGCAACGCGTCAGATGCCGAACATCGTCAGCGACACGGCGGCGCGCGTGACGATCATCAGCAGCACCTGCACGATCACGAACAGCAGGATCGGCGACAGGTCGATGCCGCCCAGGTTCGGGATCACGCGGCGCAGCGGGTTCAGGAACGGCGCGGTGAGCTGGTAGAGGATCGGCATCGCCGGCGAGCGCGGATTGAGCCACGACAGCAGCGCCATCAGGATCGTCATCCAGATCACGAGATTGAGCGCCCACTTCACGACGGTGAGCAGCGCGACCACGACGAGCGTCGCGATCACCGAGGCCGGATCCAGGCCGGCCATCACGACCATCAGCACCACATAGACGAGCGCGGTGAGGAGGGCGGCGACGACGCTTGCCCAGTCGATGCCGCGCACGCCCGCGATCACGCGGCGCAACGGCAGCACGAGCCAGTTGGTCGCCTGCAGCACGGCCTGCGTGACGGGGTTGTACGGCGGCACGCGGACGGCCTGCATCCAGACGCGCAGAATCAGCGCCGCGCCGAACAGTGTGAAGACGGTATTGAGCAGAAAACGGGCGATCTCGCCGAACATCGTTGGCATCCTTTTTATACAGTCGGGTAGCGTGCGGCCGCCAACGCCGGATGGCGGCGCATCGGCCGACACCTTATCACGCCTCGTCTCGCGGCGGGGAGGGGTGCCCGGTCGTGCGCTCGAGCGACGTTTCGACGGCCTGCGCAAGCGCCGGCAGCGCGGCCGGCGGCGCCGCGCGCTTCGCCGCGAGCGCGACCGCGCGGCGGGTCATCAGCGCATACAGGGTCGCGTGGTCGCCGCCGCGCGCTTCGAGCAGCGCGAGCTGACGCTCGACGATGCCGGTGTCGCCGCGCGATACCGGGCCTGCCAGTGCGTTCGCGAGGCCTTTGTCGCGCGCGGTGGCGATCGTGCCGGCGAGCATCGGCAGCAGCGCGCGCAACGCCGCTTCCTCGTCGAAGCCGAGGCCGCGCCACAGCTCGACCGCTTCCGACAGCCCGCACAGCGCGAAGCTCGCCGCGTAATGTGCGGCCGCGTGATACAGCATTCGGCCGCCGGCCGGAATCGACAGCGGATGGCAACCGAGTGCGGCAGCAAGTCGCAGCAGCGTCGCGTGCAGCGCGCCGTCGGCTTCGAGCGTGACCGAGCAGCCGTCGATGCGGGAGAGATCGGCGTCCGTGCCGCCGAACAGGTAGAGCGGGTGGAAGCCGCCCGTGGCCGCGCCTTGGCGCTTTGCCGGATCGAGCAACTCGACCGCCGACGCGCCGCTGCAGTGGACGAGCGCCTGGCCTGCCGCGCGCGCCGCGTCGAACCGCAGCGCGGCGGCGGTCGATGCGAGATGGTCGTCGGGCACGGTCAGGAAGATCAGGTCGGCGGCGTCGACAACCTGCTGCGGCGTGTCGACCGCCCGGCAGCCGTCGATGCGCGCGGCAAGTGCCGCGGCCGATTCCGTCGTGCGACTCGCGATCGCGATGACCGGAAAGCCGGCCGCCGCGAAGCGCAGGGCGAGGCAGCGGGCCAGGCGGCCAGCGCCGATGAAGCCGAGGCGGGGGAGAGCGGGGAGGGGCATGGCGGGTCACGCAGCGAAAACGGAGCAGACGTCAGTATCGCAGGAATGACGGGGCGGTCGCGGATCGGCGGCGATGCCGAACGGGGACGGCCTGGACGGCAGCGTTCGGTGCGGACAAGGTAAATTCGCGCGGCGATTTCGCCTCCGTCGAAGATGGCCTAATCCGGCCCCAAATCGCGCGGGGGCTGTGTCCCGCCTGGATTGTCGGCGTCCTGTTTCAAATTTGTAATCGTTCATTACGGAAGCGTGCCGGCCGCGCTTACCGGATCCGGTAAGACTGACCGGTCGGCGCGTCGCGGTTTGGCTGCTCGGACGGAATCGCGGGACTCGCGGCGGGGATTGCCGGGCCTCGGCGCCCTGCTGCACGGTGGCCGCCGCCGCGTGGAATTGCAATTTGCAACAAATGCGCCATACGCGAGCGGTGGGTTTTCGCTACATTGCATCCATGCGACGTGCATGCCCGCCGTTGCCGACAGGAGCGTACAAATTACCGCTCCAGCAGGAGAATCGAAGTGAAAAAGCTCATTCCGTTCATCGCCGCCGCCGCGCTGGCCCTGGGGGCCGCAAGCGCCGCTCAGGCTCACGTGTCGATCGGGGTCGGCATCGGGGTCCCGATCGCACCTGCGTATCCCGTGTATGCACCGCCTCCGCCCGTTTATTACGCACCGCCCCCGCCGGTGTATTACGCGCCGGCGCCGGCCTACTATGCACCGCCCGCCGTGGTCGTCGGCGGCTACGGCGGCTACTACGGCCGTCCGTACTGGCGTCACGGCTACGGCGGCTGGGGTCACCACGGCTGGCGTCGTTGACGAATTCCGCGCGGCGGCCTGACCGCGCGCGGCAAAACGGCGCAACGTCCCTCGCGGGGCGTTGCGCCGTTTTTCATTTGGGGCGCGGCTGTGCGTGCGGCGGTTACGCCGCGTGGGCAATCAGGTCGCGGTAGCCGCCGACGATCACGCTGTACGAGAAATACGCGAACAGCAGCGCCGACGCGACGTGGCACGCGCGCATCATCCCGGCGCCCGCGCGCTTGCGGCCCTGGCTCGCGAGCGTGCACATGAAGAGCGTCCACGCGAGGCCGCCGAGGAAGAAGCCGGACAGGAACACCGACGCCGTCGCCGGTGTGGTCGCGCCGGCTTTCGCGATCAGCGCGCCGCCGACCGCCGCGAACCACAGAATCGCACTCGGCGACGACATCGCCAGCAGCATTCCACGCACGAAGCTGCGCCGCGCGCTGGCACGCGGCTGCGGCGTGTCGTCCGCCGTGCCGTCGTGGCCGCTGCCGGCCGGCGCGAGCGCTTCACGCACCATCTTCCACGTGAGGAACAGCAGCACCGCACCGCCGCCGATCCAGACGATCCAGCGCACGGCCTCGAACTGCAGTAGCACGGCCATGCCCGCGAGCGCGAGCGCCGCGTAGACGAGATCGCCGACGCACGAGCCGACGCCGAGCCAGAAGCCCGGCCGGAAGCCGTGCGACAGCGTCAGCGACAGCATCGCGACGTTGACGAGGCCGATGTCGAGACACAGCGACAGCGACAGGAAGAACCCGTCGGACAGCATCGAGGTGGGGGGAAAGCTCATCGTCGTTCTTGTCGGGTGCGTTCAAGGCGCGGACTTACAGTCCGATTTCCTGCCAGAGACGGTCGACACGCGCCTTCACGGCCGCATCCATCTCGATCGGGCGACCCCATTCGCGGTTCGTCTCGCCCGGCCACTTGTTGGTCGCGTCGAGCCCCATCTTCGAGCCGAGGCCCGCGACGGGCGACGCGAAATCGAGATAGTCGATCGGCGTCCTGTCGACCATCACGGTGTCGCGCACGGGGTCGACGCGCGTCGTGATCGCCCAGATCACCTCGTTCCAGTCGCGGATGTTGACGTCCTCGTCGACGACCACGATGAACTTCGTATACATGAACTGCCGCAGGAAACTCCACACGCCGAACATCACGCGCTTCGCATGGCCGGCGTAGCTCTTCTTCATCTGGACGATGGCCATCCGGTAGCTGCAGCCTTCCGGCGGCAGGTAGAAGTCGGTGATCTCGGTGAACTGCTTCTGCAGCAGCGGCACGAACACCTCGTTGAGCGCGACGCCGAGCACGGCCGGCTCGTCGGGCGGCTTGCCCGTATAGGTCGAGTGATAGATCGCGTCGCGGCGCATCGTGATCCGCTCGACGGTGAACACCGGAAACCACTCCTGCTCGTTGTAGTAGCCGGTGTGGTCGCCGTACGGGCCTTCGAGCGCGTGTTCGTATGCGGCGGCCGCGTTGCCGGCCGGCCGCGGCGGTGCGCCGGCCGGGGCAGGGGCGGGTGCGCCTTCCTGCGGATGGATGAAGCCTTCGAGCACGATCTCCGCGCGGGCGGGCACCTGCAGCGTATCGACGCCGGGCGTCAGGCACTTCGCGAGCTCGGTGCGGCTGCCGCGCAGCAGGCCGGCGAACTGATACTCGGACAGTGAATCGGGCACGGGCGTCACCGCGCCGAGTGTCGTGGCCGGATCGGCGCCGAGCACGACCGCGACCGGATACGGCTTGCCGGGGTTCTTCAGCGCGAATTCGCGGAAGTCCAGCGCACCGCCGCGATGCGCGAGCCAGCGCATGATCAGCTTGTTGCGGCCGATCAGTTGCTGGCGGTAGATGCCGAGGTTCTGGCGTGGCTTGTTCGGCCCGCGCGTGACCGTGAGGCCCCACGTGACGAGCGGCCCTGCGTCGCCGGGCCAGCAGGTCTGGATCGGCAGCTTGTTCAGGTCGACGTCGGCACCTTCCCAGACGATCTCCTGGCACGGCGGCGACGACACCGATTTCGGCGCCATGTCCCATACGGCCTTCGCGAGCGACAGCAGCTTGCCGGCGTCCTTCAGGCTCTTCGGCGGATCCGGCTCCTTCAGCGCGGACAGCAGCCGCCCGAGGTCGCGCAGCGAGCCGAGCGCGGCGTCGTCGCCCGCATCGACACCCATCCCGAGCGCCACGCGGCGCGGCGTGCCGAACAGGTTGCCGAGCACCGGGAACGCATTGCCGGGCGGCGCTGCGAACAGCAGCGCCGGGCCGCCGGCGCGCAGGACGCGGTCGCACAGTTCGGTCATTTCGAGCACGGGCGACACGGGCTGCGTGACGCGCCGCAGCTCGCCGAGCGCCTCGAGGCGCTGGATGAAATCGCGTAAGTCTTTGTATTTCATGAAGAAGGTCCGAGCCACCCGCAAGGCGGGCAGCGATGGGCGGGCGCAGCGGCCGGCTGCGGCCCCGAATCGACCGACGATTTTACCCGGGCGGCCGCTCGCACGCCCGGCGGAGAAAAAAGTCGACGGCGCGCAGAGCCCCTACGGCAGCGGGCTTGCGATCTGAAGGGCGGTTCAAAATTACTTTTTGTTATGATTTTGCGGTTTTATAGTGTTGACGATCTATAAAACCCTGCTAGAATCCGCTCACATTGGTTGCAGGGTAAAAGGCTTCGAGCCGCCAATCACCGATCTTTGACGCAGCGCGTCACCGTCCGCCGAAACCTGCACGGCGTATTCGACGGCCTTTGTCGTAGTCCCAGCCAGCGCCACGAGACGCTGGTTTTTTTGCGTGGGTGCCACCGCGTATGCCCGCCTCGCCCAATGTGCGAAGGTGCCGGCCCTCTTACACCGTGGCCTCGAACGGTACTTATACCGTTTCCCCGATGCTTGCGCGTCCCAACCAAGGCGTGCGGCGTCGTGATTCCGCGGCGCGTTTTCCGTCTCGCCATCGAGCTGAGCGAGCCGCACGAGTCATGTTCATGGGAGATGATCTGAATGAACGCTTGGTTATCGTGGCGTCCCAGTGAGCAGCATGCACAAATCGTGCGCAACATGCTGCGTCGCGGGACGCGTGTCAGTCACCATCTATTCAGCGTTGTCGGCTGTCTCGCTGTCGCGGTCGCACTTGCCCTGTGGTTGCTGCCGACCGTGCGCGGGAATCTCGCCGCGAAGCTGATGCCGGTCGTATCCGCGGCCGTGCAGGCCGGTCCGGCCCGTCTGCTGACCGGCCATCCGCTGCCGAACTTCGCGCCCGCTGGCGCGCAGCCGCAGCAGGAAGACGCCCCGGAAACGGATGCGCTCGCCGTCGGTCTCGACGTCACGCCGGAAACCGCGGCGCAGAACGATGCGTCCGATCCGTCCCGTAGCGGCCCGTCGCCCGTCGCGCTGGCGAAACTGATCCCGACCCAGCGGGTCCCGGCCGATGCGCGCGACGATCGTGCGCTCGCGTCGAACCGCGAACAGGCGCTCGTCGCCACCTACCTGTCGCGCCGTTACAGGGTCGCGCAGGAGCCGCTCGGCCAGCTCGTCAAGGCTGCGTTCCAGACCGGCCGCGACGTCGGCCTCGATCCGCTGCTGCTGCTGTCCGTGATGGCGATCGAATCGGGCTTCAACCCGTACGCGGAAAGCGGTGTCGGCGCGCAAGGCCTGATGCAGGTCATGTCGAAGGTTCATTCCGACAAGTTCGAGTATTTCGGCGGCACGGACACCGCGCTGCAACCGCTCGCGAACCTGCAGGTCGGCGCGCTCGTGCTGAAGGACTGCATCGCCCGCGGCGGCTCGCTCGCGAACGGGCTGCGTCTGTACAACGGCTCGACCAACCCGGACGACACCGCCTACGGCTCCAAGGTCATGGCCGAGCGCGGCCGCCTGCGCGATGTCGCGCATGGCCGCAGCGTGCCGGTCAATGCGCCGCAGGCGCCGGCCCAGCCGTCGAAGCCAATCGTGACCGCGGCCGTGACGGCAGCAGCCGGCGGCGCCAAGCGCGTGCATGCGACGCTCGACGGCGCGCAGCCGATCACCGCGAAAGCGGCTGCCGCGCCGAAGGGCGCACCGCAGCAGGACGACGCAAGCGTCGACACCGCGAAGCAGTCGCACGGCGACCACTCGGAGCTCGGCGCGTAACGTCCCGCGGTTCCGGCCAGACTCCAGCAAAAAGGCACCCGATTCGGGTGCCTTTTTCTTTTTTTGCGCGGGGCAACGGCCGGTGTGCCGGCCGGGAAAGCGGATCGGCGGATCGGCGGTCAGTGCTGGCCGAACAGTGCCGCGAGCCGCTCGACGGCCTCTTCGAGGCGCGAGTAGGCGGTCGCATAGGACAGCCGGATATAGTCGCGCGGCGCATGCACGCCGAAATCCATGCCTGGCACCAGCACGACGCCCGCATCGTGCAGCATCGCGTGCGTGAGCGCCGCGCTGTCGCCGGCCGCGGGATGGGCGACGCCACCGCAGTGCGCATATACGTAGAACGCGCCGTCCGGCATCACGGGCACCGTGAAGCCGAGCTTCTCGAGCGCTGGCGCGATGAAATCGCGGCGACGCTTGAATTCGAGGCGGCGCGCCTCGTAGATGTCGAGTGTTGCCGGTTCGAAGCATGCGAGCGCCGCGTGCTGCGCGAGCGCGGACGGACAGATGAACAGGTTCTGCGACAGCTTTTCGAAGGTGCCGACGAGCGCGGGCGGTACGACGAGCCAGCCGAGCCGCCAGCCGGTCATGCTGAAGTACTTCGAGAAGCTGTTCACGGTGACGACATCGTCGCCGAACGACAGCGCCGACACGGGCGCCGCGTCGTAGCTGAGCCCCTGGTAGATTTCGTCGACGATCGTGAAGCCGCCGCGTGCGCGCACGGCTTCGACGATCCGCTTCAGTTCGTCCGGCTCGAGCGACGTGCCGGTCGGGTTCGACGGTGACGCGAGCAGCACGCCGCGCGTGTGGCTGCCCCAGCGCGTGCGGACGTCGTCCGCGGTGAGCTGGAAGCGTGCTTCCGGGCCGCTCGGCACGAGCACCGGCCGACCTTCGGCCGCCGCGACGAAATGCCGGTTGCACGGATACGACGGGTCGGGCATCAGCACCTCGTCGTCACGGCCGACGAGCGCGAGACACGCGAGCAGCAGCGCGGCGGAGGCGCCGGCCGTCACGACGATCCGCTCGGGGCTGATCGTGAGGCCGTAGGCGCGCACATAGTGCGCGGCGATCGCTTCACGCAGCGGCGCGATGCCGAGCGCGCTCGTGTACTGCGTGACGCCGCGGCGCAACGCGGCCGCGGCCGCCTCGACGACGGGCTCCGGCGCGGTGAAATCCGGTTCGCCGATGCCCATGTGGATAACATCGCGCCCGGAGGACTCGAGCCGCTGTGCCTCCTTCATCAGTTCCATCACGTAGAAGGGCTGGATCGCGTCGACGCGTGCGGCGAGCGTGACGAGCGAATCGGCGGTGGTATTCATCGGTCGGGCGGGGCGGGGGAGAGAATGAAAAACGGGCGCTTGCGCGCCCGTGGACAAACAAACGGTATCAGCCGTTGCGGCGCGCCTGCGTTTCGGCGGGGCGCAGTTTCGCGGCGAGCTTGTCGAGCACGCCGTTGACGTACTTGTAGCCGTCGGAGCCGCCGAACGTCTTCGCGAGTTCGACCGCTTCGTTGATGATCACGCGGTACGGCGTTTCGACATGGTGCGTGAGCTCGAACGTCGCGATCAGCAGCACCGCACGTTCGACCGGCGACAACTGGTCGATCGGGCGGTCCAGCGACGGCGTCAGCGCTTCGACGAGCGTCGCGTGCTCGCGGATCACGCCGTGCAGGATGGCTTCGAGCAGTTCCTTGTCAGCCTTGTCGTAACCGAGCGCGCCGCGCAGCTGCGCGTCGATCTCGCCGGAGGCCGCGTTCGACAGCAGCCACTGATACAGGCCCTGCGTCGCCAGCTCGCGCGATTGTCGGCGGGCGCTCTTCTTCATGCGCGCTCCTCTTCGTCTTCTTCCTCTTCGTCGTCCTCGTCGTCGTCGCCGAGCTGGTCGAGTGCCATCGTCAGGTTGGCCATCTCGACCGCGACGCGCGCGGCGTCACGACCCTTTTCGGTCATGCGCGCGACGGCCTGCTCGTCGTTTTCGGTCGTCAGGACCGCGTTGGCGATCGGCAGGTTGAAGTCGAGGCCGATGCGGGTGATGCCCGCGCCGCTTTCGTTCGACACGAGTTCGAAGTGGTACGTCTCGCCACGGATCACCGCGCCGAGCGCGATCAGCGCGTCGAACTGGCCGCTTTCCGCGAGTTTCTGCAGCGCGAGCGGGATTTCCAGCGCGCCGGGCACCGACACGAGCAGCACATCTTCACCGGAGACGCCGAGGCGCTCGAGTTCCTCGACGCACGCATCGGCGAGGCCGTTGCAGACGGGTTCGTTGAAGCGGGATTGCACGATGCCGATACGCAGGCCGTCGCCTTCGAGATTCGGTTGGTATTGTCCGATTTCCATGATCTGGTCCGTGGTGTGGATGAACGGTTATAGGGCGAAAGCGTCGTGGCGGGTTACGCGTGGGACGCCGGGCAGGACTTGGCTTCGCCGCCGGGCATCGGAATGAAGCCCGTGACTTCGAGGCCGTAGCCGGACATGCTGCCCAGCTTGCGCGGATTCGACAGCACCTGCATCTTGCTGACGCCGACATCGCGCAGGATCTGCGCGCCGATGCCGAACGTCTTGAAATCGACCGGCCGGCGCTTCAGCGCAGCGGCCTTTTCTTCCTCGTCGAACGCCTTGAAGACGTCGATCAGATGTTCCTTCGTGTCGCCGCAGTTGAGCAGCACGATCACGCCGAGGTCGCGTTCCGCGATCTCGCGCATCGCCGCGTCGAGCGTCCACGAGTGCGTCGAGATGCTCGTCTCGAGCAGATCGAGGACCGACAGCGGCTCGTGCACGCGCACGGGCGTATCGACGTCGGGCGACGGCGTGCCGCGCACCAGCGCGATGTGCGGCGAGCCGCTCGGCTGGTCGCGGTACAGCACCGCGCGGAACGTGCCGTGCGCGGTCTGCATCGTGCGCTCGGCGATCCGCTCGATGATCGATTCGGTGCGGCTGCGATAGTGGATCAGGTCGGCGATCGTGCCGATCTTCAGACCGTGTTCCTTCGCGAATTCGATCAGGTCGGGCAGGCGCGCCATCGTGCCGTCGTCCTTGATGATCTCGCAGATCACCGCGGCCGGCGTGAGGCCCGCGAGCGCGGTGAAGTCGCAGCCGGCCTCGGTGTGGCCGGCGCGCACGAGCACGCCGCCCGGCTGCGCCATGATCGGGAATACGTGCCCCGGCTGCACGATGTGCTCGGGGCGGACGTCGTGCGCGACCGCCGTGGCGATCGTGTGCGCGCGGTCGGCGGCCGAGATGCCGGTCGTCACGCCCTCGGCCGCTTCGATGCTGACCGTGAACGCGGTGCCGTACTGCGTGCCGTTGCGGTAGGTCATCAGCGGCAGGTGCAGCTGCTTGCAGCGTTCCTGCGTCAACGTCAGACAAACCAGGCCGCGGCCGTACTTGGCCATGAAGTTGATCGCTTCCGGCGTGACGAATTCGGCGGCGATCACGAGGTCGCCTTCGTTTTCGCGGTCTTCTTCGTCGACCAGGATCACCATCCGGCCGGCTTTCAACTCCGCGATGATGTCGAGCGTGGAGGCGAGCGTCATAAGGGGGCGAGAAAGAGGAAAGAGCGTATTTTACGCCAGCCGGGCGACGTTTCGGCTGGCACCGGCTGCGCGCGGCCGGCGAGCGCGCCGGAAAGTGGTGCGACCGGCCGTCGGGCCGGGCCTGCCCGGGCCGTCGCGGCCCGCCCGAAGACGGGCCACCGCAGGCCGGCCGAGCCCCGGCCGTGCGTCACGCTTGTTCGTTACGGCCGCCGAGGTAATCGAGCTTGCCAAGTTCGACACCGCTGTGGCGCAGGATGTCGTA